>NZ_CP014143.1:2756706-3125913 GCF_001750105.1 Microbulbifer aggregans
TGCACACCAGTACCCGGGCCTCACTGAGGTTCAGTGCATGGGCGAGAAAGCTTCCGAGAAGCTCGGTATTGAGCCCAACGAGCACCGTATCGGCCTGATGACAACCCCACCAGAGTTCGCAGAATTCCGGTGCGTTGGGAAGCAGGGTGGCAACCTTCACTCCCGCTTCTATCTGCGCCTTGCGAAGCCCCGCTGCGATTTGCCGAGAGCGAAGGTAGATCTCGCCGTAGGTGAAACTTGGTCCATCGATAAAGGTGACCGCGGTTTTACCTGGAGCCTGCTCGGCCCAGTGCGCCAGCACCTGGGGCGTAGTCCAGCAATGGATGTCTCTCAGCGAATGAACTGTCATTGTTATTTTCCTGCTTATTGTCTGTTCACACGGCCTGCAGAATGGTGGTGCAATTGACGACGCCGCTGCCGCCGATATTCAGCACCGCCGCGAGTTCCGGGTTCCCGGGATGAGCCGTGCCCACCGCCTGACCGGTCAGCTGGCGGTAGGCGAAATAATGCATGGATGCACCGGTCGCGCCGACAGGATGGCCCTTGGATTTCAGTCCCCCGGACAGATTGATCTGGCAGCGGGCGTCCTTGTCGTGTTCCCCGGCAAGATAATCTTCGCCGGCACATCCCTCATCACTCAGACCCAGTGCTTCTATGCAGAGCAGCTGGTTGCTGGTGAAGCAATCGTGCACCTCTGCCAGGTCCAGATCGCCGGCGGAGATGCCGGCTTCCCGGTAAGCCCGGAGGACCGATTCCCGTGCGCCCTCTAGCTTGTGCAGGGCAGGGCGCCGGGATAGCGGCAGGTAGTCTGTGGAGATGGCGCGTCCGCGCAGTGCGGCGGCATGCTGGCCCTTGAGGCCGCTGTCCCCCCGTACCAGCACCAGGGCCACTGCGCCATCGCTAATGGGGGAGCAGTCGTGTAGCCGCAACGGTGCTGCGATCAGCGGGTTTTTCTCTTCGGGAAGCTCCAGGATGGCTGCAGCGCTGGTGAGTGCCGCAGTCTCGGCAAGGCTTCCGGGGCCAAACTGGGCCAGGGGATTACGGATCCCACGCCGATAATTGGTGGCGGCCACCGTGGCGAGCATCTCGCGGTAGCGCTCCGGACTAATGCCATTGTATTGCCTGTAGTGCTCGCCGAGTGTGGCGAAGAGGCCGGGGAAGGTCATGCCCGTGGAGGACTCCTCGGGCCAGTATGAACAACGGCCCAGCACCTCAGTAACCTGCGGTGTACTGAGCAGGCTCATCTTCTCGATGCCCACCACCAGAGCAGCTTGAATTCGACCGGATTGCAGCGCGTCAGCTGCAGCATGCAGTGCTGCAGATGACGAGGCGCAGGCTGCAGTGGATTGGTGTACGGGTTTGAATCGCAATGCGGAACATCGCTCGAGCGCGAGTGGTGCTAGCAATTCCTGATGGGAGAATGCACCGGGAGAGCAACTGCCAACGTAAACCGCATCGATCGTCGCGGCGTCCAGGTCTGCCCCGGTGAGAGCCCCGTCGACAACGTCTGCCAGCATCTGTTCCTGGGGGTAGGTGTCGATACGCTTCCCGGTTTCCCTGTCCTTTTCACAGTGGGGACCGAAGCGTGTGTGCGCCCCTCCGGTAATCAGTACGGTGTCCGGCTGCATTAACGACCTCCACCGAACGTTGCGAGGAACTGATCAATCGCCTCGACGGCTACCGGTTCGCTGAGGTCCGGAGCGTGACCCCGCCCGGGCACGGTTACCGCCATCAGTCCCGGCAAACGCTGCTGCATGGTGCTGAAACAGTCCTTTGAGAGGATATCGGACAGCTCGCCCCGGAGTGCGAGGACCGGTATGTCATCGAGGCCCTGGAACAATGGCCAGAGATCCGGCGGCACGGCGGCACTGATATCCTGCTCCATGGGTGCCGCCAGAGCCGGGTCATAGGCCAGCACGGGTATGCCGCTGTCATCTTCCCGGTAGAGTCGGCGCGCCATTCGCGCCCAGTCCGCGCCGCCGTAATCCGGCATGGCCACCCTGTTGAGAAGCTCGACTGTAGCGGCGGCGTCTGCCCAGTTCTGGACCGGTTTGGTTTTACCGACATAGCCGCGAATCCGCGCGAGGCCGGCCGGGTCAATCTCTGGGCCCACATCGTTGAGCACGACAGCCTCGACCATTTCGGGATGGCTGCCTTTCAGCAGCAGAGCCATTAACCCGCCCATGGAGGTGCCGATAATGGCAACCTTTTGGATATCGAGATGCCGGAGTAGTGCCAATGTATCGGCAACGTAAGTGGGCAGCTGGTAGTGATCGGGATCGCTGTCCCAGTCTGACAGGCCGCGTCCGCGTTGGTCTGGCACAACCACTCGGTAGGTTTCCGCCAGGTGCAGGGCGAGGTCTTCAAAATCGGCAGAGTTGCGGGTCAATCCGTGCAGGCAGAGCACAACAGGTGCCTGTTCGGTGGCCGCGCGGACATAGTCCCGGGCGTACAGGGTCAGTCCGTCCTCGCTGTGGAAACGAATTTCGTGATAACTGGTCATGGATCGGGTACCTCAAAAACGCGCGGGGTGTTACCCCCGCGCAAGCAGGTGAATGATCAGAACTGATAGGAGAGAGAAGCTGTGATCATTCTCGGGTCGCCGTAGTAACCGATGATGCTGTTGGCGAGCGTTGGGAAGTTATAACCGGCTACACGATACTCCTCGTCGGCCAGGTTTTTGCCGTGCAGCCCCACGGTCCATTGTTCGCTGGGGCTAACCCAGAGCGCGTTCGCATCCACCACGGTGTAGCCTTCCTGGTCGATGGGGGATTCTGTTTCGAACAGGAAGATCTCGCTGCGATAAGAGGCATTGGTATTTAGCATCAGCTGGCCACCGAACATCTCTGTATCGTAGGAAATGCCGAGGTTAATGGTGTTTTCGGGAGTGTTCGAGACCACGCGTTGATCGGCAATGTTGACCGGTGCCAGCGTGGCCGGATCGATGGTAATAAATTCCTCGATTTCAGCGTCGATGTAGCCGTAGGTGAAGTTCACCCGCAGGTTGTCGGTCAGCGCGGCAATGGATTCGATTTCAAGCCCCTGTGCACTGGCCTTACCCGCATTTACCACCTGTCCGGCGAAACTCTCCGCGTTGCCGTCGCCATCGCTGTCGATCAGGATGCTGGTGGTTACCTGCTGATCATCGTAGTCGTTATCGAACAGGGTCACATTCAGGCGCAGACGACCGTCGAGCAGCTGGCTCTTCATGCCGAGTTCCATGGTGCCAACGGTTTCCGGGTCGAAGGGGTCGCCGGAGTTGGGGTTGCCCAACAGGTTCGCCCGCGGGTCGACACCGCCGCTCTTGAAGCCCTCGGCAAAGGAGGCGAACAGCATCACGTCCTGATTGAGATCGTACTCGACCCCTACACGGGGGGAGAATTCACTCCACTCCGGTTCGCGGGTGAAGTCTGAAGCCACGATCTGGTTATTGAAGTCGCCTAGCCCTGCTGTGGCGTTATATGACGAGAAGAAAGAGTCGGTCGACTTTTCATCCTTGGTGTAGCGACCGCCAACCGTTGCTGACCACTGATCATTGAGGGCGTAGGTGCCCTGGGCGTAGAGCGCGGTGCTCTTGGTGCTCACACCACCGATGGTACGGGTGCCGATCAGCGGATTGCCCGCACCGTCGGCAAAGAGGGACTTAAATACATCGAGATCAAAAGCACCGGTGGCTTCACCATCGAAATAATAAAAGCCAGCGACACCACTGAAACGATCGCCGCTGTATGTCAGTTGCAGCTCCTGGCTGAACTGCTCGTCCGTATAACGAGCCTGCGGAGCTTCCACAAGGCTCAGCTGCTGATTATCGAAGTCGATGCTGGTAAGAGTACTTCCCTCGCGCTGGGCAGTGATGGACTTCAGCACCATTGAGTCTGAAACATCCCAGGTCAATGTCAGTGAAGCGCCCTCGTTGACGACTTCCTGGTTTGGGTCGATACCGGAGCGCGTGTCGAAAACATTGTCCAGTGGCGCGGCGCCGGTGACGAATTCATCGGAAATGCGATGACCACCACGATTGTTGGAATCGTCATTGGTCTTGTCCATGTCGAGGCGCACGGCAAAACTCTCCGTGGGCTGGGCCTCGGCTGAAATGCGATAGGCGAGGGAGTCTTTGTTGTAGTTCTCCTCACCCTCGTTGACCGGGCCCATATACTCGCCAAAGCCGTCCCGGTTCAGGCTGGCCACGGCGCCGCCGATCCAGAGCTTGTCGGCAACCACCTCGGTGTTTGCCGAGACTTTCAGGTCGCGCTGGTTGTAGCTGCCTACTGCGGCCTTGACGGAAAGCGGGGAGCTGTCACGAACGCTCTTGGTCACGTATTTAATCGCGCCGCCGATGGTGTTCTTGCCATACAGGGATCCCTGCGGGCCGCGCAGTACCTCGATACGGGCCACGTCGTAGACGTCGAGCAGGGCGGCCTGCGGGCGGGCAAAGTAGATGTCGTCAATGTAGACCCCTACGCCCGGCTCAAAACCCCACAGCGGATCCTGCTGGCCGACGCCGCGGATATAGGCTGTCAGCGTAGAGTTGGTGGCGCGGCTGGCTTCCAGAGTGACGTTGGGTGTCTGCTTGGCGACCTGATCCAGGCGGGTAATACCCAGTTCCTGCATCTGCGACTCGCTCAATGCCGTCACCGCCACCGGAACCTTCTGCAGGTTCTCGGCCTGCTTACGTGCGGTGACGACGACCTCTTCCAGAGCGCCGGTCTTGTCGGACTCCTGGGCGATTGCTCCCACGGTGAAGCTGATGCCCACAGCGGCAGCCAGAGGTTTTAGGAAATGATGTTTTGTTTGGCTCACGGGTGATCCCTCATTCATCGCATTTTTATCGTTATCGATCAGGGCGGTGAGTACGGCTTGCCGCCGCTGAAACTCAACAGTTGTTGAATTCGCTCTTAGGAAAACTCATCGGCTGTTGAAGTGTCAAGGCATTTTTCATCAGCTGTTGAAAGTCGTGCTGGTTTACGCGCCTGTTGAGACTGGCTGCTGTCTCGACGCGCGAGCCAGTCGCCAGAGTTGTAGTATCAGGAAATAGCCCACTGAGATGAGGATGCCGTAGGCGGCGGAGATGGACGGATTGGAAACCCCCGCCACGAAGGTGAACAGAAGGTGGGCGGCGAGGGCGATAATCGCAGCGCTCCCCACCTGCCAGGCTGGGGCAGCATTCTTCCAGAGAATTCCGAAGAGCACCGGCACCAGCGAGGCGGCGCCGAGTCCGTAAACACCCTTTTGGGCGAAGAGGCCCACCAGGGGTGGGGGATCGTAAGCCATCCAGACGGCGATGATACCGATGATCACCAGCACCACTCTGGAAAGCATGAGTCCGCGTCCTTCCTGGAAAGGGCGGCCGCCGGAGAGTGGCTGGTAGATGTCCCGAACGACCATTGCGGAGAGGGCAACGAGAATTCCATCCAGTGTCGACATACCCGCGGCCAGCAGCGTGATACCGATGAAGGCGAGCAGGTACCGGCACGTTTCACTGGCGCCGAACTCGGCGGCGATGTAGCTCGCCACTACAGCGTCTTGTTGCGGGACTTCGAGGCCGTTCAGGCGGGCGTAAAAGCCGACAAAGAGCATCAGCATAAAGCAGACGATGGCCACCGCCGTGGTGCCGACAAAGCGGTTCACGTCGCCATCCTCTTTGAGATACAGCATCTTGGTAAGGATGTGGGGTTGCAGCATCAGGGCGAAGGTAATGAGGAAGCCGCTGCCGAATACCGAGAAAAAGCTGAAGTAGAGTTCGCTGTCCGGGTTTGCCCAGGCGGCAAAGTTCTGGCTGACAGTGCCGAGTGCCTCGATGGGGGCGCCTTCGAAATAGCGCCAGCCGGTGACGAAAATGAGCACGGAGATGGCCAGCATCATCACGCCCTGCAGCGTGTTGGTATAGGCGTGAGCGTAGGTTCCCCCCATCAGCACGTAACTGAAAACAAACAAAGCGATGAGTACCAGTGCGGTTTGCTGGCTGATTGGAAACAGTTGTGCGAGCAGCAGGCTGCAACCCACGAGAATGAGTACCACAAACGCCAGGGACATCAGGTTGATGAGGGCGAAGAACAGGGCGAGCGAGCGGCTCTGGTAGCGACGGTAAATCCAGTCCGGCACGGTGATGGCTCCACCCGCCTCACCCAGGGCCCGGAAGCGTCGGGTGAGTACCAGCAGGGCAGTGATGATACCGGCACCTCCCGCCACCGCGTAGTGAATAAAGGCGGAGACCCCATGCACGTAAACAAAGCCCGGGTTGATGACGAAGGTGGCCGTTGAAGCCACTGAGGCCGCCGTCGTAATGCCGATCAGGTAGGGATTCATATCCCGGTTGCCGATGGCAAAGCCCCGGATATTGCGGGTCTTGCGCATTCCAATCCAGGAAAGCCACAGTGTCGCCACACCATAGGCCGCCAGGCACAGATACTTGAATAGCTCGGCACTCATCGCTCACCCCTTTTATCGTTATGGTCAATGCTTGTTCCGCTATCGCGGGGGCGTGACGATGATTAGATTCAACGCTTGTTGAAGTGTCAAGTGCTGCAGTATTCTTGGGCTCTGATTGAGGAGTGGGCAGATCAATGGCCGAAGTTACTGTGGATTCGAAATCGCGCCGTGGCGTGGAGGCTGCACCAAAAAGCCAGGAGCGCCGCGAGAAGATACTCGACGCCGCTGAAGAGCTGTTTGCCACATCCGGCTTCGATGGCGTCACGTTGCGCCAGATTGCCAAGCTCGCCGGAGTCGACGTGGCCCTGACCAGTTATTACTTCGGCCCCAAATTGCAGCTCTTTGACGCTGTACTCAAAAGGCGCGGTGAAATTCTCAACCGCGCTCGTCTGGATGCGCTGCGCACTGCTGAGGCTGAAGCGGCCCCAAATCCGCCGCCCATTGAGAAAGTGATCGAGGCCTTTCTGCGGCCACTGGAGATCGCTCAAGAGAGTGAGGATCGGGGCTGGCGCAATTACTGCGCTTTGGTGGCCTATGTGAACAACTCACCGGTCTGGGGTAAGAAAATGATCGGTAAGCACTTCGACAAGCTGGTACGGGAATTTACCGCTGCCATGCAGCGTTGCTTCCCTGATGCACCGGCAAAAGATATTTTCTGGTGTTACCACAACCTATCCGGTGCGCTATCACTGACCTTCGCCGATACCGGTCGGATCGATATCCTGTCGAACGGCGCCTGCGAGTCCCATAATTTCAAATCCGCCTATGACCGGATGATCCCCTTCATGGCGGCGGGCTTTCGCGAGATCTGTGGTTAAAGAGAGTTCGAGAGGGGAGGTGCCGCCGACGGCGGCACCAAAAGGCTGCTGCTGCTGAGTACAGCTGCCGAGAAGATAAGGGTGCGGCTGGGGACAGGCCGCAGGGGATTTAACCTTGGGGCTTGCGAACGGTGTGCAGTACCGTGTCCCACTCGAAGTAGACGTAAAAATCCTGATATTCCCAGCGGGTAATGGCCGGGTCGCCAATGGGGCCCTGAATACCGAGCGGCTCGCCGAGGCGGGCGGTTACCTCATCCTTCTTCAGGCCGCGTATGTTCTCTATATAAGTTTCCTTGCCCTGTTCGCCCACAGGAATTTCGAGTTCCTCTGCAGAGGCAACACTGGCGCCGGCCAGCAGGGCGGCGAAGGCAGCGGGGGCCAGCAGATGGAAGGTGGACTTGAGCATGGGTTCCTCTCCGGGATTTCTTTATTCTCGCAGCGGCCGCCATTAAAGCAGAAGTGGCGCCTCAAGTTCTGGAATGTATCACGTTTTCCCGGAAGTGCGTAACGGCGCGCGAACAGCCTGTCTATCGGGGTCTCTATACTGAAGGAGGCGCGATCCCCACTACGACAGGCGGTACGGAATGCGACTCGGCCATTTTCTCTCCACAATCGGGCTGCTATTTGGAGCCAGCTTCTTTGCGTTTTCGTTGACGCCTTCACTGATACCCCGCACGGACTTGATGCAGGGGCTGATTTCCGGCTTCTCATTTGCCGCAGGCTACGGTCTGGGTGTCTTTTTGTCATGGCTCTGGTCGGCGTTGCAGTTACCACAACCCAAAGGAAAAACCCGCCAGTGGCTGCATTGGCTTGCAGTCGCTTTCTGTGCACTGCTGGTGCTGGGATTCCTGTGGCAGGCCACCGGTTGGCAGAATTCGGTACGACAGCAGATGGGCATGGAGCCCGTGACAGGAGTCAGGCCACTGACGGTCTCCTGTGTGGCGGCTGTTGTATTTCTGTTTGTGCTTGGGTTGTCGAGACTTTTCCGGCGCACCTTTCTTTTTCTTTCCCGCAAGCTGGAGCGTCGTATCCCGAGACGGCTTTCCATCATGTTCGGTCTGCTCGCAGCGGTCGCGGTTTTCTGGGCAGTGACGGACGATGTGGTCCTTTCTGCGGGCCTGCACGCCACGGACGCAGCCTACCAAAAACTGGACGCGCGCATGGAGCCGGATCTGCCAGCACCAAAGCAGTCGTGGAAAGCCGGAGGGCCGGGTTCTCTGGTTGAATGGCAGGACATGGGCCATCAGGGCAGGCGCTATCTGTCGCTGGGGCCGACCGGTGATGAGATTGCAGAAGTCAGTGGCGAGGCCAAGGACCCGATTCGGGTGTACGTCGGCCTCAATGCTGCTGACACCCCAGAAGAGCGCGCCAGGCTGGCGCTCGAAGAGCTGAAGAGAGTCGATGGGTTCGATCGCTCGGTGCTGGTGCTGATTACGCCGACGGGCACCGGCTGGGTGGACCCGGGTGGCATCAATTCGGTCGAGTTCCTGCACCGGGGCGATATCGCCAGTGTGGCGGCTCAGTATTCTTACCTCCCGAGCCCGATTGCGCTGATGACCGAGGGAGCCTACGGCGTGGAGACGGCGAAGGCGCTGTTTCGGGCGATCTATGGTTATTGGCGCGAGCTGCCGAAGGAGTCCCGCCCGCGGCTTTACCTGTTCGGGCTGAGTCTGGGGGCATTGAATTCCGATCGCTCATTCGACCTTTACGACATTATCGACAATCCCTTTCAGGGGGCGCTGTGGACTGGGCCACCGTTTCGCAGCACTACCTGGCGCGATGTCACTAAAAACCGCGATCCGGGCTCGCCGGCCTGGCTGCCAATCTTTCGCGAAGGTGCGGTGATCCGCTTTGGCAATCAGGATGGAGGCTACCAGCGCGGTGAGGCTCCCTGGGGCAGCTTCCGTATTGCCTACCTCCAGCACGCCAGTGATCCCATCGTCTTCTTCGAACCTGAGGCGGCGTTCCGCAAACCCGCATGGATGGAGAAGCCACGCGGTCCGGATGTTTCTCCGGAGCTGCAATGGTATCCGCTGGTGACCATGCTTCAGCTTGCTGCCGATATGCATGCCGGGATTGCGCCGGAGGGATTTGGTCACAGCTATGACCCGGCCGATTACCTCGATGCCTGGCTGGCGCTGACCGAGCCAGAGGGGTGGACGGAGGAGGGGCTTGCCCGGGTGCGGGAAAAACTGGCCCAGCGGAACCCGCGCTGAGTTTTGCGGCCCAAGGCCTGTCAGTGCCGAGGAATGTGCCCAAATGCTTGGATTTATTGGCGTTTTTCCGCTTAAATCGCCCCTATGCTAAAACCTGTCCCCCTCTATATCGGGCTGCGTTATGTGGCGGCGCGTCGCCGTCAGCAGTTCATTTCCTTTATCAACGGCTTCTCCCTGTTGGGGATGGCGTTGGGTGTCATGGCCCTGATCGTGGTCACTTCAGTGATGAATGGTTTCGATCGCGAGCTCAAAACCCGCATTCTCAGTGTGGTACCCCACGGCTTTGTCGAGCGGGCAGGGGGGCTGGAGGACTGGCAGAGCATCGCCGAGTCGCTGCGCCAGCAACCCCACGTTCAGGCCGCGAGCCCCTTCGTCAAAGGCTTTGCGCTCTTGGGTGCTGGCGGTACCAGCCACGGGGTGGAGTTCCAGGGCGTGGATCCGGTGGCTTTGCGGGATGTCTCCACCGTGGGGGAGCACATGGTCAGCGGTTCACTCGACGCCCTGCAACCGCGTAGTTACAACATCGTGCTCGGTCGTATTCTCGCCCGGCAGCTGAACGCCATTGTCGGTGACAGTGTCGTCCTCACCCTGCCCGAAGTCGTCGTCACGCCGGCAGGCATCTTCCCTCGGACCAAGCGCTTTACCGTAGCCGGTATCTTTTCCGTTGGCGCCCAGGTGGACCAGGGCGTGGCACTGGTGAATATCGAGGACGCCGCCCGCCTGCTGCGTATGCCCGGAAAAGTGCAGGGGTTGCAGCTCCGCTTCGACGACATGAACAACGCCCTGGGCCGCGTGCCCACTTATGCGGCGGGACTGGGCGATGACTTTTCCGGTGAGGACTGGAGCCAGTCCCAGGGCAGCCTTTTCCAGGCGGTGAAGATGGAGAAGACCGTCGTCACGCTGATGCTGATGATCATCGTCGCTGTCGCTGCCTTCAATATCGTCTCTGCACTGGTGCTGATGGTGGCCGACAAACGTTCGGATATCGCGGTGCTGCGCACCCTGGGCCTGACCTCAAAGCAGATCATGTCGGTGTTTGTGGTGCAGGGCAGTGCCATCGGCATTATCGGCGCCGTCAGCGGCGCTGTGCTGGGGACACTCATCGCCTTCAACCTGACCGATATGGTGACCTGGGTGGAAAACCTGCTGGGGGCGAAGATCTTTGATCCGCGGGTGTTTTTCGTCAGTTTCCTGCCATCCGAATTTCGCACGTCCGACGCGGTGATTGTGTTGACCGCCGCCATCCTGATGAGTCTGCTGGCGACGCTCTTCCCAGCCTGGAGAGCATCACAGATCCAGCCCGCGGAAGCGCTCCGCTACGAGTAAGCCGCGAACAAGCAACGAACAGCCGGGAAACCGAAACCTACATGAATAGCGAAGTGGAACTGAAAACTGCCGAAGCCCCGGATGGGGAGATAGCCCAGCGGGAAGTCGTGCTGGCCTGCCACGCCCTGACCAAGGAATACCGGCAGGGGGGCAGGGATCTGCACGTACTGCGCGGTGTCGAGCTGGAAGTGGCCAAAGGGGAGCGGCTGGCGATTGTCGGGGCTTCCGGATCTGGTAAATCCACGCTGCTCAACCTGCTCGGGGGGCTGGATACACCATCCTCCGGCGAGGTCTGGGTGTCCGGCAGGGATCTGGCGAGCCTCAATGCCAACGAGCGCGGCTGGCTGCGTAACCGCAGCCTTGGCTTTGTGTATCAGTTCCACCACCTGCTGGGGGAGTTTTCCGCGCTGGAAAACGTCGCCATGCCGTTGTTGATCGGTAAGGAGTCGGTGGCCGACGCCCGGGCGGAGGCCGCGGAGATGCTGCGTGCCGTCGGTCTCGGTGAACGCCTCACCCACAAGCCCGCCCAGCTTTCCGGTGGCGAGCGTCAGCGGGTCGCCATTGCCCGGGCACTGGTGACGCGCCCGGCATGTGTGCTGATGGATGAGCCCACGGGCAACCTCGATCGCGCCACCGCCGGTGAAATCCACAAACTGATGGACAGGCTCAACCGCGAGCTGGGTATCAGTTTCGTTATCGTCACCCACGATCCGGATCTGGCAGCGTCACTGGACCGCTGCCTGCACCTCGTGGATGGCAGGCTGGAAAGCGATTGGCACCAGGGTGACCATGTTTAGGCCGCTGCCCGCCTTTATCGGCCTGCGCTATGCCGGCGCCCAGCGTCGTGGCGAGGACTCGGCCGGCTTGGTCTCGTTTATCTCCGGCCTCTCCATGGTGGGATTGATCCTGGGTGTCGCCCTGATGATCGTCGTGATGTCGGTCATGAATGGTTTTGACCGGGAGCTGCGGGAACGCATTCTCGGCATCATGCCCCACGCCACCATCTACAACGCCAATACCGAGATTGACTGGCCTGCCTTGCGGCGCCAGCTGTCCAGTCACCAGGAAGTGGTGGCGGCTGCGGAGGTCTGGCAGGTGAATGCTCTCGCCCGCAAGGGGCGTGAGGTAACGCCGCTGCTCGTGCAGGGTATTAACCCCGAAACCATTGTCGAGGTTTCCAATATCGGTCGCTTCCTCGAACCCGAGAGTCTGGCCGCGCTGAAGTCCTCCGAGGAACCGACGGTGATCCTGGGCCAGGGCATTGCCGAAAAACTGGCGGTCGAGCAGGGCGAGTACGTGTCCCTGATTGTTCCGAGTAGTGACGATGGCGATGGCGGTCGCCGCGCAGCGCGTATCTCCGGTTTCAAGGTGGTCGATATCTTCCACTCCGGCACAGCGCTGGATCATTCCCTGGCACTGTTGGACTGGTCCCGGGCGCAGTACCTGGCTGGCGGCGGGGCGGGGGCCGGCGTCCAGCTGCGCCTGCACGATATGCTCGGTTCCTATTACGTGTTGCGGCAGCTGGTGAACGAATTGCCGGCGCAGAATTTCTACGGCACTGACTGGAGCAGTACCCACGGCAACCTTTACCAGGCCATCCAGATGTCCCGTAACCTGGTCGGTTTGCTGGTGCTGCTGATCATCGCCATCGCGGCCTTCAATGTGGTCTCCACCCTAGTGATGGTGGTGATCGACAAGCACAGCGATATCGCCATTCTCCGCACCATGGGGGCCAGCACCCGCGAGATTCTGCTGACGTTCGTCAGTCAGGGCGCATTGGTGGGCCTCGTCGGTGCCGTCGTGGGTGGAATTCTGGGCGTACTGGGTTCGCTTGTGGTCACCGATCTGGTGGCGGGCCTCGAGTCCCTGTTCGGCGTCCAGTTCCTGAAATCTGACGTCTACCCGGTGGACTATCTGCCTTCTGAACTGCAGTGGGGCGATGTGGCGCTGGTGGTTGGGGCCGGTTTCGTTCTCAGTCTCGTTGCCACCCTCTATCCGGCCCTGCAGGCCAGCCGGGTGCAGCCGGCGGCTGCGCTGCGCAACGAGCAGTAGGTTCCGACAGTGGGCGAGCGTCTCGAATTTGATATCTACGGCCGCTTTACCCTGATGCTGGTCAGGGAAGCTGGATGCTGGCGGGCGTACCGGAAAGGGGAAGGGCGGTCGCGCCCTGAATCCGGGCTGGTGATCCCGTCAGAGTTGCGGGCTGAGGAGCTGCTGACCTTCCTCGATGACTGGTATCACGAGTATGCAGCGCCGGGGCGTGAATTGCGCCAGGTCAATTCATAACAATAAAGTTTGCTGAAGGGATGCAATAACGATGCAAGAAGAATTGCCTTCCACGTCATTTGTGCGCTTCGTGGCGGTATTGCACAGGCCGACAATTTTTTGGTGGCCGTTTCCCTTTATGCGTCCGGAAGAAGGGCGGAGATTCGGCAAGTTCCGGCTGTTTACCTGTGGGATGCTCTACCCGCTTTTTCTCTGGAGCGTGGTCTCTTTAATCCTTTTTCTAAAAAAGGGGATGGGGATTGAAGAGCTCTGGATGTTGTTCCCCGCGATGTCTGTTACTTTCTTTCTCTATTTTGCACTTGTCGCCTACTGCTGGGATCGAGTCCATACTCGCCGTGGGCATTGATGTCCTGTCACCATTACCTCAGCTGACCGCCGAGCGGCGCTGCGCGATGCGCATCTTCCAGCGCTTCACCACGTGCCAGCGCCAGAGTCCCTGCATGGCAAAGTAGGATACCGTCGCGAAGAAAATTCCGGCGAGCAATGAGCCGAAGAACAGCGGCAGCCAGATTTTACCCACCTCGTCGGTCAACCATTCCCACGACAGCTCCAGCTTGAACTCCAGCGGCGGCGTGCCGAGGATCCAGGCGCCGAGCTTGTAGGTCGAGTAGAAGATGGCGGGCATGGTGACCGGGTTGCTGATCCACACCAGGATCATGGACAGGGGCAGGTTACAGCGGAACCACAGCGCCAGCAGGGCGGCGATGACCATTTGCCCGGGCAGGGGCAGGAAGCTGGTGAAGACGCCCACGGCAAAAGCGACGGACACGGAGTGCCTGTTCAGGTGGAAGAGGTTCGGGTCGTGCAGCAGGCTACCGAAAAATCTCAGGCCCTTGTTGGCGCGAACCTGATCGGGAGTCGGCAGCCAGCGCCTGATGATACTCTTCGGCATAACTCAAATAATCCGGATACCGGCGGCCAGAAACTTTGCCAGGATTCTCTCCGCGCTTTCGCGCGGGTCTGTCACCCATCAAAAAGCATAGAGTGCTAAAGGCAGTGGGGCACGGCTGAACCCCGTGCGGGCGCTATTATGCCCGCAACACGGTTTTAAGACTACCGTCCCTCTTCAGGTCGCGATTTCCCTCAAACTGTCAACAATTGTCACTAGGTGACCCACTGTATTTGGTGCGATCCCTTGCATTGGGTTCGTTTCATCAGTAGATTGTCGACAATCTTGAGGTGGAGAGTGCCGTATGGATCTTGGGGAGCGACAGTCGGAGCTGCCGGAGGGCAATTTAAGCCTGGCTGAGCGCCTGTACCTGACCCTGCGTGGCGAAATTGTCGAAGGGCATATACCCGCCGGTAGCAAGGTCAGTGAACCGGAGCTGGCGCGGCGTTTCAATGCCAGTCGTGGCAGCCTGCGCGAAGCACTGATGCGCCTCGAGTCCCTGGGGTTGCTGGAGCGGCGGGTCAATGTGGGTGCGCGGGTCGTCGATCTGACCGAGCGCGGCCTGCTCGAGCTATACGATGTGCGCGAAGCCCTCGAAGGTATGGCTTGCCGACTGGCCGCAACGGAGCGGACGGACGAAGACCTGAAGGCCTTGCGGCAGATGCTCGAACGGCACGAACAGCAGGAAGAACTGCAGGCCGGGCGCGCTTATTTTCAACCGGAAGGGGATTTCGACTTCCACTTCCGCATCGTGCAGGCCTCCCGCAACGATCTGCTGATCGACACGCTCTGCAACCGCCTCTACTACCGGGTGCGCATGTACCGCTACCAGCTGGGTATGGCCAGCCCCCGGGCCAAGCGGGCTTTCCACGAACACAGTCACATCATTGAGGCCATTGAAGCCGGCGACGGTGAATTGGCCGAAATCCTCATGCGCAGGCATATCCGTGCCTCGCGTCAGAACATCGAGAAAAAGCTGAGGTAGACCATGAGTCAGAACCCTTCCGCCGGCGCACGTTTCCGCCAGGCGCTCGTCGAAAACCAGCCCCTGCAGGTGGTTGGCACCATCAATGCCTACTCGGCCATCATGGCAGAGCGGATCGGCCACAAGGCCATCTACCTGTCTGGCGCCGGGGTTGCCAACGCTTCCTACGGTCTGCCGGACCTCGGCATGACCAGCCTCGACAATGTGCTCGAGGACGTACGCCGCATCACTGCCGCCAGTGAACTGCCGCTGCTGGTGGATATCGACACCGGCTGGGGCGGCGCCTTCAATATTGCCCGCACCATCAAGGAAATGATCCGCGCCGGTGCCGCAGCGGTACACATCGAGGACCAGGTGGCCCAGAAGCGCTGCGGACACCGCCCGAACAAGGAGATCGTCTCCAAGGAAGAGATGGTTGACCGTATCAAGGCGGCCGTGGATGCCCGCACCGATGACGACTTCTTCATCATGGCCCGTACTGACGCGTTTGCGCAGGAAGGACTGGATGCCGCCATCGAGCGTGCGCAGGCCTGTATCGAGGCCGGTGCCGATGGCATCTTTGCCGAGGCAGTGACCGAGCTTGAGCACTATCGTGCTTTCAAGGACGCACTGAATGTGCCGATCCTGGCCAACATCACCGAATTCGGAAAAACCAAGCTCTACAACAAGGCAGAGCTGGCAGAGTCCGGTGCCGATATGGTCCTGTATCCGCTGTCTGCCTTCCGCGCCATGAACAAGGCCGCTGAGAATGTGTACACCAGCATTCTGGAAAACGGCGACCAGCAGGCGGTGGTCGACACCATGCAGACCCGTGCGGAGCTGTACGATTACCTGAATTACCACGAGTTTGAAGACAAGCTCGACGCCTTATTCAAGAAGTAAGTGATTAAGAAGTAAGAATTCAACTTTGTACCCACCGTCATCCCGGCCCGGCCGGGATCCAGCACAGATTGCCCGAGCGCACATTGCTGGATGCCGGATTCCGCCCGGCATGACGCAGTAAAAACTTAAATCGATAGGGGAATGAACGATGGCAGAGAAGAAAGTTGGTGGCGCAGGCCTGCGTGGTCAGGTTGCCGGTAAGACAGCACTTTCCACCGTAGGTAAATCCGGCTCCGGCCTGACCTATCGCGGTTACGACGTCAAAGACCTGGCGGAAAACTGCGAGTTCGAAGAAGTAGCCTACCTCATTTTCTACGGTGAGCTGCCCACCAAAGCGCAGCTGGCGGACTACAAAGGCGTCCTCAAGGGCATGCGCGGTCTGCCGCAGGCACTGAAGGAAGTGCTGGAGCGTATTCCTGCCGATGCCCACCCGATGGATGTGATGCGTACAGGCTGTTCCATGCTGGGCAACCTGGAAGGCGAGGAGTCTTTCGAGCAGCAGCAGGATCGCGCCAACCGCCTGCTGGCCGCGTTCCCGTCCATCATCTGCTACTGGTACCGCTACAGCCACGATGGTGTGCGCATCGAAACCGAAACCGAGGACGACTCCATCGGCGGTCACTTCCTGCACATGCTGCGCGGCGAGAAGCCGAATGCGCTGCACGAGCAGGTAATGAACGTGTCCCTGATCCTGTACGCTGAGCACGAGTTCAACGCGTCTACCTTCACCGCGCGCGTTTGTGCCTCCACCCTGTCTGACCTGTTCAGCTGCATCACCGGTGCCATCGGCTCCCTGCGTGGCCCGCTGCACGGCGGTGCCAACGAAGCAGCCATGGAACTGATCGAGCGTTTCTCTTCTGCCGACGAAGCAGAAAAAGAACTGCTGGGCATGCTGGAGCGCAAGGAAAAGATCATGGGCTTCGGCCACGCGGTGTACACCGAGTCCGACCCGCGCAACGCCATCATCAAGCAGTGGTCTGAAAAGCTGGCCGCTGACGTCGGTGACGAGGTGCTGTACCCGGTTTCCGTACGTTGCGAAGAGGTCATGTGGCGTGAGAAGAAGCTGTTCTGTAACGCCGATTTCTTCCACGCTTCCGCCTATCACTTCATGGGCATCCCCACCAAGCTGTTTACGCCGATCTTCGTTATGTCCCGCGTAACTGGCTGGGCCGCCCACGTATTTGAGCAGCGCGCCGACAACCGCATCATTCGCCCGAGCGCCGAGTATGTCGGTCCGGAACTGCGCAAGGTTGTGCCGATTGCCGAGCGAGGCTAATAGAGCCTTTCAAACTTTTGGCAAGGCCCCCAGAGCGTTATGCCAAGGGTCTGGTACCGGTGGCGGTTTACCAGACCTTACGCGGCCATGGATGGCCGCGTAGAGCTTACAAGGATGTATTTAAGGCGTGTCTGGTAAACCGCCACCGGTAGCAGGCCCGCCCCGAGCTCCAACGGCTTAGCTGGTTCTGGGCGCCCCCGATACGGATGGTCCTTTGTGAGACACGCTGTGGATACGTCCCTGTACGCTCTCCACGGCCATCCCTGGCCGTGGAAGGTCCCACAAAGGACCATCCGTATCGGGGGCTCGGCATCCTCCTTCATCTTTCTTTTCGGCTGTGAAAGTCGCTGAACGCGTTAATTGTTATGAATACCGAATACCGCAAAAAACTTCCCGGCACAGACCTCGACTTTTTCGACACCCGAGAGGCGGTCGAAAAGATCAAGCCGGGTGCCTATGCAAAACTGCCGTATACCTCGCGTATTCTGGCGGAAAACCTCGTGCGTCGCTGCGAGCCCGAGCAGCTCACCGACGCCCTGAAACAAATCATCGGTCGCAAGCGTGACCTCGACTTCCCCTGGTTCCCCGCGCGCGTCGTCTGCCACGATATCCTCGGCCAGACCGCACTGGTGGACCTCGCCGGCCTGCGCGACGCCATCGCAGAGAAGGGCGGTGATCCGGCCAAAGTGAACCCGGTAGTACCGACCCAGCTGATCGTCGACCACTCCCTGGCCGTCGAACATCCCGGTTTTGAAGAAGACGCGTTCGAAAAGAACCGCGCGGTGGAAGAGCGCCGCAACGAAGACCGCTTCCACTTCATCAACTGGACCAAAACCGCGTTTGAAAACGTCGACGTCATCCCGCCCGGCAACGGCATCATGCACCAGATCAACCTGGAGAAAATGTCTCCGGTGGTGCAGGTGAAAGACGGCGTCGCCTTCCCGGATACCTGTGTCGGTACCGACAGCCACACCCCGATGGTCGATGCGCTGGGCGTCATCTCCGTGGGTGTGGGCGGCCTCGAAGCCGAGAGCGTGATGCTCGGTCGCGCCTCCTACATGCGCCTGCCCGACATCGTCGGCGTCGAACTGACCGGCAAACTGCAGCCCGGTATCACCGGTACCGACATGGTGCTGGCCCTGACCGAATTCCTGCGCCGCGAGCGCGTGGTCGGCGCCTACCTGGAATTTTTCGGCGAAGGTGCCTCCAGCCTGAGCCTGGGCGACCGCGCCACCATCGCCAACATGACGCCGGAATACGGCGCTACCGCCGGCATGTTCGCCATCGACGAGCAGACCATCGACTACCTGAAGCTCACCGGCCGCGACGACGAGCAGGTCGCCCTGGTAGAGAAGTTCGCGAAAGAAACCGGCCTCTGGGCAGACAGCCTGAAAGACGCCGAATACGAGCGCGTACTCAAGTTCGATCTCTCTTCCGTTGGCCGCAACCTGGCCGGCCCGTCCAACCCGCACGCACTGCTGCCGGTATCCGAGCTGGCCAACCGCGGCATCGCCCAAGAAGGTTGGAGAGAGAAGTGGGAGGAGAAAGAAGGCGAGATGCCGGACGGTGCGGTGATCATCGCCGCGATCACCAGCTGTACCAACACCAGCAACCCGCGCAATATGATTGCCGCGGGCCTGATCGCGCGCAACGCCAACAAGCTCGGCCTGACCCGCAAGCCCTGGGTAAAAACCTCCCTGGCACCGGGGTCCAAGACCGTAAAAATGTATCTGGAAGAAGCCGACCTGCTGCCGGAACTGCAGCAGCAGGGCTTCGACGTGGTCGCGTTTGCCTGCACCACCTGTAACGGTATGAGCGGCGCACTGGACCCGAAAATCCAGAAAGAAGTCATCGACCGCGACCTGTACGCGACTGCCGTGCTGTCCGGCAACCGCAACTTCGATGGCCGTATCCACCCGTACGCCAAGCAGGCCTTCCTGGCTTCGCCGCCCTTGGTCGTTGCCTATGCCATCGCCGGCACCATCCGCTTCGATATCGAAAAAGATGTACTGGGCCACGACAAAGACGGCAACCCGGTGACTCTGAAAGATATCTGGCCGAGCGACGAAGAGATCGACGCGATCGTCAAACAGAGCGTGAAGCCCGAGCAGTTCCGCGAGGTCTACATCCCGATGTTTGACCTGAGCAAGGCGGAAGAAGAGAAGGGCGAGCCGCTGTACCACTGGCGCCCGCAGAGCACCTACATCCGCCGCCCGCCATACTGGGAAGGCGCACTCGCAGGTGAGCGCAGCCTGAAAGGCATGCGTCCACTGGCGGTGCTGGGTGACAACATCACCACCGACCACCTGTCGCCGTCCAACGCGATCCTGGCCAGCAGTGCTGCCGGTGAATACCTGGCGAAAATGGGTCTGCCGGAAGAGGACTTCAACTCGTACGCCACCCACCGGGGCGATCACCTCACCGCCCAGCGCGCCACCTTCGCCAACCCGAAACTGTTGAACGAAATGGTGCGCGACGACAACGGTGCAGTGAAGCAGGGCTCTCTCGCGCGTATCGAGCCGGAAGGCAAGGTCACCCGCATGTGGGAAGCCATCGAAACCTACATGGACCGCAAGCAGCCGCTGATCATTATTGCCGGCGCCGACTACGGCCAGGGTTCCTCCCGCGACTGGGCCGCCAAAGGCGTGCGCCTGGCCGGTGTGGAAGCGATTGTGGCGGAAGGCTTCGAGCGCATTCACCGCACCAACCTGATCGGCATGGGCGTGCTGCCGCTGGAATTCCAGCCGGGCACCACCCGCGAGACCCTGGGCATCGACGGTACCGAGACCTTCGATGTGATTGGCGAGCACAACCCGGGCACTACACTCACGCTGCTGATCCATCGTAAAGACGGTGAAACGGTAGAGGTGCCGGTGAAATGCCGCCTGGATACCCAGGAAGAAGTCTCTATCTACAGCGCCGGCGGTGTACTGCAACGCTTCGCCAATGACTTCCTGGAAGCGGAGGCCAACGCCTAACCCCATCCATCGTCATACCGGCGCAGGCCGGTATCCAGAAAACCTCGTCATCCCGGACCTGGTCCGGGATCCAGCCAAACCCTCGTCATGCCGGACTTGATCCGGCATCCAGGAGGCACTGGATCCCGGCCTACGCCGGGATGACGGACAATGTGAGTAAACCCATGACTCATGCCCCCCAAATCAAAGTCCCCGCCACCTACATGCGCGGCGGCACCAGCAAGGGCGTGTTCTTCCGCCTGCAAGACCTCCCGGAATCCGCCCAGGTCCCAGGCCAAGCAAGAGACAACCTGCTACTCCGCGTAATCGGCAGCCCCGATCCCTACGGCAAGCAGACCGACGGCATGGGCGGAGCCACCTCCAGCACCAGCAAAACCGTCATCCTGTCGAAGAGCGAGCAGCCGGATCACGACGTGGATTACCTGTTCGGCCAAGTCTCCATCGACAAGCCGTTCGTGGACTGGTCCGGCAACTGCGGCAACCTCACCGCAGCCGTCGGCGCCTTCGCCATCAACAGCGGTTTTGTGGATGCAGCGCGTGTACCTGAGAACGGCATCTGCACCGTGCGCATCTGGCAGGCCAACATCAAGAAAACCATCATCGCCCACGTCCCCATCACCAATGGGGAAGTGCAGGAGACCGGTGATTTCGAACTGGACGGCGTCACCTTCCCGGCGGCCGAAGTGCAGATCGAATTCATGGACCCGGCGGATGGCGAAGGGGCCATGTTCCCCACCGGCAACCTGGTGGACGATTTAGAGGTGCCGGGCGTCGGCACCCTGAAAGCCACCATGATCAACGCCGGCATCCCGACCATTTTTGTTAATGCTGACGAAATCGGGTACGTGGGTACCGAGTTGCAGGAAGCCATCAACGGTGACGACAAGGCCCTCGCCATGTTCGAAACCATCCGTGCCTATGGTGCGGTGAAGATGGGCCTGATCGAAAAGGTGGAAGAGGCAGCCGCTCGCCAGCATACCCCCAAGGTCGCGTTCGTCGCGGCACCGAAGGACTATGAGGCCTCCAGCGGCAAGCAAGTGGCCGCAGGGGATATCGACCTGCTGGTGCGGGCCCTGTCCATGGGCAAACTGCACCATGCCATGATGGGCACCGCCGCCGTCGCCATTGGTACCGCCGCTGCGATTCCCGGTACCCTGGTCAATGAAGCTGCTGGGGCAGGGGAGCGCAATGCCGTGACGTTTGGCCATCCGTCCGGCACCTTGCGAGTCGGCGCGGAAGCGGAAATCGCCAACGGACAGTGGACTGCTACCAAAGCCATTATGAGCCGCAGTGCGCGGATTCTGATGGAAGGGTGGGTGAGGGTGCCCGGAGACTGTTTCTAATCAGATCGCGTCGGGCCCGCTTGCCAGCGAGGAATTCCTGACGCTGACTATAGATGACCGGGAAAGCGAGCCTCGAGAGGGGCTCGCTTTTTTTGTGCCCGAAAGGTTTTGTACAAAATTCAGACAAGGCGGAGTCGGGCATCGCTACATCAGCAGCAGGAGTCACTGAATTGGTTGGTGTAATGCCAAGTCATTGACTTAAAAGGCAATTAAAATACTATCGAATACAGCCATATCCAGAATTATAAAAACGCGCCGCAGCCATATTTTTGAGATACATTCGAAGCTCCAGTAACTTGCTGATTTTGAAGGGCTTTCTCTGGATCCTTTGTAAAGTCGCGCCGAGTTACAAGGAGCTGATTTATTTAGACAAGTCCATCTTTTGAATAAACTGTGAGGCGCTCAGAAATAGTCAGAGGTGTACATGTCGCTGCCGAGAGAATTCCCCAGCGTGTTTTGTGAACTCCATAAGCTTGAATTTGACTATGGAGATGGTATCGATTTTGAGCCATACCAAGAATTCATGTTACGCGAGGAAGTCCAAAGCTGGTTTCAAGCATGGACGGGAAATCAAAATGTTGAGTGTGATGATTACCTAATTTTTGGACAGGATGGCACTGGAGGTTATGCGGCGATATGGCCTATCCGGGAAGGCAAGAATCTTATCGAACAACCCATAGTTTTCTTTGGATCTGAAGGGGAGCTAGGGATAGTCGCCTCAAACTTTTCCGATTATCTGTGGCTGTTAGCCAGCAATCATGGTCCGTACGAAGCTATTGCCTACCCGGATGATGAGCGGCTATCCAATGAGGTCTTCTTGGCATTCGCGAATACATATGCAACGACACCGAGAAGGCATGTTTTGCAGATCATTGACGATGCCTCTTTTGAATTTCTGGAGTTCGAGCGAAAAATCCGCGCGCTTTGCGGCTAAAACGGCCTAACCAATAGTTGTAGTTCGTTTTGGGCCTCCGGCCCCACGTCGGCCGACCTTTTCAGGACGCTCCTAAACAAAGGCGTTATGTATCCTTAAGGTGAGTGAGATGAAATATTCAGTCCTTGTTATCTTATTGCTATTTTCTAGTATTGGGAGTGCGGACGTGTATCAGTATTGCCAAACTCAAATAGAGATAGTCAAAAATCTTTCCAAATTGTCGTCGGAAGAGCTCATCAAGAAAAAGTCTGAAGTGGCGAAGTCTGATTCTATTGAAAGCCTGACTAAAGCAACGGGTACTGACTATCCGTCGATGATCTCGATGCTTTCTAAGGAGAATGTCGCTGAGGACAAAGCTAACCTTTTCGTAATGAAAGGGATGAAGGCCTTTGAGATGAGAAATATCAGTTTGGCTATCAATATAAAGGAATTGCCCAGAGAGCCTGACGATTATTTTTGGAATCAAGCGTTTGATATGTGTGTTAAAGGAAATCGTGATCAATTTGAATAAATGGGATTAGATCAAATTTATGGCGTTAACTTGATTGAATAAATGTAATGCCAAAATATTGATCTGACCGCATTTTTTTCTTTAGTTAATGGCTATTTTTTTGTAAGAGGGAGAAGGGGTTTGGGATCATGACAATAAAAAGTGTTGGAAGTCGTTGGTATAAATTTGATTTTCATACGCATACCCCCGCGTCTTCAGATCATAAGAATGCTGGGGAGACAGAAACTGATTGGTTAAGGGCTTTAATGGAGGCGGAAGTCGATTGTGTAGCGATTACTGATCATGTATCTGGATCTTGGATTAATAGAATAAAGGCAACCTATGCAGAGCTTGATATTGCTGAATCTTGGTATAGACCTTTACATATTTTTCCTGGTAGCGAGATAACTATAACGACAGGTCAGTCGCGCGTACATATTCTTGCCGTATTTGATCCATCGTGTAATGAAGCGACGGTTACAGGTGTACTTGGCCAATGTGGAATAGTACAGGGGCACGGAGACGCCGAGTTTACCTCTTCGACAAAATCCATTGATGATGTCATTGAAATTATTCAACGGGCTGGCGGTGTGGCGATACCAGCTCATATCGATGGTCCAAAAGGATTGCTTCATAATATCCAAAACTCCAATCAGGAAATCGAGCGATGGCTGAAGAAAATTGAGGCCGTTGAATGCGTCAATTTGGATTTTCTAAATGGGGTATCTGAAGAGCTTAAGAAGGCCTGTGCACATTTGGCGCTAGTCCGTGGTTCTGATGCGCATAAGTCGGAGGATCTAGGTGGTAGGGCATCTTGGATTAAGATGAGCAAGCCTTCTATTGAGGGGCTAAAGCTCGCTCTGCATGATGACACTTTCTGTGTCGTAAATGGTGATGAGAACCCTAATACATTGCCAAACCTTTACTTAGAAGATCTAAGTATTGAAAGCATGAATTACTGCGGAAGAGTTCCTGGAAAGCCTGCCAAATTTCAATTGCACCCCCTCTTTAATGCAGTTATAGGTGGTCGAGGCACGGGAAAGTCGACTTTTATTGAGTCGATCAGGCTCGCACTAGGTCGTGACAGTGAAATTTCTGAACTAACCCATATTCACGATGAAATTCAATCCTTCAAAAAAGGGGTTACTAATTCTGATACAAAAATATCTGTAACCGTTAATCGAAGGGAAGAGTTATATAGGTCAATTTGGCGCCATGAAGAACCTGTCGCGATAGAAAAATATTCGGAATCAGAAGGTGCATGGTCTGTCGATAATGGTGACCCTAAGGATCGATTTCATGTCAGTATTTACAGTCAAAAGCAAATTAATGCACTTGCGTCAAACGCAAATAGCTTGCTTGACATAATTGATCATTCTGATCAGGTGAATGTGGCGCAGTGGAGGGGTGATTATAATGAGGAAAAGAATAGATATTTGTCGCATGAGAGAGATATTAGGCAGTTAGAGAATGAAATTAAAAATGCTACTCATCTGCAGGCGCAACTTTACGATGTGAATAGTGACATAGAAAGCTTTGAGAAAGGGGGCCATAAAAATGTCTTTAATGACTATCAGAAGCTGGTCTCTGCAAGGCAGTCTATTGAAGAAGCGGGCAATGTTGACGCATTAGTTGATTCTCTCTTGGGTGTTGAGTCTATCGCATGTCATGATCTTTCCTTCTTTGGAGATAAAGAATTACCGGAAGATTTAAAGCAGGTCAAAGATATACATGGGATATTTATTGCTGAAGTTGAAAAGATTAAGTTAGAAGCTGCCGGATTAAGAGAAAAATTAGTCGGTATCGTAAAAGCCAGAAAAGAGTCAATAGATGATTCTGCGTGGTCAAAAAATGCCGAAGATATCGAGGGGAGGTACCATGAGGTGGTCTCTGAATACAAAAACAGAGGCGAAGAGTTTGATCCTGCTCAATATGAAATGTGGTTGCAAACCAGAAATAGAATTAAAGAGAAGCTCGGAAGGATTGAAGAGCTTAAAGATAGACTTGAAGAGAAGAAAAAGTTAAGTAGGAAAAGTTTAAAGAATGTGTTTGTTCTAAGAAGAAGGCTGCAAATTAAGCGCGCTAGATTTATTAAGGAAGTGATCGGCGATAACCCCTATGTGAGGATGAAGCTACTTCCATTCTCAAATACGAAAACCATTGAAGAAAGTTTTAGAAAAGCTATAGGTGTTGAAAAGGGCTTTTCTTCATCAATTTACCAGGAAGGCCAAGAGAATAGTCTTCTCCATAAGTTAGTTGAAGCACCTAAAGATTTGTCCCTGAAGAACAAAGTTAAGCTTTTAGATGATCTAAAGAAAACGGTTATCGGGTTTTCTATGGGGTTAGATATTCCAGGTGTTCGGCTAGATCGGAGATTGGCTAATTCATTGGAAGATAAGGCGGAAAATCAGCCGGAATTGTTTGATAGATTTACCATTTGGTGGCCAGATGATTTGCTGGTTGTTGAGTACGCTAAGGATATTGAAAAAGGAAAGTTTGAAAATATTGAAAAAGGCTCGGCGGGTCAAAAGGCTGCCGCCATTCTTGCATTCCTATTGAGCCACGGTGAGAACCCAATTATCGTCGATCAACCTGAAGATGATCTGGATAATGCTCTTATCTATCAATTGATAGTTTCGCAAATACACCAAAATAAAAAGCGTCGCCAAATAATTATGGTCACACACAATCCAAATATTGTTGTCAATGGTGATGCGGAGTATGTGAATGTTTAGAAGTTTACCGGTGGTCAAATTCAATTGATGGATGCCGGTGGTTTGTGTGAGCAGAAAATTCGAGGACATGTTTGCGAGATAATGGAAGGAGGCACGACCGCTTTTGAAAAGCGCTATCACAGGCTAAGGGCAGTGTGATCGCAGATTAACAAGCAATATTGGGGGCAGAGTAAAATATTGGTGCTCCATACCACTGTGGTGTTTGCTGTCAAAATGTTACTCTGATCCCAATTTTCCTATCATGCAAAGGGGGCAATGTGGACGCTAACGTAGCGAAGCTTGTCGCAACTGACAAGCTTCAGGACTGGGGGGAGGTGGCGTCCGAGATCAAAGGACGTAATCGGAGCAAAACTTTCCAGGTGGCCGCTCCACTATGGATCAAGCGAATGGTAAATGAAGGGAAACTGCTGCTAAATCCTTCGATTATAGCTCAGCTACGCGAACAAGAGTGGATTCCTACTGAGCTTCAGAAGCAAATGATTTGGGCGAGTATTGTTTGCAAGTTAGACAGTCCAGAGCAGAGGCAAGAGAAAGCTCGGATTCGATCATTGATCCAAAAGCGTTACGATAACGAATGGTGGGAAGAGGTTTATGAAAGAGCAGGAAGAGTTTGGCCTGCGTGGGATCGGTATAAAAAAAATATTCTAAGCGTTGGTACTGCCACAGCGACTTTGGCTGCGCACAGTTCGGTGCTAGGTCAAGCGTTTAACCGAGAGTTCGAGGCGATTTTAAAAATGGTTCCGGCCTTGTGAAGGTGGCAATCTTTAATAAGGCGGCGAATATGTAATTTTGGTCAGAGAACAATAAATGGGGACAGGTCAATATTGTGACGTTCATTGGTTTGGGCACATTCAATGCGAAAGTTATCATCTGACCCCATCTATTTCTCTGATCTTTTGCGAGTAAATTCAGCCGCGATTCAGTTGTGCCGGGTTAAAAAGCAGGTGTGAATTCAAGGAAAACGCACCATGCGCCAGGTTCCATACCGATTACTCGCCGCTCTCACCATCACTTTGACGCTCGGTGGCTGTGTCACCTACCCAGCAGCCCCGCCGGTGGTCGTGGGGGGCACCTATGTCCGCAAGGCTCCTCCGGTTTACTCCTATTCAGTGATCACTGATCCCGGCTATCGCTACTACGACGATACGCTCGGCGTTTACGTGTTCTATGACCGCAGCGACGTTTTCTATCGACAGGGGCGTTACTATCGTTGGTATCAGGACCACTGGATCAGTGCCAGTCACTGGGGTGGCCGTTGGTATCCAGCCCCCAACTTTTATATCTCGGCAAACTTCAATGATCGCTGGCATACGCGCTTGCGCCGCCATGGCCAGCGTTATGCCGGAGGCCACGACTACAGGCCGCCGCGCCGGAACAATCATGACGACGGTTACAACCGGCGGGACCGGCATGACAGCAACGGGTATCGACATGATCGTCGTGAGGAGGGCCAGGATCGTGGCCGAGGCGGAGCACATGGGTTTGCTGGCGTAGCCGAGCCGAAGCGGCGGGCGTCTCAGACGGATAACCGGAGCGGGCATCGAGATGATCGTCGTGAGAAGGGCCAGAATCGTGGCCGAGGCGGAGAACATGGGTTTGCTGGCATAGCCGAGCCAAAGCGGCGGGCGTCTCAGTCAGATAACCGCAGCGGGGAGCGCGGTAATGAACACCGGAAGCCACGTCGGAATCCAAGTCGGGACGAGCGGGTAGTTAAAGTTGCGGGCAAGCCAACCGGCATTCGCGACCCACGAGTTGTTCCTGCATTAGAGCGTCCGGCAACTGATCGCCGTACGATACGCGACAGGCCCAAGCCACAAACCCAGCGCGGCGAGCCCCGGCGCCAGCACAATGCGCCAAATGATCGGCGCAAAGCTGCCGCGAAGCCAGCTCCTCGCCAGGAGCGCGAGCAACCAAAGAACGACGAACCAAGGGAAAAGAAAAAGAAGTCCAAAAAGAAAGCGGATAAGCGCGATCAGGAGCGCCGGGTGCGTGAGCCGCACCCCCGACGGTCCAATGAATCACGCCTAATCTAGCGATTTAGCAATTGCCTTTCTTGGCCTGTCCCGGCGGGCAGTGCTTCTGGCTCCCGCCGACAATGACGCCAGGGACTAATACCTTGGCAGGCTTCATTTCCAGGCTGGGGCCAACAACTGCGCAGCCGTTAAGGAAAGCGGTCGCGCACAGGAGCAGGGCGATTTTTAGTTTCATAAGAATACTGTGGTAAGTGAATTTGGCCGCCATGCTAAAGTCTGCGTAACTAGAGGTCTATTTGTCTCCCGGGCTTTTGCCCAATTTTGAGGGCCGTTTCTCACTACAATCCTTCCGAAGGTGCGTTGGATCACACAGCGAAGGCGGAGTCTGGCACAGGCATGAATCCCGCTCGGGCCAAGTGGTTTAGGGGACCGGAAGAGCCCTCTCGTCCAGCTCTGGCGATTGCTGATATCTGTGCATTTATCCAGTAGAATGGCGCCCATCTCTAACCCAAGCCTCAACCCAGAACTGCCTCTTGCCTCAAGGATTCCTTCTCAGTCGCCACAGCTTTGATCAGCGCGGCAGCACCTGCATCCACTACTGGCTGGCCACGCCCGAGGGCCCGGTCAAACTGGTCATTGAAGGTGAGCGCCCGGTCTTTATGGTGAAGGTGGCGGACCGCACCACGGTGACCGAGTCTCTGGCCGGCGTGCCCTACGATTGGCAGCAGCTGGGCTTCCAGACCTTTGGCCGCGAGGAAGCGGCCATGCTCTATTTCCCCACCATCGACGCCCACCGCCGGGCCCAGACCCTGTTGCAGCATCGCGCTATCGAGGTGTTTGAAGCAGATTTTCGTCTCCACGACCGTTACCTGATGGAGCGCTTTGCCCGCGGTGGCCTCTACTTTGAGGGGCAGGCCCGGGCCAAGGATGGCTATACGGAATATCGGCAGGTGCGCCTCAAGGGCGCCGAGGTGCAGCCGGAGTTCAAGGTGGTTTCTCTGGACGTGGAGTGCTCCGGCCAGGGTGAGCTGTATTCCGTCGGTCTCTACGGTCATGGCGTGGAAGAGGTGCTGATGGTGGGCCAGCCTGAAAGTGCTGACACCACCATCCACTGGGTGGATGACGAACGTGCACTGCTCGAGGCTCTGGAGGCCAGGATCCAAAGCCTAGACCCGGACATCATCATCGGCTGGGCTGTGGTGGACTTTGATTTTCGGCTGTTGCTGAAAAGGGCCGGGCGTCATGGCCTGCGTCTGAAGCTGGGACGCGGTGGCACCGATGCCCGCTGGCGGGATGGCCGGGAAGGGAACCAGGGCTTCGTGACGCTGCCCGGCCGGGTGGTGCTGGACGGCATCGACGGACTGAAGAGCGCCACCTACAACTTTGAAAGCTTCAGCCTGGAGTTCGTGTCCCAGACGCTACTGGGCCGAGGCAAAGACACCGAAGACGTGGACAACCGCCTGGCGGCGATTGAGCACGACTTTCGCCATAACAAACCCAAGCTCGCCGCCTACAACCTGGAAGACTGCCGACTGGTCTGGGACATATTCCAGCACACTCGCTTGCTGGATTACCTGCGCCTGCGGGCCCAGCTCACGGGCCTGGAGCTCGACCGCAGCGGCGGCTCGGTGGCAGCCTTTACCAACCTCTACCTGCCCAAACTACACCGTAGCCGCTATGTGGCGCCCAACCTGCCGGCCGATGGCGGCCTTGCCAGCCCAGGCGGCTACGTGATGGACTCCCGGCCCGGCCTTTACGAGAACGTGCTGGTGCTGGACTTCAAGAGCCTGTATCCCAGCATTATCCGCACCTTCAAGATCGATCCTATGGGCCTGGTTGAAGGTTTGGCTGAGGGAGTAGGTGAGGGTACGACTGAGGGATCGGAAGGGGGCCGGGCAGATGACAACAGCATCCCCGGTTTTCGCGGCGCGCGCTTTTCCCGTGACAAGCACTTCCTGCCCGACATCATTACCAACCTCTGGGCCCAGCGGGACATCGCCAAGCAGGAGCAGGATGCCGCCCGCTCCCAGGCCATCAAGATCATCATGAACTCCTTCTACGGGGTACTGGGAAGTGGGGGCTGCCGTTTTTACGACACACGCCTGGCCAGCTCCATCACCCTGCGCGGTCACGAGATCATGCAGCAGACGGCCAGCTGGATTGAGGAGATTGATGGAGGGAAACATCAGGTCATCTACGGCGATACCGATTCCACCTTTGTCTGGCTGAGCGGCCGACCGAGCCCGGAAGAGGCCGACGCGATCGGCAAGCGTCTGGCCCGCGAGATCAACACACGCTGGCAGAACAAGCTCAAAGACGAGCTGGCGCTGGAGTGCGAACTGGAGCTGGAATTCGAAACTCACTACCTGCGCTTTTTGATGCCCACCATTCGTGGCTCGGAGGCCGGCTCCAAGAAACGGTATGCGGGCCTGGTGGTGAACGGAGATGAGGAAAAGCTGGTATTCAAGGGTCTGGAAACGGTGCGTAGCGACTGGACCGCCCTGGCCAAGCAGTTCCAGACCCAGCTCTACGGGATGGTGTTTCACGGTGAAGACCCGTCCGAATATATCCGCGAGACGGTGGAGAAAACCCGGGCAGGGGAGATGGACGAACAGCTGGTGTATCGCAAGCGACTCAGGCGCAAGCTGGAGCAATACATCAAAAACGTGCCACCCCAGGTGCGCGCCGCGCGGCTGGCCGATGAACACCGCCGCCAGCAGGGGCTGTCTCCCCGCTACCGGAACAAAGGCTGGATTCGTTACGTGATCACCCTCAATGGCCCGGAGCCTGTCGATTACCGTCAGTCACCGATCGATTATCAGCACTACATCGACAGGCAGCTCAAACCGGTGGCCGATGCCATATTGCCCTTCATCGAACTGGATTTTGACAGCCTGGTGGATGGCCAGCTGGGCCTGTTCGGAGGCACCGAGTGATGGAGGAAAAGCGCATGGAAAGGAACACCCTTGTCGCACTTTTATCCATTAATGCAGTCATGTTTCTCCTTGAGCTGGTGTTGGGTTTGATCGCGCACTCAACCGGCTTGCTCGCGGATTCCCTGGATATGCTGGCGGATGCTTTCGTTTACGGGTTGTCGCTCTACGCGGTAGGCAAAGCAGTGACGAAAAAGGTCAGTGCAGCGAGAGTCAGTGGCTATCTGCAGATTCTGTTAGGCATGGGCGTGCTGTTCGAAGTGCTCAGGCGCCTGGTTTATGGCAGCGAGCCGCAAAGCACCTTGATGATTGTGGTAGGCATCGTGGCATTGCTGGCCAATGTCGTGTGTGTTGGCATTATCGCAAAGCACCGTGGCGGCGGTGTGCATATGCGTGCTTCCTGGATTTTCTCCGTAAATGATGTCCTTGCTAATCTGGGGGTTATTTTGTCCGGTTGTCTGGTTGAGATAACCGGCAGCAGATATCCGGATTTGACGATCGGTATGATCATTGCTGCGCTGGTTGTTCGAGGCGGGCTCCAAATCCTGCGTGAGGCCAGGGAGGCAGGGAAGCCTGCTCAAAACCCCTGATATGAAGGCTTGGACACCCCTGTAGAGTGTTAGAATGCCGGCCTGTCTGGCACTTCACTGGAGAACAAGCGATATGAATACGGCCAATCCATTCTATCCAATCGGTACCCCCGGCAAGCCCTGGGGCGACGCGGAACGCGCCGAGTGGCTGTCGCGCCAGACCCGTCAGCGCAGTTACGAGTCTGAGGTTGTAAGCAAGATCGAGCGCCTGCGTGATCGTTTCGACGTGGAAGAGTACGGCTGTCTGGAATATGGCGACGAGCGCTTTCCGCTGCTGGCGATCCGCAGCCCTGATTGGAACGATGATCTGCCAGTGGTGCTGGTGACAGGCGGGGTGCACGGCTATGAAACCAGCGGCGTACACGGTGCGCTGCAATTCGTCGATCAACATGCCGCGGAGTACGCCAGCCGCGTCAACCTCATGGTTGCGCCCTGCATCAGCCCCTGGGGCTACGAGCGTATCCACCGCTGGAACCCGAACGCTGTCGATCCGAACCGCTCTTTCTATGAGCACAGCCCCGCCCAGGAGTCGGCCGCGCTGATGCAACTGGTGGCGCCGATCCGCGATCGCGCACTGTTGCATATCGACCTGCACGAAACTACCGATACCGATGAAACCGAGTTCCGCCCCGCACTGGCCGCTCGCGACGGCAAGCCGTTCACACCGGGCGGCATTCCCGATGGTTTTTATCTGGTCGACGACAGCGAGAACCCGCAACCGGAGTTCCAGCAGGCGGTGATCGCGGCGGTGGAGAAGGTCACCCATATCGCCCCGGCGGATGCCGACGGCAATCTTATTGGCTCGCCGGCGGTCGCACGTGGCGTTATCCAGTACCCGCTCAAGCAGCTGGGCCTGTGTGCCAGTGTCACCAACGCCACCTACAAAACCACCACCGAGGTCTACCCCGACAGCCCACGTGCGACGCCCGAGCAATGCAATGAAGCGCAGGCTGTCGCAGTGTGTGCGGCGATTGACTACGCGCTGGCTCACCTTTGAGGTTCAATGGCGCCAGAGCCATTGATTGCTTTGCTTTTGACTCCTTAAGCGTCAATATCATGGGCTCTAACCCTCTTGATTAGTCGCGGAATAGATAAGGAGAGCAAATGCGAGCAGGGAACAAGATAACTGTATTTGTACTTGGCTTTTTCCTGGCCAGCGCTTTCGCACTGGCAGAAGACGTGGCCACACCGATCAACAGCCAGATCCTCAAGACCGATAGGAAGGAGATGGTCCTCGTGCAGGAAGTCAGCATTGAGGCGCCAGTAAGTGAGGTATGGCAGGCGTATACGACCAGTGCCGGATGGATGGCATGGGCTGCGCCACTCGCCGAAGTCGATCTCCGCGCAGGAGGGACCATCCGCACGCACTACGGTAAGGATGCCAAAATAGGCGACCCTGGCACCATCACTCTGCACATCGTTAACTATGTACCGGAACGTATCCTGACGCTGCGTGCAGAGCTATCGGAGCGTTGGCCGTCGGTCATGCAGGAAGACGACGGTAAATTGATGAATGTGGTTGTGTTCGAAGCCCAGGGCGAATCACGCACCCGTATACAGTCTTATGGTGTCGGCTATCGCGACCTGCCGGAGTACAACAACCTGATGCAGTTCTTCATCTCGGCCAATGAGGGTCTTTTCCAGAAGCTGAAAGACCACGTGGAGGGGTGACGGCGAAGCCAGTATGCCGGCAGAAGTTGATCAGCGCGGTAGAGACGCTCACCCATACCCCCACGCCACGCCGGCTCTCTCACCCGGCCTTTGACTCGTTGATTTGTTTTTTAATGACGAGATAGGCACGCAAGTAATTGAAAATTCCACCCAGCAGGAAAAGGCTGCTCCCGATCAGGTATTGCCAGGCCAGAAAGCCGTAAAGAATTTCACGGTCCTCGGGGGCGACCGACCAGAGATAGGGCACAGATGCAACGGTGAATAAAACGGAACCTACGACAAAAGATACCGCTGTGAGGTTCATAAGCTGGAGGGTGATCCGAGATTGAGCCCTGACGATCTGGAGCACATTGATACATGCGCCGAGGACGAATAAAAGGCTGCCTATCACAAAGCACCAGGCGCCAGGGATGATCCAGCCAACACGGGATAAGAAAAAGATACTGCCGAATGTGAACAGGATGGTACCAACGAGGTAAGCCGCTGCCGCGATAAGCTCGAGGTCTGAGGCTAGTGTCCGTTGCCCCAAGCTGCGATGGTACCGGATGGCCTCAGCCATATCGTGCCCGGTCACGACGAGGTAGAGAAGGGAACCAAAAAAGAATGTCCAGGCACCGATATCAGCATAGGCCTCGAAGCGAGGGAAAAACAATACACTGCCAACGATGAATACAATGCCGCCGATTTTGTAGAGGACTGCGTTGATTGTCTCCCAGCGAAATTGAGCCTTAAGTTCAGTCGAACCACGGGTTAAGTCGTAAAGGCGTGGTCGGTTGACAAAAAGGTGTGGCATAAGGACTTCGGCCCGACAATATGGCCTTTCCCGCTAAGTGGAACAGTTTGTCCCTTTGAAGATCGTAACGACCGACAATAGCACAAGGTCGAGCTGGTGGCCGCTCTGTAATAAAGAGGGGGAATAGATGGGGCCCATCAACTTGATGGTGTTAGTTTGGTTGGGGATATGTAATGACGGGAGGTTGATCTGACCCTAACGAGTTTCTGTTAAGTAGCCTGCTGCTGGCCACTTCAGACCAGCTCGTAGTGATACCAGCAGGATGACAAACGAAGTTTCCAGAGCAAGGAAGACACCAATGGGGTGGTTGGGCACACCCTGTATCATCAGGTAGGTTAAATAGAGCGCGGCGAGCAGGTTGCCTGCCAGGGTGACAGTGAGAGCGTAGCCACGCGCTTGCCACAGGGGCTTGCTGAACAGGATATTCAATGCGGCAGTGCCGGCGAGCACCACCCCGGGCAGCATCAGTAACAGGCGACGCTGCAAAGCGACATCCTCGCTCATCATCTGCCCCCAGATGGCGACAAAATGACCGTAGGCGCCGAGGGTGAGCAGAACACCCAGGAGCACAGCACCGACTGCGGCCAGGTTATACAGGGCATTGCGCTGCAAATCCTGAGATGCACTAGAAGCCGACATCGCGCCCTCCGGCGGTGGTCAGCCCGCATTCGTAGGCGAACACGACAGCCTGGGCCCGGTCGCGTAATCCCAGTTTGGACAGCACACTGGAAACGTGAGTCTTTACGGTGGCCGGGCCAATAAACAGAGCCTCGGCAATTTCGGCATTGCTCTTGCCTGCGGCAATCGCCTCCAGTACTTCGCGCTCTCGCGAGGTCAGGCGCTCCAGGCGTTCGCCCAGGTTTCGTCCGGTCCCCAGTTTTTGCGCGAACTGGCTGATCAGACGCTGGGTGATACCGGGTGCGAGCATGGCACCGCCATCCGCCACTGTGCGCACTGCCTCAACCAGCGCCTCGGGCGGAATATCCTTCAGCACAAAACCACTGGCCCCCGCTTGTAGTGCACGAAACACGTATTCGTCGGGATCGAAGGTAGTGAGGATGATGACCCGACAAGGTGTGTCGCTTGCCTCCGCTCTTTCCTCTGTTTGTAAAATACGAGCTGTGGCTTCCAGCCCGTCCATCTCCGGCATACGGATATCCATCAGGATGATGTCTGGCTGATGCTTGCGTGCGGCCTCTATGGCCTCAACGCCGGTGCCGGCCTCGGCAACCACCTCTATATCGGGCTCGTTATCCAGCACCAGGGCAAAACCGCGCCGCACCAGCGCCTGATCATCCACCACCATGACTCGTATCATCAGGTTCCCCCTTCCGTAGTGGGTAATTCTGCAGTCACCTCAAAGCCGCCACCATCGATCACTCCGGCGCGTAAGTGGCCGCCGAGAAGTTCGGCCCGCTCACGCATCCCCGCGATGCCATGCCCGCTGCGGGTTTGCTGTCCAATCGATTGCTCAGCTGCGCCGCGTCCGTCATCACGAACGCGAATGGCAATATGGCCAGGCTCTGCGCGCACCCTGACGTGCACGCTGGCTTCGGCGCCAACGTGTTTGATGACGTTGGTCAATGACTCCTGCACGATTCGATAGGCGGCGAGGGCGGTTCTGGCTGGTACATTGCCGAGCTCGCCCTGGGCCTCGTAGTCCACCTTGGCGACAACTTGCCGGACCTGCTCGATCAGGGCCGGCAGATCACTCAAATCGGGTTGCGGTGCCAGTGCTGCTTCATCAGTGGCCGGGCGCAGAACGCCGAGCAAATGCCGCATTTCCGACAGGGCGTGGCGGCCGGCGGCCTCCACCGCAGCCATGGCTTCACTGGCTGCCTCCGGGTTATTACGGCAGATGGTTCTGGCTGCGCCGGCCTGCACCGTCATCAGGCTAACCTGGTGCGCCACCACATCATGCATCTCGCGCGCGATCCGGGTGCGCTCGGCCGTCACGGCGCGTTCGGATTCGGCAGTGCGCTCGCGTTCCAGATATTCAGCTCGCTCTTCAAGCAAGCGCAGGTATTCGCCGCGAAAGCGCAGCCGCCGGCCAATGTGCCAGAGTACCCACGCCAACATCACCGCCACAGTACCTCCGGCTGTGGGCTGGGTCAGGACCCTCATATCAAGCGCTACGTAAACCAGCGTCGCCAAGACCGCGATCAAACTGATCCGGGCGTTGGGCTCGTAGCGGCCGAGGCTATAGAGCGAAAACGCCAAAGCAACGATGCCATTGGCCGGCAACCCAAGCTCCAGTATCAGGCTGGCTCCCAGGATGACGGCATGCACCTGCCAGGGCTGGGTGCGGCGCCATAACAGGGCGAAGCAGCCGATGAAGGCACATTGAAAAGCGGCGACGTCCCAAAGGCTCTGCAAGGCCAGAACTTCGTTTGCGTCCTGGCGCGACCACATCAGCAGCGTCAGCAAAAAGGCGAGGGTGGCGATGAGCAGGTCGGTCAGCTGTGGCCAGCGTTCGAATGGCCCGCGGAAGGGCTGCCAGACCGGAAGCCCGGGTAGTTCGGGGCTGGGTTCGGGTGCACTTGATGCCCGTTTGGAGGGGGACGGCGATTTCATTTCGGCATGCTAAACCAGGCCCGGCCAGCTGTCATGAGCCTTGCGGGGGAGCGGCCAACAGGGCCGCCTCCCCCTTTTGGGGGAGGCCAGATTCCTGCCTGTGGCGGATGTGCCGGGATAGTAAAAAGCCGACCATGCCCGCCAGGCACATTCAGCCCAAGCCCGCGAGGGCCACGCCAACAGGGTGAACCGGTACGGCGTGATTCCCGCTCTAAACACGCCTGGAGAAAAATGATGAACGACGCTGTACTCAGCACAACAATACTCCGCCCATTCGATACACGTCGGGCCGTCAGTCTGGCGGTTAAGACCTGGTTTGGCATCGCGGCGATCGGTCACGCGATCTTCTTCGCCTACATTCTTGCCGTGTTTTATCCGCCCATTGCCCAGTCCGGGCTATATGGCCTGCAGGGCCTGCACCTGCCGGCTGGCTTCCGCGAGGGCGATACACTGGGCAACCTGGCAGCGGTGGCTCATGTTCTGCTTGCCGCGATTGTCATTGGCGGTGGCCCCTTGCAGCTGATTCCCGCCGTGCGTCGCCATGTGCCGAGTTTCCACCGCTGGTTGGGCCGTAGCTATTTGCTGGCAGCCGTCATCAGCAGCGTTGGCGGGCTGTACATGACCTGGACGCGTCACAGTATTGGCAACCTGGTATCTCAGATCACCATCTCCATCGACGGCGTACTGATTCTGGTGTTGCCTTTCTCGCGCTGCGCACCGCCATGGCCGGCCGCTTCGCCGAGCACCGGCGCTGGGCACTGCGTCTGTTCATGGCCGCCAGCGCAGTATGGTTCTTTCGTGTGGCCCTGATGGGCTGGGCGATGCTCACCGGTGGGTGGGGCATCGACTGGGAGTCCTTTACGGGACCATTCCTGTACGCCTTGGGTGTTGGTCAATACCTCCTCCCTCTGGCCATGCTGCAATGGTATTTCCATTGCCAGAAGCGTGACGCCGGGCAGGGTGCACAACTCGCCTTCGTTGGCGCCATGGTGCCGCTGACCCTCTTTATGGCCATTGGCATCTTTGCTGCAACCATGGGTATGTGGTTGCCGAGGATCTGAGCTTGGCCTGCAGGCTGCCACCAACCGTTCCCATAGATTGGGTTGTAGAGGATCAACGTGGACTATTAACGTGGGCTATCAACGCACTGGCGGCTGGCAATGGCACGCAGTTAAAGCCAGGCGGATTCTCTGTAGCCCCCGCCGGCGCCCGAGCAGTGCAGTACCGCCCATGCCGTCGCCGGGTCTGCTGCAATCGACTACGCGCTGGCGCACCAGTAACATGGCTGACTATTTGCGGCTGCGCGGCCTAGCGCGGCCCGGCCCGGCCGGCGGACCGCCTCCGCCGACGATCAGAACAAGATCCATGAAAGTACCCAAGAGATTACAACCGCTGGTCGATGACGGCATGATCGACGAGGTCATCGCCCAGTTGATGAGCGGCAAGGAGGCACAGGTCTATGTGGTGCGCTGTGGCGACGGCTTACGCTGTGCCAAGGTCTTCAAGGAGGCCAGGCAGCGCAGCTTCAAGCAGGCGGTGCAGTACCAGGAAGGCCGCAAGATGCGCAATAGCCGCCGCGCCCGGGCGATGTCGAAGAAGACCCGCTACGGCCAGAAAGAGCAGGAACAGGCCTGGCTGAGTGCCGAGGTCGATGCCCTGTACCGGCTGGCGTCGGCCGGAGTGCGCGTCCCCCAGCCATTCGGTTTCGTCGATGGGGTGCTGCTGATGGAACTGGTAGCCGACGACGAGGGCTACGCCGCGCCGCGGCTGGATGACGTCACGCTGACCCCGGAGCAGGCCCGCGATTACCACGGCCAGGTGATTGCCGACGTCGTGCGCATGCTGTGTGCCGGCCTGGTCCATGGCGACCTTTCCGAGTTCAACGTACTGCTGGATCCCCAGGGCCCGGTCATCATCGATTTACCCCAGGCGGTGGATGCTGCCGGCAACAACAACGCCGCCATGATGCTGGAGCGTGATGTCAACAATATGCGCGCCTATTTCGGTCGCTTTGCCCCGGAACTATTGACCACCGATTACGGCAAGGAAATTTGGGCGCTTTACGAATCGGGCGAACTGCACCCGGACAGCCGCCTTACCGGACATTTCGAACACGACACGAGCAGCGTAGACGTCGGGGACTTGATGGACGTCATCGATGATGTGCTTGAGGAAGAGGCTGAGCGTCTCGCACCGGCCTGGGAAGGATCATAGGCCGTTGATCATGTACTCCGAGCAACTTTCACAATAAGGCAGGAATTTTATGGTTACCCTGGGCACCCCGTTCTCTTCCACCGCAACCCGCGTCCTGCTCTGTGGCGCGGGGGAATTGGGCAAGGAAGTTGTGATTGAGCTGCAGCGTCTCGGCTGTGAAGTCATTGCGGTGGACCGCTATGCCAACGCTCCGGCAATGCAGGTGGCTGATCGTAGCCACGTGATCAATATGCTCGATGGCGATGCCCTGCGCGGGGTGATTGAACGGGAGCAGCCACACCTGGTGGTGCCGGAAATTGAGGCCATTGCCACCGATACCCTGGCGGAGCTGGAAAAGGAGGGGGTCAACATAGTCCCCACCGCGAGGGCGACCCAGCTGACCATGAACCGGGAGGGCATCCGTCGCCTGGCGGCCGAAACCCTGGGGCTGCCTACTTCCAGCTACCGTTTTGCCGCCAGTGAGGCGGAATTCAAAGCCGCGATCGATGAGATCGGCATTCCCTGCCTGGTGAAACCGATCATGAGTTCGTCGGGCAAGGGCCAGAGCCTGGTGCGCGATGCTTCCCAGATTGAAAAGGCCTGGGCTTACGCTCAGGAGGGCGGCCGCGCCGGTAAGGGCAAAGTGATTGTCGAGGGTTTTGTCGACTTCGATTACGAAATCACCCTGCTGACCATTCGTCACAATGACGACAGCGGCAATATTGTCACCAGTTTCTGTGCGCCGATTGGGCACCGTCAGGCGGATGGGGACTATCAGGAGTCGTGGCAGCCGCAGGCCATGTCGGCAGCGGCGCTGAGTCGCGCCCAGGAGGTGGCCAAAGCGGTGACCGATAACCTCGGTGGCCGCGGCCTGTTTGGCGTGGAGCTGTTTGTCAAAGGTGATGAGGTGATTTTCAGTGAAGTTTCGCCGCGGCCACACGATACCGGCCTGGTGACCCTGATCTCGCAGGACCTGTCCGAGTTTGCGCTGCACGCCCGCGCGATTCTCGGCTTGCCCATCCCCAATATCCAGCTGCACCGCGCCTCGGCTTCGTCCGTGTTGCTGGTGGAGGGCAATTCCACGGAGATGCAGTTTGGCAACCTCGCTGCCGCACTCTCGCGTCCCGATACCCAGCTGCGCCTGTTCGGCAAACCGGAAGTGGCCGGCAAGCGCCGTTTGGGTGTTGCCCTGGCGCGGGCCGACGATATCGAAACAGCGCGGAACACCGCCAATGCGGTGATTGCCGATATTGAGGTGAAGCTGTAGCGGTCATCTGGACCGCCGGTCCATCTCAAGGCTCATCCCAGCTGACCGTCCTGCCTTCACGCTGATGTTCCCCGAGCCGTTTCCAATAGGAAATTGGCCGCTGCTTACCTACAATATGCGGCCATTTCCCCACACGAGTCATTGTCTTGACCAGCCCCGATACCAACCATCCCCGCGATTTTCAGTCACTGCCGCTAGAGCCGGCTCTCCTCAAGAATCTGGAGGACCTCGGATATGAGCGCCTGACGGAAATCCAGGCCGCTGCGCTGCCGGCGATCGTGGAGGGCAGGGATGTCATTGGTCAGGCCAAGACGGGCTCCGGCAAGACAGTGGCATTTGGTCTCGGCCTGCTGCACAAGCTGCGGGTGGAGCGGTTCCGCGTGCAGTCGCTGGTGTTGTGTCCTACGCGGGAGCTGGCGGACCAGGTGGCGCGGGAGTTGCGCAAGCTGGCGCGGGCCATCCACAACATCAAGATCCTGACCCTGTGTGGTGGTATGCCGTTCGGGCCGCAGATCGGCTCGCTCAAGCACGGTGCTCATATCGTGGTGGGCACGCCCGGCCGTATTGAAGACCACCTGCGCAAAGGCAACCTCGACCTGAGCAATGTCGAAACGCTGGTGCTGGACGAAGCGGACCGTATGCTCGATATGGGCTTCCAGGCGGTGCTGGACCAGATTCTGGCGGAACTCCCACAGCAGCGGCAGACCCTGCTGTTTTCTGCCACCTATCCCAAAACCATCGATGCGCTGGCGAACCGAGTGCTGCGCGAGCCAGTGAAGGTGGAGGTGGCTGCGGGGCACACCCAGAGCACCATCGAGCAGAATTACTACCGGGTGGAGAACAACGAGGCGCGCCCGGCAGCGCTGTACCAGTTGCTGGCCAATTACGATGTTTCTTCTGCGCTGGTGTTCTGCAACACCAAGAGGGAGACCGATGAGGCTGCCCAGGCGCTGAAGCGCGCTGGCTTTGCTGCCCTCGCGCTGCATGGTGACATGGAGCAGAAAGACCGCGACCGTACGCTGGCGCTGTTTGCCAACGGCAGCGCCTCCATTCTGGTTGCCACCGACGTTGCCGCGCGCGGACTGGATATTGAAGAGCTGCCGGTGGTAGTGAACTACCATCTGGCCCGCGACCCCGAGGTGCACGTGCACCGGGTTGGCCGCACCGGGCGGGCAGGGCAAAAGGGCGTGGCCCTGTCACTGGTGAGCAAGAAAGAGATCTACAAGCTGGAGCGTCTGGAAGACCTGATGCAGCAGAAGATCACCCTGCAGGAAGTGCCGGACCTGCCCAGGGCGTTTGCGCCGACACGACCGGTGATGTCTACGCTACAGATCGACGGCGGTAAGAAACAGAAAGTGCGTGCCGGCGATGTGGTCGGCGCCCTGACCGGCGAGGGCGGTATCGATGGCGGCCAGATTGGCAAGATCCAGCTGTTCGACTTCTCCACCTTTGTCGCGGTAGAGCGGGCGGTAGCCAAGAAGGCCCTGAACAAGCTGGCCAGCGGCAAGCTGAAAGGCCGTAAATTCCGCGCCCGTATTGTGGGCGTCTGAGTTATTTACGCGGCAGCAAAAGCGTCCAGTTGGAACTACTTTTATTTCGCGGGTGGTTTGATGGCAGAGCGGCCAGTGACTGCCGCGGGGCTCTTCACAAATATCAGTTCGCCGCGACGCGGTAGTCTTAGCAAGAGCCCTCTTGCCACTCCCTTTTTATCTATCCTCACTGCATTACAGCGCGTCATTCCAGTACAGAAAGGAATGACGCGTATTTAAGCGACAGGCAGGGATAGATATGAGCAGCGAGGTCGACGGAAACATCCGGCCGGACTATGACCGGGTCATCCAGGACATCGCCGATTACACCCTCAATTATCAGATCGATTCCGAAGAGGCCTGGGACACCGCGCGCTATTGCCTGATGGATTCCCTCGGTTGCGCCATGCTGGCGCTGCGCTTTCCCGAATGCACCAAGCATCTGGCCCCGATGGTCCCCGACATGGTTGTGCCTTGCGGAGTCCGGATACCCGGTACTTCTTTTCAGCTGGAGCCGGTGAAGGCGGCGTGGGATATCGGTTGCTTGGTGCGCTGGTTGGATTACAACGATACCTGGCTTGCAGCCGAATGGGGGCACCCATCGGACAATCTGGGTGCGATTTTGGCAGTCACCGATTATCTGTCACAGCGGCGACTGGCGAAGGGGCAGCCCAGTTTACCCATGCGGGTTGTTCTGGAATCCATGATCAAGGCTCACGAAATCCAGGGTGTACTGGCCCTCGAAAACAGCTTCAACCGGGTGGGGCTCGATCATGTGGTGCTGGTGAAGGTGGCGTCTACTGCAGTGGCAGCGATGTTGATGGGGGCAAACCGCGAGCAGCTTCTTTCGGCGCTGTCCCATGCTTGGGTCGATGGGCAGGCGCTCCGTACCTACCGTCACGCCCCTAACACGGGCTCGCGCAAGTCCTGGGCTGCGGGCGATGCGTCTGCGAGAGGCGTGCAGTTAGCGGATATGGCGATGCGCGGCGAGATGGGGATTCCCGGGGTGCTGACGGCGAAAGAGTGGGGTTTCTACGACATCTTGTTTAGCAAGACTAATCGCGACCAGCAAATCAAGCCGGCCTCGGAGCGCAGCTTCAGCCTCCCGCAGCCATACGGCAGCTACGTGATGGAAAATATTCTTTTCAAGATTTCCTATCCCGCCGAATTCCATGCACAGACGGCTTGTGAGGCGGCAATCCTGTTGCACCCCCAGGTTGCTAACCGTGTTGATGAGATCGAGCGGGTTGTGATTCGCACCCATGAGTCGGCAGTGCGGATTATTTCCAAGCAGGGCGCGCTGGCCAATCCAGCGGACAGGGATCACTGCCTGCAATACATCACGGCGGTTGGCCTGCTCTTTGGTGAGCTGAGTGCGGATCACTATGAGACTGCGTTTCACGAGTCGCACCCGGAAGTAAATACCCTTCGGGCAAAGATGGAGGTCATTGAGGAGGTCGAGTACTCGTCGGCCTACCTGGACCCGAAGCGGCGCGCAATCGCCAACGCTGTGCAGGTATTTTTTAACGATGGCAGTGCCACTGAACAGACGGAAGTGCTCTATCCGCTGGGTCACCGCCGCCGCCGAAGCGAAGGGATTCCGCTTTTACTGGAGAAATTTGTCGATAACCTTTCTACACGGCTACCTGAAGCCCGCTGTCGAGCGATTGTCGATCTCTGCGAGGACCAGGAACGGTTGGAGCGGACGAGCGTCGACGACTTTATGTCCCTGTTTGTGATCTGAAGAAATCGAAAATAAAAAAGGCGGCCAGTGGCCGCCTTCTCTTCAAGTTCTCAGGAAATCAGAACTTGAGCTCGGTACCGATACCGAAGTAGCTGCGATCGTAATCCTCAGCTGCAGTCTCGTCGGTAAAGAAACCGAAGACCTTGGCTGCGCTGGACAGTTTGTAGTCCAGGCCCAGGCTGTAGGTTTCGCCATCTTCCTGCACGATGTCGGACTGGCCGTACTGGGCCTTCATGGTCCAGGCGTTGATCTTGTAGGCAGCAGAAGTCATCCAGCCGTCCTGGGTGCTGCCGTCTTCTTTTTCCTGCTCTTCGTACAGGGCGCCCACCTGAACCGGGCCGATGTTGTACTGGGTTACAAAGCGGGAAGTGTCCCAACCGTTGGCTTCTACATCCATGTCGTAGGCGTAGGCAACGTAGATACCGTTGTTGTCGTAGGCGAAGGAGACGGAGGTGCCGTTGTCACGGGTAATCTCGTTCTCGAACTCGTCAACGCCAATCACTTCATCGCGGTTGCTGATGTAAGCAGTGGACACCTTGAAGCCGCCGAAGGACGGAGTGGTGTACTGCAGGTTGTTGGATTCGCGGTTGTCGCTCTTGGTGATGATGCTCTTGATATCACCTTCCAGGTCGTTGAACAGGTCAACTTTCTTCTGGGCCACTTTCAGCGGGGTGTCGAACTTACCACCGATCACCTGACCGAAGCCGCCTTCAATACCGGCGTAGATGTTGCGCTGGGAGAAGGTCTCTTCTGCGTCGCCATCCACGTCTACCTGGTATTCCATCTTGTAGATGCCCTTGAGGCCCCCAGCGATATCAATATTGTCGAAGGGCAGCTCGCCCTTCACGCCCAGGCGGGAAGCGTTGCTCTTGATGTCGGTGACGTCGCCGTCGCCTTCGTCAGCGGACTGGAAGGCCACGTTGGCTTTGCCGTACAGCTCCAGCGCTTTGGAATCGTCTTGCGCAGTTGCCAGGGCCGGTACCACGGCGGCAATCGCCAGGGAGATAGCAGTCTTTTTCATGGTCGTCTCGCACAGTTTATGGTTGTGGTTGAGGGCCGGCTTGTTGTCCGAATGTCTGCCATCCCTCGAGTTGGTGCGGATTCTGCGCATCTAATGTGACAAAAAGGTTAAAGAAGACATTTTTTTTAAGTTTTTGTGACCGGCGGGTGCAAAAAGTGGGCGAAACGGGTGATGTCTGAGCGGCTTTACCGTTGTCTGGGGCTATATCATCCGGCTCTTTTGCACTCAAAGAGGGGATCTGGCACAAACACCTGATGGACCGGCGGTTTGCTGCAGACAAGGGATTACGGGGTCTGCCTGCGGCTTGAGCGCCATTTGGTGCTGGTTGGGCCTGGCCCGGCCGGGGGCTGTCCGGCGACAGGGACGTGATGAAGGGGAGGGGGCTACGGGGTGGCGATGACCAATTCGGGGCGGGCCGGGGCACCCGCGGGAGCGGGTCACAGGCTGGGGATGGGATACATACCCGGGCTGGGAGCCCTTGCGGCCTATATCTTTGGCATATTGAGCTGCGGCAGCCTGCCGGAATTGCCCGATCTGGCGAGGTTAGCGGCCCTCGGGGTTTTGACGGTGGTCTTGGCTGCCGCGTTACCGTGGCGCCGAAGGCTGGTGCCATTGGCACTTGCTGGACTGGCGGGAGGACTGCTGGTGAGCTGGCAGGGCCATCACGCGCTGGAAAACCGGTTGCCCGAGCATGCCCATGGCAGTGACTTTACTCTGCCGGTCCGCATTGATTCCCTACCCGCCGTCAGTGAATCACGCGGTCGATTCGGCCAGGGTGCGGGAGTGGATATCCGCTTCAGTGCAAAGATTCTGCCGACGGCGGAGCCAGCGCACTTGCGAAATCAGCGAGTTGAACTCACCTGGTACCGCGCCGCCCCAGACGTCGTAAAGCGGCTGAAGGGTGGCAGCGTGTGGTCCCTGCCGGTTCGGCTCAAACAGCCCCGGGGCAGCGTAAATCCCCATGGGTTTGATTACGAGGGCTGGCTGCTTCGCCGGGGGATATACGCCACGGGTTACGTCCGCCCTCAGGACGCGATGCCCCGGGTGATCGGCGGTACGCCAGGCTTGACCGCGGTGCGGCAGTGGTTTCGGGACGGCCTTTCCTCCACCGGGCTGGGCCAATCCGAGCTGATACTGGCGCTGGTCCTCGGCGACCGCAGTGCGCTTTCCCGGGAGGATCGACAACGCCTGCGAGATACAGGCACAGCGCACCTGATCGCCATCTCCGGTCTCCATGTCGGCATGGTGGCAGCACCGGCTGCCCTGCTGGCCTCTCTGCTGGCACGCCTGGTGGGGCTGTGGCTCGGGTATGCCCCGCGCCTGCTGGTTCCTGGGTTGTCATTACTCGCGGCCACCAGCTATGTGCTGCTGGCCGGTGCTCCGCTCTCCGCCCAGCGTGCCCTGGTCATGCTGCTGGTGTTCTTCCTCGCCTGGTACTGGCGTCGGCGGTTCCACGCAGGTCTGGGATTCGGGCTTGCATTGGCGTTGGTGCTGACACTGCAACCGCTCGCTTTTCATGGCCCGGGCTTCTGGCTGTCGTTTCTCGCGGTCGGGGCGTTGCTGATCGGTTTCAGGGGGCGTTATTGGTTACCGAAACCCCGTTCCACACCTGCGCCCGATAGCCCGGTGGCGCAGATAAGGCACCGCCTCAGTGAGCGGCTAAGGGATCTGCTGCGCAGTCAGTGGTTGATCGGAGTCGTTCTTGTGCTGCCGTCGCTGGCCTTCTTTCACGGCTTCAGTATTTCGGGGTTCGTTTTCAACCTGGTCGCCATCCCGTGGATGGCGATCGGCATTCTTCCGCTGTTGCTGGTCGGTACCCTGTCGCTGGGTACGTCGTTTGGGCAGTACCTTCTATCCCTCGCGAATACCCAGCTGGAGGCGTTGATGGCCATGCTGGGCAATCCCCTGTTTGGCGGTGGAGCCTGGCTGAGTGGCGGGCTTTCCGGAAGCGGCTGGTTATTCGCACTCTATGCCCTCGGGATACTGTGGGTCTTACTGCCAGCCGGCGTCCCGGGCAGGGGATTGGGCTGGATAGTCCCCGCCGTATTGCTCGCCACCATGGCGGGACAATGGATTCCCCGTTCTCCAGCCGTTCCAGTCCTGGAGACAACGGTGCTTGATGTGGGGCAGGGGCTGGCCGTGGTATTGCGTAATAACGACCAAGCCCTGGTCTACGACACCGGGCCGGGCAGTGGGGAGGGCTGGAGCGCGGGCGGGCAGATTGTGGCTCCATTCCTGCTCGGCGAAGGTTACAGGCAGGTGGATCTGCTGGTGTTGAGCCATGGTGACAGTGACCACGCTGGAGGGCTGTCCGGGCTCACAGAGTCGCTTCCGGTGAAGGCGCTGGTAGCGCCAGGTCGACTGGCCGCTAGGGAAGCCGCAACTCTAGATGGCGGTGTGTCTCGTTGTCTGGCCGGGCAGGTGGGGCGCATCGGCAACATGCGCATTGAATGGTTATGGCCGGACAGCTCCGATGTCAGCGGGGAGGAGAATGACCATAGCTGCGTCGCTCTGGTGGAATGGGAAGAACGGCGGATTTTGCTCACTGGTGACATCTCACGCTCGGTGGAGCGGCAGTTGGCACTGCGGTATCCGGATTTTGCACCGGTGGATTTACTGGTGGCCCCACATCACGGCTCGCGCAGCTCCTCCTCGGAGGCACTGCTCGATTGGGGTCAACCCCAGGTGGTGGTCTTCAGTGCTGGCTACCGCCATCACTTCGGGCATCCCCATGTGGAGGTGGTCGAACGCTACCAGCGCCATGGGAGCCGGATCTTTTCTACCGCAGAGCGTGGTGCGGTGACCATTCAGTGGAGCAGCGGGGCAGCTGAGCCCAGGATTCTCTCTGCTCGAGACAAGGGCCCGTTCTGGGTTCGCCACTAGTGGCTTGCCGCTTGGGGACATGGCTGTGCGCATGAGTTCAGGGTTGCTTTGTGAGCCAGATCAAAAAACGTGCAACTTAGTACGCCGCTGGAACTCCGTGGTGAGATCTGTGTCCCATCACCCGGTGGGAGCTGTGCTAAGTTCCCTGCAATCCCGATGAGATAAGAAGTACCGGATATCCAATATGAGAAAAACTGCTCTCTACAGCGCAATCGTCGTGGCGGGCGTGTCCGTCAGCTCCGGCGCGCTTGCATCCGAGTGGAAGTACACCCTGGGGACCGATATCAGTAGCGGTGACTACGGTGACAGCGCGGAAACAGAGATTGTCAGCACACCGTTTACAGCCAGCTACTCTCCCTCCGACAAGTGGACCTTCAAGGCCTCCATGCCTTTCGTGCAGATCGAGGGCCCCGGTGGCGTAGTGCCCGGCGGTGACGGTGGCGTCGTGGTCGGCCGTGGCAACGGCAATGGCCTTGGAAATGGAGGCCAGCAGACACAGGAAACGGAGATCTATTCCGAATCCGGGCTGGGCGATCTGTGGCTGACGGGCACCTACAGCCTGGAGCCGGTGGCCGAGCGCTGGTTCTTTGATCTCTCTGCGAAATACAAAGTCCCCACTGCGGACGAGGAAAAGGGCCTTGGTACCGGTGAGGCCGACTACTCGCTGCAGGCCGAAGTGTTCACCGTCGCTGGCAATTTCACCCCCTTTGCCACCGTTGCGCGAAAGTTCAAGGGCGATCTGCCCGAGAGTGAAATCAAGGACGTCTGGTACATGTCTGTTGGTAGCGGCTACACCCTGACTGAAAACAATAGTGTTGGTCTGTCCCTCGATTACCAGCAGGCGACGACGGATACCAGCGATCCCTCCACCGAGTTGTTCGGTTATTTCAACCACAAACTCAACAATCAATGGAGTGCGATGGCATACGCCTATATGGGCTTGGCGGACGGCAGCCCGGATCAGGGCTTCGGCTTCCAGCTGAGTTATCGCCCAGGAAACTGACGAATAATCAAACAGGAGAATTATGATGAGAATCCCATTCAAAGCGCGTGTTCTGCCCGCGGTGATGGCTGGTCTGCTGGCCGGTGGCCTGTCCGCCTGGGCCGACGATGACGTGGTCGATAACGAGTCTACCGATGTCGAAGTGGTCGAGTCTGTGTCCACAGTTCCCGGCGACAAAATCAACGGCGTATTCGCGGACTTCCTGAGCCAGTTGGACCCGGAGTCGCAAGTAACTGTCGAAGGCCTTCGCGACGGTTCCATTACCTACCAGCCGATGGACGACATGGAAGACACGGACGATGGCGTGGAAGCTGACGCGGCTGAAGACGCGGTGGAAACCGATGAAGTCGAGGGTGCTGAAACCGAGGATATGGCCAAGGGCATGGGCTACGGCAACGTGTTCATCACCCTGGCCCTGGCAGAGCAGCTGATGATGGCATCCGCAGCCGAAGCGTTGGAAGGTGAAGAAGGTGCAATGGGCATGACCGCCGATGAGACCCTGAATCGCGTTCTGCAGCTGCGTGTAGAAGAGGGGATGGGCTGGGGCAATATCGCCAAGGAGCTCGGCTTCAACCTGGGTGAGGTTATGAGTGGCTACCGCTCAAATCGTCCGGAAAAGACCGAGATGGTCAAGGGCAATGCTGGCATGGGTGCTGAGAAGGCCGACAAGGGCATGCGCGCTGAGAAAGCACAAAAGCTCGATCGTGTCGCCAAGATGGATCGTCCTGAAAAGGCCGAGCGCCCGGAAAAGCCGGAGCGTCCTGAAAAGCCTGAGCGTCCCGAGAAGCCTGCCAAGCCTGAGCGTCCCGGTCGCTAAGAAATCTGCTGCTCAAATTTGAGCGGCATATTTCCTTCCTCAGAAACCGCTGCCCGGAAGGGTGGCGGTTTTTTTACGCCTTTCTGATGGGCACTGACGTCCAGCTCGAGGTTTGCAGGCTGCTTCACAGGTTAGAAAGGGATGCACAACAGGGACTTAGCCGCCGGCATCACCTGTGGTAGAGTCTGAGGCCGCTATTCCCTTTCGCAGTTTTGGGGTCAGATAAAGTGCTCGAAATAATAAAATCCGGCGGCTGGTTGATGCTGCCCATTCTCCTCTGTTCCGTTGCGGTTATCGCCATCTGTATCGAGCGGTTGTGGACGCTTAACCCCCGTCGCATCGCGCCGCGCACGCTGCTTGGCGAGGTGTGGAGCTGGCTAAAAAACAACCAGATGAATGGTGAGAAGCTCAAGTCCCTGCGCGATTCCAGCTACCTGGGGCGCATTTTTGCCGCCGGCCTGTCCAATTCCAGGCATGGCCGTGAGGTGATGAAAGACAGTATCGAAGAGGCCGCCAGCCAGGTGGTCCATGAGCTGGAGCGTTTCCTCGGTGCTCTGGGCACCATTGCTGCCGTCGCACCGCTAATCGGCCTGCTCGGTACTGTGGTGGGGATGATCCAGGTATTCACCGCGATCATGCTGGAAGGCACCGGCAACGCTGGCGTGCTTGCCGGCGGCATCAGTCAGGCCCTGATTACCACCGCAGCCGGTCTTACTGTGGCGATCCCGGCGCTGATGGCGCACCGTTATTTCCAGCGCCGAGTGGACAGCATCGTGGTGACCATGGAGCAGGAGGCGGTAAAGCTGGTAGATGCCCTGCACAGTGACCGCCGTATCGAAGCCGTCTGAGCGGGGTAAGTCACATGCAGTTTCGCCGCCAGAAGCGAGAGCAGGACGGGGTCAACCTGACGCCATTGATCGACGTGGTCTTCCTGCTGCTGATCTTTTTCATGGTTTCCACCACCTTTACCAAGGAGAGCCACCTGAAGCTCAACCTGCCGGAGGCGGCAGGCCCACAGGCGGAAGCCCAGCCCCGCACTGTCGAGGTGCTGATCAATGCCGACGGCTCCTATGCAGTGGACGGTCGCGCGCTGATCAACAAAAAACTGGCTACCCTGAAATCGGCGCTGTCGGAAGTTTCCGCAGGCGAGTACAATCGCCCGCTTGTCATTACGGCTGACGCCACCGCACAGCATCAGGCGGTGGTTCGCGCCATGGATGCCGCCGGCCAGCTGGGGTTTGTCCACCTCAGTATCACCACGCGGCAACCTGAAGAAAACTAACGCCTCGCGAGCGGGCCAGCTGCACAATCCATCTCTGTATTGACCAGAGGTGCGCCAGTTGGCCCGATTGAGCGTTGCACTGGCGCTACGGCCCGGTGCCTCGTTCACAGGGAGCCCGGCCAAGAGTTTGTATGGGAAGAGTTAAAACGCCACCGCGCAAGCCTCAACGCGGTGCGGAAACCTACCGCCGCCTGCTTACCTATGCCCTGCCATACTGGCCAATTTTTGCCCTGGCTGTGTTTGGCTTCCTGCTGTTCTCCGTCATGGGTGTCAGTCTTATCGCTGTTACCGAGCTTTTGCTCGATGCGGTGGGCGCCGGCATTCAGGAGAGCAGGGGGTTCCTGGCCAAAATAGTAGCGGGCTATTTCCCCGGCGGCATCATGCCCCAGGAGACGGCGCGCTGGCTGATTCCACTGGGGATGTTGCTGATCATCGTGCTCAGGGCCTGCGGCAACTTTATCGGTAGCTATGGCCTTGCCTACGTGGCCCGTGCTGTCATCCACCAGTTGCGCACCCAGCTTTTCGTGAAAATCGGCGAACTGCCGAGCGCTTATTTTGACCGCTATACCGGCGCCTACCTGATCTCCAAGGTTTCCTACAACGTCGAGCAGGTCACCAACTCCATCACCAAAGCAGTGAAGGTGATGATCAGGGAATCCTTCACCACACTTGGACTGCTGACTTATCTGTTGCTGGTGAACTGGAAGCTGACACTGACGTTTTTCCTGTTTGCACCGATTATTGCGCTGATCGTGCGTGTCGTGGGCAAGCGTTTCCGCAAACTGAGCCACCGTATCCAGAACACCATGGGCGATGTGACCCATGTGACTCAGGAGGCAATCAATGGCTATCACGTTGTGCGGATGTACGGCGGCCAGGCCTATGAAAACAAACGCTTTGCCCAGGCCAGTGACAATAACCGCCAGCAGTTTATGAAGCTGGTGGTAGCGGACAACACCAGTGTTTCGGTGATCCAGATTCTGGTGGGGCTTTCCACCGCGACCATCGTGTGGCTGGCGCTGGCGCCCGGGATGGTTGAGTCCATGACTGCCGGTGTTTTCGCCGCATATATCGGTGCTGCCGCATCACTGGCCAAGCCGGTGCGCAGCCTGTCCGAGGTGTTTGCAGACATCCAGCGCGGGATCGCCGCGGCCGAGAGTATTTTTGAAGTCTTCGATGCGCCCAAAGAGCCAGCAGGGGGAACCCTGGCGCTGCCCGAGCCGGTGCGCGGTGCGGTGACGTTCGAGCACCTGGGCTTCCGGTACGATCCGGATGCGCCGGCGGTGCTGAGTGATATTGATTTCTCCGTGGAGCCCGGGCAAACAGTGGCGCTTGTGGGTGCCTCCGGATCCGGTAAGACAACCCTGGTCAGCCTGTTGTCTCGCTTCTACGAGCCGACCCAGGGACGGATACTGATTGACGGCGTAGATATTGCCGAAGTGCCACTGCCTGATGTGCGTCGGCAGATCAGCATGGTTTCCCAGAGCATCGTGCTGTTCAATGATACCGTCTACCGAAATATTGCCTATGGCGAGCTGGCCGGAGCCTCTCCGGAGGCGGTCCGGCATGCGGTGGAACTCGCACACGCCGCGGAGTTTGTTGATGAGCTGCCGCAGGGGCTCGATACCGTCTTGGGTGACAATGCTCAGATGCTATCCGGTGGCCAGCGACAGCGGCTGGCGATTGCAAGGGCGCTGCTCAAGGATGCCCCCATCCTGATTCTCGATGAGGCCACCTCGGCACTGGACAACGAATCCGAGCGCCATATCCAGGCGGCACTGGCCGAGGTCATGAAAAACCGCACGACCTTCGTCATCGCGCACCGCCTGAGCACCATCGAGAGCGCAGACCGGATCCTCGTGATGGATCAGGGGCGTATTATCGAGAGCGGTAATCACGAAACATTACTGGCAAGTGGCGGGCGCTATGCGGCCTTGCTGCAGCAGCAGACGGCGGGGTAGGGGATGTCACTGGAAGACTGGTTCAACAAGCGCTGGTACCCGTCCGAGGGGCGCGGCATCACGGGCCTTTCCCTATTGGCGCCGGTGGAGGGGCTCTATCGTCTGGCCCTGAAGGGGCGTAAGAGCTGGGCCAGGTCCCACGAGCCCGAGCCGATGCAGGTGCCAGTTATCGTGGTCGGTAATATAACTGCCGGCGGTGCCGGCAAAACCCCGCTGGTTGCCGAGCTTGCCCGCTGGCTGCACGAGCGGGGCATGAACCCGGGCATCGTCAGCCGGGGCTATGGCGGCAGGGCGAAGAGTTACCCCTACCAGGTCACCGAGCAGTCCCACCCGCTGGAGTCCGGTGATGAGCCGCTGATGCTGCGCCTGGTAACAGGACTCCCGGTGATGGTGTCACCGAATCGGGCGGAGGCTGCACAGGCACTGGTCGATTACCACCAGTGTGATGTGATCCTGTCGGATGACGGTCTGCAGCACTACGGCCTCTGGCGCAGCATGGAGATCTGCGTGGTTGATGGCCAGCGTGGTTTCGGCAATGGCCGGCTGCTGCCCCGGGGCCCGTTGCGTGAGCCGGTTTCACGGCTGGATCACGTGGATGTAGTCATCAGCAATGGTGAACCGGCACCCCCGGTCAGGGAGCAGTGCGGTGATCGGCTCGACTACACGATGGAGCTTGAGCCCGCCTGTTGGCACCAGTTCAACCTCGACCAGACCTCTACCCTGAAGCTGGAGTCCGGGCCCGAGCCCGGCCCGGTTCATGGCGTGGCGGCGATTGGTAACCCGCAGCGATTCTTTCGCACATTGAAGACGCTCGGTTACGAGGTAATGGAGCAGGCCTTCAGTGATCACCACGAGTTTTCCCAGCTGGAGTTGCAATTCGACGGGATCACACCGGTGATGATGACCATGAAGGATGCGGTCAAATGCCGTGACTTCTGGCAGACCCACTGGTGGGCCCTGGAAGTCCGCGCAAGGCTGCCGGATTTGTTCTACCAGAAGATCCACCAGCACATTCAGAATTTTGCCAAGCATGACTGACTCTGTTTCTTTCGACGTTGTAATCCCGGCCAGGTTTGGATCCAGCCGTCTGCCGGGCAAACCGCTGGCCGATATCGCCGGCAAGCCGATGATCCAGCACGTATACGAGCGCGCGGGCGAAAGCTCGGCGGAGCGTGTGGTGGTGGCAACTGACGATATGCGCGTAGCCGAAGCCGTGCAGGCTTTTGGCGGCGAGGTGTGCATGACCTCCGCCGACCACGCATCGGGTACCGACCGGCTGCAGGAAGTTGCTGCCAACCTGGGCCTCGCCGAGGACCGGATCATCGTCAATGTGCAGGGTGATGAGCCACTGATACCTGCGGCGGTAATCGAGCAGGTCGCCGGCAACCTTGCTCGCAATGTTGCCGCGGGTGTGGCTACGCTGGCAGAGCCCATCCAGACGCTGGAAGACTTCCAGAACCCCAATATCGTCAAGGTGGTGGCCTCCGAGACTGGCCTCGCCCGGTATTTCTCGCGCGCGCCCATTCCCTGGCCGCGGGATGCCTTTGCTATCGAGCGGCAAGAGCTGCCTGAGGGGCTGAATGCCCGCCGTCATATCGGCATCTATGGCTACCGGGTCGCTCTGCTCAATCGCTTTGTCGGCTGGCCAATGGCGCCACTGGAGCGGTTTGAGTGTCTCGAACAACTGCGCTTCCTGTATCACGACGAGCAGATCCACGTGGCTGACGCCTGTGAGGTGGTCCCAGGTGGCGTGGATACAGAAGCCGATCTGGAGCGCATGCGGAGGCTGCTGGCGCGATGATCCGGCGGGATGTCGACCTTCAACCCTTCAATACCATGGCCATCCGCGCCCGTGCCGCGCACTATGCGCGAGTCGCTGAGCTCGAGGAGCTGCGGGAGGCTCTGGAGTTTGCCCGGCGCCGGCGCCTGCCGATCCTGCCACTGGGTGGCGGCAGTAATATTGTGCTGACCGGAGATTTCCCTGGCCTGGTCCTCCATATTGATCTTCAGGGCCTCACTGTTGAGGAAAGCGATCGCGGCGCCCTGGTGAGCGCAGCCGCTGGTGAGAACTGGCATCAGCTGGTGATGAGTACCGTGGCCCGTAAGCTGGGCGGCCTGGAAAACCTGGCCCTGATTCCCGGCCGTGTCGGTGCCGCGCCTATCCAGAATATTGGCGCCTACGGTGTGGAGCTGCGGGATACTTTCGAGGATCTCACCGCCGTCCATATCGCCTCCGGTGAGCTGCATGATTTCAGCAAGGCAGACTGCCATTTCGCCTACCGCGACAGTGTGTTCAAGGGCGCGGCCAGGGATCAGTACATTATCACCCGTGTGCGCATGCGCCTGCCGCAGCAATGGCGGCCCCACGCCGAATATCCGGCCTTGCAGCAGTACCTGGAGGCGCACCAGATTGACGTCGGCGCCCTCACACCGGAAAAGGTGGCCGAGGCAGTCATCGATGTTCGCCGCTCCAAGCTGCCAGATCCTCTGGATATTCCCAATGCCGGCAGTTTCTTCAAGAACCCCCTGGTCGATGAGGCCGTTTACCGGCGACTGAAAGAGGCCTACCCGGACCTGGTTGCCTATCCTGCCGGAGAGCGCTGGAAGCTCGCCGCGGGGTGGCTGATCGATCGTGCCGGCTGGCGGGGTCGCCGGGTCGATAACGTTGGGGTGCACGACCGGCAGGCCCTGGTCCTGGTGAACCCGGGGCGCGGAACCGGTGCTGAGCTCACCGGCCTCGCTAGCCAGATAGCCGGCGATATCAAAGAAAAGTTTGGTGTAGAGCTGGAGCCGGAGCCCCGTTATTACCCCTGAGCCGATCACTGCGGCTATCGCAAGCATGGCTTCCCCTGGGCGAGGTGCGAGATAGAGGAACAAGTGGACGAGCGCCTTTTTCGCGAGCGGGTTGACCAGCTGGCTGCAGCGTACCCTCGCAGCAGGCAGGTGTCGCTGGCGCCGGGCCGTGCTCTGCTCGTCGAGGACTGGATTGATCCGGCCGAGGCCGAAGTGCTGATGGCTCATTGCCTCGAATCCCTGCACTGGGATCAACCCAGGGTCAGGCTCTTCGGCCGCGAACACCCAATTCCCCGTCGGCATGCCTTCGTCGGAGATCCGGATGTGCGTTACCGGTGGTCGGGGCTCGAGCAGTCTCCGCAGTCATGGACGCCACCACTATCGACTTTGCGTGACCGTCTATTCAGTTCTGGTTTTACCTTCAACTCGATTCTCGCCAATCATTATCGCAATGGCGCCGACGGGATGGGCTGGCATGCCGACAATGAACGTGAGCTGGGAGAAAGCCCGGTAGTGGCGACTGTGAGCCTCGGGCAGCCCCGGCGCTTGTCGTTCCGGGAGCGGGGCGGGGAAGGACGTGTGCGGCTGGACTTGCCTGCAGGTTCACTGCTGCTGACTTCCGGGGCGGTACAGCATCACTGGCAGCACCAGGTTGCCAAGAGCCGTCGTCCATTGGATGCGCGAATTAGCCTTACTTTCCGTTATATCCGTTCTATCGGGTAAGAGCTTTTCTATTTGGGACATTTGTCGCGCTTTGCGCTTGCGCTTTTGTCTGGTATGTTGCTTGAGGGCTCTGTAAAAGGAACTTTGCGCTGCATGGCTGCGCAGAGCGATAACAAGAAACAGCGAAGTACAGAAGACGCCCGAGGTCTGGAATGCGGGTGTCGCGGTCGCTAGAAGAACCGCAGTTGGGGCTATTTTGATTAGAGTCTTAGTGGTTGATGATCACGACCTCGTGCGCATGGGAATCACGCGCATGCTCGGTGATGTCAACGATATTCATGTGGTCGGTGAGGCGAAGTCCGGAGAGGAAGCCCTTGCTTTTGCCAGGCAGGAAGAGGTGGACGTCATTCTGATGGACGTCAAAATGCCGGGCATGGGTGGCCTCGAGGCGACCAGGAAGTTACTGGCGCGCTTCCCCTCGATCAAAGTGGTCGCCGTCAGTGCACTCGACGACGATATTTTTCCCGGACGTTTACTCCAGGCCGGCGCACGTGGCTATGTCACCAAAGGCGCCGATCTCGAGGAAATGGTGCGGGCCATTCGCAGCGTGCAGGTCGGCGAAGTTTTCATCAGTAGCTCCATGGCCACCAAGATGGCTATGCGCAATGTTTCAGGGAAGCCCGAGCACAGCTCACCGTTTGACGATCTTTCAGAGCGCGAACTCCAGACCGCAGTGCTCATTGTCAACGGCAGCAAAGTGGCGGAAATTGCCGATACCCTCGCTGTCAGCCCCAAAACCGTGAACAGCTATCGCTATCGCATCTTCGATAAACTGGGGATTCATAGTGATGTCGAACTGACGCTGCTGGCGGTAAAATACCACCTGTTGGATCCGGAAGCGGTGTTCTGAAGTCATCTTCGCGATGCACGTCGGCGCCGGAATCCGGTGTGACGTTCCACCCGTTCCAGGCAGTTCAATGGCGGAAATCAAAGTCCCAGAGGGGGCGTCTTCCTTTGATAGCAAGCGATTCCTGCAGACGGTCACCCGTCAGCCGGGTGTCTATCAGATGTTCGATGCCGACGGGCGCATTCTCTATGTGGGCAAGGCAAAGAATCTACGCAACCGCCTGTCCAGTTACTTCCGCGCTTCCGGCCTCACCGTAAAAACCATGGCGCTGGTCCAGCGCATCGCCAGTATCGAAGTGACGGTTACCCGCAGCGAAACAGAGGCGCTGGTACTCGAGCAAAGCCTGATTAAATCGCAGCATCCGCCCTACAACGTGATGCTGAAGGATGACAAAGGCTATCCATACATCTTCCTTTCCAGTCGCGACACCTATCCGCGAATTGCCCTCCACCGTGGGGCGAAGCGCAAAAAGGGGCAGTATTTCGGTCCCTATCCCAACGCCCACTCCGTGCGGGACAGCCTGAATTTTTTGCAGAAGACCTTTCGCATTCGCACATGCGAAGACAGTGTCTTCCGCAATCGTTCCCGGCCCTGCCTGCAATACCAGATTGAGCGCTGCACCGCGCCCTGTGTCGGATATATCAGTGAAGAGGATTACGGAGCCGATGTCCGGCACGCAGAGATGTTTCTCGGTGGCAAGAGCGACAGCATCATGCGGGAGCTGGCGGATGAGATGGACAAGGCTTCAAGGGCGCTTGAGTTTGAAAAAGCCGCCCGGCTGCGAGACCAGATAGGGGCTTTGCGACAGCTTCAGGCGGACCAGGTGGCAGAACGGGGCCGCGGTGATGTTGATGTGCTGGGGATCGCCAGCCAGGGTGGGGCCAGCTGCGTACATATCCTGTTTATTCGCCAGGGGCGGATTCTTGGCAGCCGCAGTTACTTTCCCGATGAACGTCTGGGGCTGACACCCTCTGAATTACTGTCTGCTTTCATTCCTCAGTTTTATATCGGCAGCCAGCGCGAGGTGCCAAGGGAAATCCTAACCTCGGAGTCCATTGAGGACGCTGACACGCTGCAGGATGCATTGAAACAGCAAAGCGGCAGGGATGTATCAATCCTGCACAAGCTGCGTGGGAACAGGGCGACCTGGGTAACGATGGCCCAGGAGGCAGCGTCGCAGAACCTGACCAGTCGCACGGCTGCGCAGCAGAAGCTGCAGGGCCGCTTCGAGTCGCTTCAGGATGCCCTGAATCTCGAGCAGGTTCCCGAGCGCCTCGAGTGCTTTGATATCAGCCATTCTGCCGGTGAGGCGACTGTGGCTTCCTGTGTCGTGTTCGACACTGGCGGCCCGGTGAAATCTGATTACCGCCGTTTCAATATCGAGAATATCACCCCGGGTGACGACTATGCGGCTATGGCCCAGGCGCTCAAGCGCCGCTATACACGGCTGGCCAGCGGCGAGGGCAAGTTTCCCAATATCCTGCTGATTGACGGCGGTAAGGGGCAGGTCAGGCAGGCGGTTGAAACTCTCGATGAGCTGGGTGTGGTCGGAGTGCAAATTATCGGCGTCGCCAAAGGCACGACCCGTAAGGCCGGGTTCGAGACCCTGCATATCGTGTCTGAGCAGCGTGAGCTCGTGCTCTCAGCCGATTCGCCAGCCCTGCACCTGATTCAGCAGGTGCGTGATGAGGCTCACCGCTTTGCAATTACCGGCCATCGTCAGCGACGGGACAAAAAGCGTCGCGAATCACCCCTGGAGGGGATTCCGGGAGTAGGGCCTGCGCGGCGACGGGCCTTGCTGCGCCACTTCGGCGGACTACAGGAAATCAAGCGTGCATCGGTAGAGGATCTTGCCAGTGTGGACGGAGTGAGCCGCAAACTGGCGCAGGATATATACTCCGCACTACACAACCATTAAAACTGGATAGCCTAACGGGGCTCGGCGCGCAAAGTTTCCTTTTTGGGTGCCGACTTGGTACCTTACGCGCATCGCAAGCACAGGGAAAAGCATGACTCTCGCCAATCAACTTACTTTGCTACGTGTCGCGTTAATACCGGTGTTTGTACTGGTTTTTTACCTCCCCTATAAGTGGAGCTATTTTGCTTCAGCAATAATCTTCTCTGCAGCTGCCATCACCGACTGGCTCGATGGTTATCTAGCCCGCAAGCTCGATCAGAGCACCCCTTTCGGGGCGTTCCTGGACCCGGTTGCTGATAAGCTCATGGTGGCAACTGCACTTGTTCTGCTCGTGGGATTGCACCAAAACGCCTGGTTTACGATCGCTGCGGCAATCATTATCGGGCGTGAAATTGCAGTCTCAGGCCTCCGCGAGTGGATGGCCGAATTGGGTAAGCGCAGCAGCGTGGCGGTGTCGTTCGTTGGCAAGATAAAAACTACGGCACAGATGGCCGCGATCATTGTGCTGCTTGCTTTTGATGTGCGGGATTACCCGGTAATGGAGACGATCGGATACATACTGCTATACGTTGCGGCTGCGCTGACGTTGTACACCATGGTGATGTATCTGCGGGCTGCCTGGCCGGCCCTGACAGCAGACGAGAATAGCGGCAGCTAGCCGCTTCCTTTCCTGCGTGCTTTCCCGGGGCAGGGCCAACGGAGCCTCGCCCCCTGGCTTCCCTCTGCATTTTGATTTTTGGACGCAAGTTGAGCGTGTTCTGGATCCCGCGCTTGAGCATACGTGCGCGTCAGGTGCAGGTGGGGGGGGTGAGAGCTTGATGTCAGGGTAGGGGTGATTGGTGCCCGGGGCGGGACTTGAACCCGCAAGCCTATAGAGGCGAGGGATTTTAAATCCCTTGTGTATACCAATTTCACCACCCGGGCGGGGTCGGTGAGCGAGAGGCTTTGCCAGGTTGGCTTGCCGCGGGTTTTCTCGCTGCTCGCCCGCTCGATGGGATCCAGCGGGAGAAAAATGGAGGCTAGGGTCGGAATCGAACCGGCGTACACGGAGTTGCAGTCCGCTGCATGACCACTCTGCCACCTAGCCTTTAGGTGCCGCCTGGGGCGGTAAAAACGCGGGAGATTCTAGCGAATTGAGGCAAAAAATCCTAGCGTTTTCTGATACTTACGCGCCTCATGGCGAGCAAGAGCGCGCTATTCTAGGGGCTGGGGGAGATTAGTCAAGCATTGTTGGTCGGGGAGTTTCAATCTCGTGATTCGGGTCGGGTATTCGCGCCCGCTGGCACAGAAGTTCGGCCTGACAGGTTGGCGGGTCGCTAAACAGGAGTTGGCAATAATAGCCGTGGCCGTTATTACGATTCGATCTTGCTTTTAGGGGGCTGAACGGTGGCGATTCACGGATAGTGTTCGATACTTTTTATAACTGGCCTGCGCGACCCCCAACGCGCTCGGTACGGCCGGTAGGGCACTCCGCTGAGTGAGTCCCGAAGAATTGCTAAGGATGAAATCCTCCAAGTTTCACTCCTAATGGTCTTGGCCCTGACGCTCTCCCCCCCCCGTCGTCAGGGCTTTTTTTTGCCTGTAATTTACTCACCGCGGTCGGCGAGACTTTTCTCCGAGAGTGCCTGGACTGGTCTTCCTGCAGCCTTTTCGGCCAGCCGGCGCAATTGGGCGAGGGTAACTTTGCCGCGCTCCTCGGCGAGGCCCCGGGCCACCTGATCGATGCTCGCCTGATTGTCCGTCGCCTCCCGGATTTCCCGGTCCACTGCAGCCATTACCGTTGCCGCCCTGGCTGTTGTCGCTCCGCTGGAGCGCTTTTTGAACAGTGACTTGGACTCCCGACCCCAGTGCTCAAGTCCATCCAGCGCTTCCTTGTAGCGATCCTCGCTGATACCACCGGAGCGTCGCAGGATCTCGAGCGCGTAAAACTCGGCCAGGCCCTCGACAATCCAGTCACTCTTGCCGTCACCGCGGATACCTGTTGCCACATGCACCAGCTCATGGATCAGGCTGCTGGTTCGGTTACCGCTGATCAGGGGGCGGTCGGCGTGCATGAACAGGGAGCGGGTGCCGGAAAGGCCGCCTCGCCACATAGGGTCATCGGCCATCACCACCAGGAGGCGCTCCGGAAACTCCGGAAATACCTCCACTACGTGGGGCAGGTTCCAGTTCAGGAAGGCGAGGGTATCCTGGCGTCGGATATTGTCCCCCAGCGGTGCAGCGACTCTGGAGCTGATGCCGGCAATGATGTCCTGGCGGCTGCCGATCTCTCCCAGGATCATCCAGCCCTTGGGGCGCTTGAAACGACGACCGGGATCCTTGATCCGGAAACGATCTCCAGAAACCTCTTCGTAGGGAAGGGCGGCCGACCACTCTTCGGGCATCTCAAGCCGGAAATATGCCCGCGAACTGAGCCCTGCTGGCAGGGTGGCGGAAATCGGGGGGATGAGTTTGTCGCTCCTCAGGATGGCCCAGTCCTTGGTGATGCGGGAGTCGTAACGACCAGAAGACTTCTGCTCGTTGATTTTGAACTGGTAGCTGAGCGAGGCCTTTTTACCATTGGGCCTCCAAATCGCTTTGTCGCCTTTCATTTCCAGTGGATCACTGCTTTCGAGCTGGCTATGGCGGTCCTCATCCAGGTGCAGTACCAGCTTCTTGGGCAGCAGGTCGCCCTCTAGCTGGATGCGTACGTCTGCAATCCCCTTTTCGGGGTTAATCTGGGCCAGGTAGCGAACATCGAAGCGTTCTGCGGCCAGGGTTACGCTGCTTGCCAGTGTCAGGAAAAGGGTCAGGCAGAGAAGTGCGGGGTTAAGCCGTTGGAAATACATCTCGCTCCCGGATCTGTTGTGATTTGGAAGTTGGACAGGTTAGGCGCCTGCTAGTGCCGTGCAAGTTTACGACAGGTTGCGGGAATCTATGACTGAGGGTTCTCAAAAGTCGCAGCGGGGCAGCGAGGAATGGGGTGGGCAGGAGGTCGAGCCCGGGGTGCCAGGCACAAAAAAGCCCGCATGAAGCGGGCTTTTTCGAATTTGGTCGGTGAGAGAGGATTCGAACCTCCGACCCCTTCCTCCCGAAGGAAGTGCGCTACCAGGCTGCGCTACTCACCGGTTTTGATGTGCTTCATCAGTGAAGCGGGCGGCATTATAACAGCCACTCGCTGTCTGTAAACCACTGATTTAAGAGAAATTAATCTTTTGTGTCTTCGATCTGGCGGATCAGGCCTTCCTGGCAAGTGGACGCTGCCAGCACGCCGTCACGGGTGAACAGCTGGCCGCGGCAGTAGCCCCGGGCGCCACTGGCCGAGGGGCTGTCAGTGACGTACAGCAACCACTCGTCTGCACGGAAATCGCGGTGGAACCACATGGCGTGATCCAGGCTGGCGGGCATCAGGTGTGGATCGAAGAGGGAAATCGGGTGGGGTTGCAGGCTCGTGCCCAGCAATGCCAGATCCGATGCATAGGAGAGCGCACAGCGGTGCTCCACCGGGTCGTCAGACATCTCGCCCTCCACCCGGAACCAGAACATGCACTTGGGCTCGCGCACGGATGCACTGAAGTAGCTCTCGGGGTCTACCGGGCGAAAGTCGATCATGTAGCGGCGTTGGTCATGGGCTGCGCTTGTGAGCCCCGCTTCCTCGGCGATCTGTTGAGTGTTCTTGAGTGATTCCGGATCGGGGATATCACCCACGGGCATCGGTGCTTGGTGATCAAAGCCGGGCTCTCGGATCTGGAAAGACGCGGACATGTTGAAGATAGCGCGGCCCTTCTGGCGGGCAACTACCCGCCGGGTGGTAAAGCTCCCACCGTCACGAATCGGGTCGACGTCATAGATTACTGGCATTTCACTGCTACCCGGGCGCAGAAAGTAGGCGTGCAGGGAGTGAGGGAGGCGCCCCTCAACAGTCCGTGTCGCGGCCATCAGCGCCTGCCCGAGAACCTGCCCGCCAAACAGTATCTTGCGGTAGTTCTCTACATGGTGGCGGCTGCGAAACAGGTTTACGTCGAGTTCCTCGACATCCAGTAAGTTACTGAGTTTCTCCATAAGGGCGTGGGGCCTGTAGCTTTTAATTCCGAGAAGTAAGTATGGGGCAGGGCGGTCGTTCCCTACCAGCGGCGCGGATGATACCAGCTGGGCCCCTGATGACTATTACGCAATGCATCGACCTCCTTGACCAGCGAGATCAAGGGTTGTCGGGTTTGCTTACGTTGCCGGTCTCAGTCTTCATTGACGCGTACTGGCACCCCGACGGCACAGACATCCACATGATTGGGGCGGTGGAGAAACCAGGATTCCGGGCGGTTTTGCCGGGCGCGGATCAGTTCGGCAAAGCTGGCCGAATCTGTCCGCATCACCTGGACATCGGGCTGGGCCGCGGGTGGTAGTTGGCTTGCAATGCGAGCTCGGGCGATTCGGTTTTGCTCCGGTTTCTCGAGTACGCCGCCGGCGCTTGTACCCCTCGCCAACTGTTGTACAGCTGACATACCGTTGAGAACTCGACCAAACACTGTCGTGTTGCGATCCAGGTAGCGCTGGGCCGGGCCGATGACGATATAGAAATCTGTGCCACCGCTGTCAGCGCCCGCTCCCCTTGCCATTGCCACTGCACCGTAACAGTGGGGCATCCAGACCTGTCCACTTTTTGGATCCCGGGCGGCAGGAAAGCCCCCGCTGAAGCCGGTTTCCGGTGCATAGCCATCTGGCCCTGGAAGCACGGTGAAGTCGTCGCTGGAAATGGTGCGTGTAGTGAACTCGGCGGGAATGGTGCGCTTGGCCTCGCCGGTGGCCCGCTGCTCGGACTGGTCGCCGCCCTGAGCCACAAAACCATCGATCACACGGTACATTGCCAGGCCGTCATAAAAACCCTGCTCGGCAAGCCTGCGCACATTGGCGACATGGCCGGGTGCGAATTGCTCTGCCAGTTCAATCAGGACCTGGCCACCGGGCAGCTCCAATAAAAGGAGATTATCCGGTTTTACCTGACGCCAATCTTTGGTTTGGGCCTCGGCAATGATTTGACTGGGAGCGCGTACGGATGGGGCTTCTGGGTCTGATGCTGATCCATTTGCGACGTGTATGTATGTGACTGCAAATAGCAAAGAAGAAATATGCGCCATTCCGCGCAGGCTTTTTGTGATAGACACAGTGTGGTCCTTTATTGTTAGCGCTCTTGAGGTGCCCTTATAAGGCATATCGGATCCAATGGTAACGGCTCGGGGCCTGAGACTCAGCCGGAAGTTCGGAAGAGGTGGCGAATTAGTTAACCAATCCGCTTTTCCAAGTTGCGTGAATTGCCTATCATTCATGAATGAACAGTCAATTTCAGTCTCAAAGTGCAAGGACAGGTAAGGTCGCAGGTATGGACAAGGCAAAAGAGAAGGTGCAGCGCTTCCGCGCCCGTGAGCAGCGGATTCTGGATGCCGCCCTGGAACTTCTGTTGGAGCACGGTGAGGAAAAAGTCACCGTGGAGCAGATCGCTGAGCGTGTAGATATCGGCAAGGGCACTATCTACAAGCACTTCATCTCCAAGACAGAGATCTACATGCGCCTGCTGATGGACTACGAAAAGGCGCTGACCGAGCGGATCAAGGCGGCGGTTGCCTCGGCTGAGCAGGGCGATATCACAGCTCCCGCGCGCGCCTATTTTGAGTCTCGTATGGCGGATCCCGCCAAAGACCGGCTTTTCCAGCGCCTGGAAGAAAAAATTATTGCGCTGAATCTGGCACCGGAAATGATTGCGGACCTTCACGCCATCCGCAACTCCAACGCGGAAGCGTTAAACCGGGTTTTCGAGCGCCGGATGGAAGAGGGCAAACTGAAGCGCGTCCCCGCCTACTTCTACTACTCCACGTACTGGGCGCTCGTTCAGGGTGCGGTGGAGCTTTATCACTCCCGCTCCTTCGCTGACGTGATCCAGGATCGCGAGGGTTTGATGGAATTCATCATGGATGTGGGCGTGCATATCGGCGACGTGTCCGGCCGGCGCCAGCCTGAACCGCCGCCGTCACAGCCTTCGGGTGGCACGCCGGGGTCGTCTTTTGGCTGAACCCCTGTTCGAGCATTTAGAGAAACTCCGCGATGAGTTTTCCGGGCATCCGCCAGTCCACAAGTGGGACCCGGATCTGTGCGGTGACATGGACCTTACCATCCGCCGGGACGGCACCTGGGTGCATGAAGGTACTGAGATCCAGCGCGAGGCGTTAGTCCGTCTGTTTGCCAGTATTCTCCGCCGGGAGGGCGACGAGTATTTTCTGGTCACCCCGGTGGAGAAGTGGCGCATCCATGTCGAGGACGTACCTTTCCTCGTTAACCAGGTTGCCCGGGGTAAACGCAACGGCACCGACCTTCTGTTATTTACGACAAATACCGGTGATGTGGTGCCACTGGTGCGCGATAGCGGCTGGAGCCTGAGGCCATTTGGTAAGACGGGCCAACCTGTTCCGTATATCGAAGTTCGTGACGATCTCTGGGCGAGGGTCTCTCGCGATGTCTATTACCAACTGGTTGATTGGGCGATAGACGAAAGCAAGCCGACTACTGGTGATGCTTCAGCCGCTTCTGATATCGATATCGTCAGTGACGGTGAACGATTTCCTCTGGGCAGCTACTGATGCCGGGTAGCCTTATTGCCTCTTCTTAATTTTTCTGGCTCTCTCCAATACTGCTTCAAGGGGAATTGCTCCCCTGATTCTCAAGAATTGTCCTTCTTGTTTCCCTTTTTTATACGGCGTCAGCCTTAATTTTTTGTCAGCCCTTTTTCATTAGCCGATCACAAAACAAACAGCCACTGAAACCTGTTTGCAACAATAAGTTCATAATTTGAATTTTCGCGAAAGTTTCACGCAAATTTATGTGTGATCGCGCTTTTGAGTAACATTTTCGCAATATTCCCTTCCTACACTCCCCCTCGTCCGAATCGCTCCGGCGACAAAAAAATCACGATTTCGAGGTTTCCAGGGATCCGGGTTTTTGGTTCAGGACGCACAGCTGAAACAAAACAAAGATTTTTGGTTGCCTATTTTTGCAACACTTCCTGTTAGGGGGAATCCATGAAGCAAGTAAACAGCAAACTGCTGCTCTCCGCCGCAATCGCCGCACTGCTGGCCGGTTGTGACAGCGGTGGTATCAGCATCGAGCCGCAGACCGTCGATAACTCCGTAGATAATTCTGTTAGTGGTGGCGGCAACAATAACGATGACAATCCTTGTGCTTCTTACGAGAAGGCCGGTCAGGTACAGCAGGGTTCTTTCGACAGCGACACTGGCAACTGCACTTACTCTGCGAGCTTTGTCGATTCCGGCAACCCGCTCACCGTTGACCTGAACATCCCCGCGCTGGAAAACGGCGGTGCGCACATCTTTGAAGGCAGCCTGTTTGTCGGCAACAACTATGACGATGACGCTTCCATGGCTGCCGCTGGTATCGCTGAAGGCGGCGACGGTGCCAAACTGAACATCCAGGCCGGTGCCACCATCGCTTTCCCGGACTCCACCAAGTTCATGGCCGTTAACCGCGGTTCCCAGGTGTTCGCGGTCGGCACTGCCGAAGCCCCGATCACCTTTACCTCTGTCAGCGATATCGACGGCACCGTAGGTCCGGAAGAAGTACAGCAGTGGGGCGGTATGGTGATCAACGGGTTCGGTATCACCAACAAGTGTGCCTACACCGGCACCCTGTCTGGCGGCGACCTGGCCACTTCCGAGTGTCACCTGCTGGCTGAAGGTTCTGTTGGCAAGGACCAGTCCAACTACGGTGGCGCCAACAACGCAGACAGTTCCGGTCAGCTGGAATACGTACGCGTCAAGCACACCGGTGCTGAAGTTGCCAGTGGCGATGAGCTGAACGGCATCTCCTTCGGTGGCGTAGGTAGCGGCACTATCGTCAAGAACCTGCAGGTTTACTCCACTTACGATGATGGCATCGAGATGTTCGGTGGAGCGGTTAGCTTTGAGAACTACGTTGCCCTGTACGTGCGTGACGACTCCATCGACATCGACGAAGGCTGGAGCGGTTCCATCACCAACGCACTGGTCGTTCAGAGCGCTACCGATGGTAACCACTGCATCGAGTCTGACGGTATCGGCAGCTATGACGGTGACCAGGATTACTCCGCACTGATCGCTGCAGGCCTGAACAGCCGTCCGGTAATCGATGGCCTGACCTGCATTATCTCTGCCCAGGCTGAAGGTACTCACGATCCGGGCGCTGGCTGGCGCTTCCGTGAAGGTATCTTCCCGATGATCACCAACTCCATGGTTATCGCCTCTTACAGCGCCGACGAAAACGGTGCGGAAGGCAGCAACTACTGCCTGCGTGTTGAGAGTGACGAGACCCTGGCTGAAGCGGCAACTGGCACTGAGGTGGCAATCACTTCCAACATCTTCGCCTGTGAAGACAAGACCAAGGGTGGCCCGGTTGGCGCCGACAGCCTGGAAGCCTGGGCTGTTGCCAACGGCAACGTGTTCGCCACCATCGCTGGCGCTGTTAACCCGACTGCCAATGCTGACACTGGCCTGCAGGTACTGGGCGGCGAGCTGGGCGTGCAGACCCTGCCTGTCGACAGCATCCTCGTAGATGGCGCTGCAGTGGGTATCACTCCGGTTGAGCGTGCTTATCTGGGTGCTCTGGATCTGAACGGCACCGACTGGACACTGGGCTGGACCTACGGCCTGCATGACGGCAGCCGTGCCCAGGCACTGTGGTTCGAACAATAAGAAGTAATGGTTGGGGACGGAGTCCCTGATCCCTTGGGGCGCCACTTTCTCAAAGGGAGTCGGCGCCCTGTTTGATTTTACCGCAGTGGTATACAGGAACGATAAGAGGCCTGGAAATGGTTAAGAAAGAAAGATTTCAGAGAGCGCCGCTGGTATTGGCTATGGCCACGGCCTCGTCCCTTGCAGCTGGTGCCTTCGCACAAGACGCAGAGTTAATTGAAACCGGCACTGAAGCGGCACCGCAATTAAGTGCTCCCCAAATTGAAGAAGTGATGGTTCAGGGGCGACTGCGCGACTCCGCCGAGATGCTGATCAGTGAGCGCCTCGACGATGAGGTTGTCACCGACGTACTTGGCTCGGAAATGATTGGCCGGGTAGGGGACTCCACCGTGGCCGCGGCACTGCGCCGCGTATCCGGGCTCTCGCTGGTTAATGACAAGTTTGTTTACGTGCGCGGCCTGGGTGAGCGTTATTCCAGCACCACCCTGAACGGCGCAACGGTGCCTTCGCCGGACCTGACCCGTAACGTTATCCCGCTGGATATTTTCCCCACCTCGGTTGTGGACTCCCTGGCGGTGCAGAAGTCGTATTCGGCAGATCAACCCGCGACTTTCGGCGGCGGTAATGTCGATATTCGCACCAAGAGCATCCCAGAGGACCTGACTTTCGCAATCGAAGTCGGCACTGGCATGAACACCGAAACCGATGGTGACGTGTTGAGTTACCGCGGTGGTGACGATGATGCGTTTGGCACCGATGACGGCACCCGCGGCATGGCCGGCGAGCTGGACTGGTACCTGGAGCGATTCCAGGGGCGTCTCGGTGTGCAGGACATTCGTAAAACCCTGGAGCGTGAAGGTGTGCAGTTCGCTTCAGCCCAGGAAGCCAACGAAGCAGCCCAGGCGCTGAATCGCGAAATCGCCACCTACCTGAATCGTGACATCGCGATCGAAGAGGACTCCAGCAACCCGGATAGCGATATCAAGGGTAGCGTTGGTAACCGTTTCTACTTCGGTGACAACTGGGAGCTGGGTTTCCTGGCCGGCGCGTCCCACAAGAGCAAGTGGCGTGAGGAGCAGCGTCTGAAGCGCAGTTACGGCTTCCCGGAAGAGCGTATCGATACCCAGGATAAGTCCACCTATTCGGTTGACCTGAGCGGTAACCTGAATCTTGGCCTGCGCTATGCCGGTGAGCACGAAATCACCACCAGCAGCCTGTATCTGCGCAACACAGACGACGAAACAGCTGTGCGCGACTACTTCAACGAAAACCGCCAGGTTTCTGACGGGCGTGGTTTTCGCGAGTACAGCATCAAGTACGAAGAGCGCGACCTGTTTGTAAATCAGGCCAAGGGTTCTCATTCAATCGGTATGGCCACCAAAGAGATGGTTCCTGGCGGCGTGCTGAACTGGGTTCCGGAAGAGGCGGTTCTTGACTGGCATTACTCCGAGTCCATGGCGGCAACCGACATTCCCAACGAGGTAAATGTCAACGCCGATACCACCACAGACGCCACCGGTGAAGTTTTGGCTTCAGCAGTCAGTGTTGGCGTAAACGGTGCTGGTTTCCGTTTCACCAAGCTTGAAGATGAAGTCAAGAACTACGGCTGGCAGCTCACTCTGCCGCTCGAATTCTCTGCTTCCACCCTCGAGCTGGCTGGCGGTTTTGCTCGTACCGAGAAAGGGCGTACCTACGAGCAGGCTGAATTCCGGCTGGGTGCCCTGAGCGTGGGCGAACCTGGCGTCCTGCAGGGTGGTTTGGACGAAGTCTTCAGTGATGGGAACATCACCGACCCGGACAACAACTTCGTGTTCGACCGGGCAGGTGCCAACAACCAGAGCTACATTGCAGCAACCCTGACCGATGCTGCCTTTGGTAAGTTCGACTGGACCCTGAATGAAACTTTGCGTGTATCCGCGGGTGCCCGTTGGGAAGACTACAGTCAGGTCGCTCTCGACTGGAACCCCTATGGGTTCACCATTGAAGACCCGCAGATCACCATGGACCGCGAGGAACTGGAGAATGCGGTATTCTCTGAGGATGCGGTTTATCCGTCACTGTCGCTCACTTACATGGGTTCGCTCTGGGCTGAGACCTTCCAGTTGCGCTTCGGTGCCAGTAAGACCGCCGTTCGTCCCGACCTGCGGGAAATTACTGATGCGATCTACATCGATCCGATTACCGACGAGCAAATCAAGGGTAACCCCAATGCTCGCCCGTCCGAAATCAGCAACTACGACATCCGTGCAGAATGGTTCTTTGATAATGGTGACAACCTGACACTGTCTGCCTACTACAAAGACATCGTTGACCCGATCGAATTCTTCGAGCTCGGTTCCAGTGATACCAACGTAGCGCGTGAGATCATCAATGCTGAATCCGGTGAAATCACTGGTTTTGAAATTGAAGGCCTGAAGACAATGGGCTTCCTTGGTGAAACCATGGACAGTTTCTTTGTGCAGGGCAACATCACGCTGCAGGAATCCGAGCTGGTGGCCGGTGTCGAGGCGGATGCTCCGACCAACCCGTTTCGCGAGATGACGGGTGCCTCTGACTATGTCGTGAACATGATGCTGGGCTTTGATTCCCCGGACGGCAACCATGCCGCTACCCTGGGCTACAACGTCTTTGGCGAGCGCCTGTACCTGGCAGGCCGTAATGGTGCGCCGGATGCTTTTGAGCAGCCATTCCACTCGCTGGATCTGACGTACTCCTGGTATCCCACGGAGCAGATGACTTTGAAAGCGAAGCTGCAGAACTTGCTGGATGAGTCCGTAGAAATCGAGCGTAGCAGCGTGATTGTTTATGAAGAGCAACCGGGCTCTTCGTTCTCACTGAGCGCGCAGTACCAGTTCTAAATTTCAGAATTCGGAAGCTCGAACTAAGAAATAGGGATGCTTAAGCCGGGAGCTGTTTCAGTTCCCGGTTTTTTCATTTCTAGAATGTGCTACCCAACGGAGCGCAGGTGGTGTTTGAAGTCTTCCACCAGCTTGTTCGTTTCAATTTCCTCACAGCATTGTCCTACCAGGCGTTCCACGCAGTTGTCTTGCAAGGCCTGGCTTGCTGCGGCGGTAGCGTCCGGGATCAGGACCGGGCAGTAACCATAATCGGCCGCAGCCCGTATCGTGGATTCGATACTGGTATTGGTGTGTACTCCACAGCAGTACAGCTGCTGCACATCGAGCTGGACAAGTAATGCATGCAGATTGGTGTTGCCGAATGGTCCCGAACCGGTCTTATTGACGATCAGCTCATCACCGCGGGGCATCACTGAGTCGATGAACTCCGATTCCCTCGATCCCGGCGTGGCCAGTAGTCCTGCACGCTTCTGCCAAAAGGTCCGCTCGCGGCCATCCCTGGTTTTGGTTCGGGTCCTTATATGGAGGACCTCGATGCCCTTGTCGCGAAAAATCGCCTGGAGCTTCTGCACATTAGGCAGGACTTGCTTCTCGAGCCGATCGAAGAAGTAATTTTGCTCCTCAGGGCTGAACGGGCAGCTCTGTCCCTCCGAGAAGATTCCCTCACCACGGACGGCACAAAGGTGCTGCAGATCGATACAGAGCAGGGCGGATTTCATCGCTTTCCTCGTCTGGAGAGAACGTATTGGCGCCGGAAGCTACCATCAGTGTAGCCCCTGTCTGAGCGTTTGGAGGGAGAGAAGGGTTGTCGAGGGGCCTTCTGTGGGCACAAAAAAGGGCGCTCACAGAGCGCCCTGAAAAGGAAACAAATCGACCACTTGGTCTTACATGTTCGGGTAGTTGGGGCCGCCGCCGCCTTCAGGCGCCACCCAGACGATGTTCTGGGTGGGATCCTTGATGTCGCAGGTCTTGCAGTGAACACAATTCTGCGCGTTGATCTGGAACCGCTTGCCACCCGCGTCTTCCACCACCTCATAGACTCCGGCGGGGCAGTAGCGCTGAGCGGGCTCATCGTAGATGGGCAGGTTGTGGTTCAGCGGGATCTCATCATCCTTCAGTGTCAGGTGACAGGGCTGATCCTCTTCGTGGTTGGTGTTGGAGATGAACACCGAGGACAGTTTGTCAAAACTGAGCACGCCGTCGGGCTTCGGATAGTCGATTTTCTTGCAGTCTGCAGCGGGTTTCAGTTGAGCATGGTCCGCCTTGGTATCGCGGAGGGTCCAGGGGAGCTTGCCCTGGAAAATGTTGATATCGATAAAGGCGTAAGCTGAGCCAAGAATATTGCCGAATTTGTGCTGCGCGGGGCCGAAGTTTCGCTGTTTGTGCAGCTCTTTCCAGGCCCAGCTGTTGCGATAGCTGTCGGCAAATCCGCTGAGTTCGTCGTTTGCACGCTCTGCGGCCAGCGCCTCAACCACCGACTCAGCGGCAATCATGCCGGACTTCATCGCGGTGTGGTTGCCCTTGATCTTGGCGAAGTTCAGGGTGCCGGCGTTGTCGCCGATCAGCAGGCCACCCGGAAAGGTCATCTTGGGCTGCGACTGCAGGCCGCCCTTGGTGATAGCGCGGGCGCCGTAGGCCACCCGTTGGCCGCCTTCCAGGTACTGCTTGATGACCGGGTGGTGCTTGTAGCGCTGAAATTCGTCGAACGGGCTCACATGTGGGTTGCTGTAGGCTAGGTCGGTAATCAGGCCGACCACTACCTGGTTGTCCTCCAGGTGATAGAGGAACCCGCCACCGTGGGAACCGCTCTCGTCCAGCGGCCAGCCGGCAGTGTGTACCACGAGGCCTGGCTTGTGGTTCTCGTCACTGACTTTCCAGATTTCCTTGATACCGATGCCGTAGTGCTGCGGGTCCTTGCCTTCATCGAGCTTGAAGTGGGAAATCAGTTGCTTGCCCAGATGTCCGCGGCAACCCTCGGCAAAGAGGGTGTATTTGGCGTGCAGCTCCATACCCGGCATGTAGGAGTCTTTCTCCTCTCCGGTGGCGGAGACGCCCATATCGCCGGTGGCAATGCCCTTAACGGAGCCGTCTTCGTTATAGAGGACCTCTGCGGCGGCAAATCCGGGGAAGATCTCGACCCCCAGGTTCTCTGCCTGCTCGGCAAGCCAGCGAGTGAGATTGCCCAGGCTGATGATGTAATTGCCTTCGTTATGCATGGTGCTGGGCACGAAGGCGTTGGGAATGCGGGTCGCGCTCTCTGCGCTGCGCATTACATAGATGTCATCGCCTCTAACGGCAGTGTTAAGGGGGGCACCGCGATCCTTCCAGTCCGGGAACAACTCATTCAGTGCTGTGGGCTCGAACACTGCGCCAGACAGGATGTGGGCACCGACCTCGGAGCCTTTTTCCACCACGCAAACGGAGATGTCTTCATTCAGCTGGCGAATACGGCAGGCCGCAGCCAGGCCTGCGGGGCCGGCTCCCACGATCACTACATCGTATTCCATTGATTCGCGTTCCACGGCGCTCTCCTCAGCTAGTTTCACGGTATTGTTGCCGGCCTCAAGGCCTTAGGCTTTTATATTGGTCGCGGATTATATCGGTGTTTATTCAACCCTACCAATTGCAGGAGTATCCATTTGCTGTGGCAAATGTGCCATATTTCAACAGGTTAGCGTGACCAGATTTAGCGCTTTGATTCTGGTCAATAGATCTGGTGAATGGGTCGGGCAGGGCGGATAACCCTATTGATTTTGCTTTATAGAAGGCTCAACATACACCGCGTTCAAACAACTGTTTGACTGAACGATCCGATTCGTACGCGATTTGACCTGTCAGTCGCGGCTTTTAAACAGATTACCGAGACGGGATTTCCATGAAAGTTCTTGTAGCTGTGAAACGCGTTGTCGACTACAACGTCAAGGTTCGCCCGAAGGCGGACGGCAGTGATGTCGACACTGCCAACGTAAAAATGTCTATCAACCCCTTCTGCGAAATTGCTGTGGAAGAGGCTGTACGGTTGAAGGAAAAAGGCGTTGTCAGCGAGATTGTCGCCGTTTCCATGGGGCCCAAGCAATGTCAGGAGCAGATCCGTACTGCACTGGCCCTCGGTGCAGACCGCGGCATCCTCGTCGAGACCGATGAAGAACTGCAGCCGCTGGCAGTGGCCAAGTGCCTCAAGGCCATCGTGGAGAAAGAAGAGCCGCAGATGGTCATCATGGGCAAGCAGTCCATTGATGGTGATAACAACCAGACTGGCCAGATGCTGGGCGCACTGACTGGCATGGCCCAGGGTACCTTTGCCTCTGAAGTCGTGGTTGAAGATGGTTCCGTTAAAGTGACCCGCGAGATCGACGGCGGTCTGCAGACTGTAGAGCTGAAGCTGCCGGCTGTGGTAACCACCGACCTGCGCCTGAACGAACCGCGTTACGCTTCCCTGCCGAACATCATGAAGGCGAAAAAGAAGCCTCTCGACACTACCTCCCCGGCGGATCTGGGTGTCGACATCACTCCGCGCACCAAGACCCTGAAGGTTGAGCCGCCGGCCGAGCGCCAGGCGGGCGTGAAGGTCGCCGACGTGGCGGAACTGGTAGAAAAACTGAAGAACGAGGCGAAGGTAATCTGATGAGCATTCTCGTTATTGCAGAACACGACAACGCCGAGCTGAAGGGCGCGACGCTCAACACCATCGCTGCAGCCAAGGCGATTGGCGGTGATATCCATGTACTGGTTGCCGGCGCTGGTTGCGGTGCGGTTGCCGAAGCGGCAGCCAAGGTAGATGGTGTTTCCAAGGTAATCCTGGCAGACAACGCGGCCTATGAGCATCAGCTGGCCGAGAATGTCGCCAAGCTGGTAGCGGACCTGGGCAAGGACTACGGTCATGTCCTGGCTCCGGCGACCACTACCGGCAAGAACATGCTGCCGCGCGCTGCGGCACTGCTCGATGTGCAGCCCATCTCCGACATTATTGCTGTTGAGAGCGCTGATACCTTCAAGCGCCCGATCTATGCCGGTAACGTCATTGCCACCGTACAGAGTTCTGACGCCATCAAAGTGATCTCTGTGCGTTCCACTGCCTTTGACCCTGTAGCGGCAGAAGGCGGCAGCGCCGCGGTTGAGAGCGTGGATATCGTCGATGACGCCAGCATTTCCTCCTTTGTAGGTGAAGAGCTGGCCGAGTCCGATCGTCCGGAGCTGACTGCGGCCAAGGTCGTGATCTCCGGTGGTCGCGGTATGCAGAATGGCGATAACTTCGAAATGCTGTACAAGCTGGCTGACAAGCTGGGCGCAGCAGTTGGCGCTTCGCGTGCTGCGGTAGATGCCGGCTTTGTCCCGAATGACATGCAGGTTGGCCAGACTGGCAAAATCGTTGCGCCGGACCTGTATATCGCTGTGGGCATCTCTGGTGCCATTCAGCACCTGGCTGGCATGAAGGATTCCAAGGTGATCGTGGCCATCAACAAGGACGAGGAAGCGCCGATCTTCTCGGTCGCTGACTACGGCCTGGTTGCCGATTTATTCGATGCAGTCCCGGAACTGGAAACAAAATTGTAATTTTCGCTTAATATACTAACTTGCATCAGAAGGGCGGCATTGGCCGCCCTTTTGCTGCCAGTTAGGTGCGTTAGTAACGGGTACAGTGGGAATCTGTGCCAGAACTGACAGAACGCCAACAATCGATGGATGTGATCAGCGCCGGTGATGGAAGATTGCCTTTCTGGTAGTGAAGAATGAGAATAGGCGTCAAAGATCAATAATTTAGGCCAGTCACGAATTGGTCATTAGGTTTGTTCATGTCGGCACTACAGCGATTCACTTTGGCCCTGCCCTCCACGGGAAATAGAGCCTTTCCGCGCAGTTTGATCGCCTCTGCCGCCGTCGTCGGCGTCTGGCTGTTACTCAATGTTTTGGCATATGGTGCCAGCTTGCTCCCTTCGACGGAAGAGGAGTCTCTTCTCGCTACGCGTCATTCCACCGGCTCCTCCGCCCGGCAGAGCGCTTCGCTTCCCGGTACCCCATTCTTCGGAGTGGCCGCCGTTGAACCCACTGCGGAGCCACGGCTTGATCTCGCCAACATCCCGATTACCCAGCTGAACCTGGTGTTGTCCGGTGTGCTGGATAACAGCGATGAAAACAAGGCCAGCGCCCTGGTTGCCGAGCGTGGCAAGCCGGCCCAGCGCCTGTTTATTGGTGACAGGCTGCCCGGTGGCGCAGAGCTGTATTCGGTTGATACTGATCACATCATCTTGCGTCGCAACGGCAAAATGGAGAAGCTGACTTACCCGGATGAGGACGGCCGTCCCAGTGTCCCCCTGCGTAACTTCACCACCAGTAATCTCGGCAGGCAGGCCGCAGAAGTCAGCGCCGAGAGTGAACAGAACCGTTCGGAAAAACAACAATCAATCCGGGAGCGCCTGGAGCAGCTCCGCAGTCTTGCGCGGGAGCGCAGGGCAGAACGATAAGAAAAATCGACGATCCCGGATCAATCACTTTTTGACAAAGTCCATTTGATAAAGAGCCAGATAAATAATGAAGAGGATGTTTATTCATCGGCTGCTCGCAGTCGCGCTAGGATTGCTATTGTCGACTGCGTCACTGGCTCAACCCCCGGAGCGGGTCACGCTCTCCCTCGATAACGCAGATATCCGCGACCTGATTAACTGGGCGGCGGACTTCACCGGCAAGAACATCATCGTGCACCCCAATGTAAAGGGGAAGGTGACAGTGGTGGCCGGTGACCCAATGACGCATGACGAGGCCTTTGACGTCTTCATGTCCGTGCTGCAGGTGAACGGCTTCAGCCTGGTAGAACAGGGCGGGACCTGGAAGGTGGTCCCTGATGCCCTGGCAAAACAGCAGGCCATCCCCGTCACGGCTGAGGGGGCGCGGGCCCCGGCGGAATCCCTGATGGTGCGGACCATCCGGGTTGAAAACATCTCTGCCTCGCAACTGATTGCCATGTTGCGCCCCCTGATTCCCCAGACCGGCCATCTGGCGGCTTATGCCGACACCAATACGCTGATCATCGCTGACCGTGCGGCGAATATCGAACAGATCGTACGCTTGGTAAAGCAGCTGGACCGTGCCGGTGCGATTGATATCGAGCTGGTGCCGCTGCAGTTCGCTTCCGCCAAGGAAGTGAAACAGGTACTGAGCGAATTGCTTCAGGGCGGCGGCAAACAGGCAGGCACCGATGTGCAGCCATTGCGTATCGCGGTGGACGAGCGTTCCAACGCGGTGCTGCTTACCGGGGACCCGGTGACCCGCACACAATTGAAGAATGTGATCCGCCGCCTGGACCAGCCGCTGGACGGTGAGGGCAACACAGCGGTGGTCTACGTGCAGTACGCCAATGCCGCGGACCTGAAGCCCATCCTCGAGGGCATGAGTGGCAGCATCCAGAAAACCGAGAAGGATCAGCAGGCCGCGGATGTTGAAGTGAGCATCCAGGTCAATGAATCCCTGAACTCGCTTGTTCTCACGGCACCGCCGGCCCTGCTGGAAACCATGAAGGGTGTGATCGCCAAGCTCGACGTGCGGCGGGCCCAGGTGCTGATCGAGGCCATCATCGTTGAAGTGACCGAAGGCGCAGGGAGTGATCTCGGCATCAAATGGATTGCCGGTGCCAACGATGATGTGGTGGCAGGCTTCAACAACGACGCCTCTCCCAACCCCATCGTGGACGGAGACGGGAATGTGCTGTCTGAATTCAATCCCGCTTCACTGAACCCGCTCAACCTGCTTGGCACGGGGCTGAACCTGGGCTATCTCAGCGGCACAGATGTTCGTGCCGTGGTCAATGCGATTGCGACAACCAACAACGCCAACATCCTCTCCACGCCGACCATCATGGCGCTGGACAATGAGGAGGCGGAGATCCTGGTGGGCCAGAACGTGCCCTTCATTACCGGTGAACAGCTGCTTTCAGGCAGTAATAACGACCCGTTCACCACGATTCAGCGCCAGGATATCGGTACCACCCTCAAGGTGGTTCCCCGGGTCAACAACAACAATTCCGTGACGCTGGATATCGAGCAGAAGGTCGAAAACGTCCTGCCGTTCGCCGAAGGGGCGACCGGAGCCTCCGACATCGTGACGAGTAAACGAGAGATCCGCACCCGGGTGTTGATCGATGATGGAGCGATTCTGGTGCTCGGTGGCCTGATCGAAGACCAGGTGAGTGAAACTGCGTCCAAGGTGCCCCTGCTGGGTGACCTGCCGGGTATCGGGCGCTTATTCCGCTCGAGCAGCAAAGATGTCAGCAAGACCAACCTGATGGTCTTCCTGCGTCCGAAGATTCTCAGCACCCAGATTGCAGGCTATGAGGAAACCCGTGAGCGCTATCTGGATCTGCAGGAGAAGCAGTTCCGCATTCGCGACAAGACCAGCGTGATCTGGGATTGGCACCGCGGTGATGTATTGCCGGACCTGCTGCCCCCGACTGGAAATTACGACGAGGGCGACAACGGACCGGTCGAGGTACTTGAGGTAGAAAAATGACCGTAGAAACGGCCTCCGCTGAACCTGCAATCAAGCGTCTTCCCTACGCTTTTGCCAAGCGGCACCGGGTGTTGCTGGTGTCGGGGGAAGGGGAATCGCGGTGTCAGTACGTAGCACCGCTCAATCCCAGTGTGCTGGCTGAAGTCCAGCGACTGTGTGGATTCCCGCTGGATATCGAGGCCGTTCAGGAAGAGACCTTTCAATCAGCCCTGCAGCAAGAGTACGAAAACCGCGAGGGCGGTAACCTCTCGGATGTTGAGGGGCTCGGGGACGATCTGGACCTGGCCGCCGTCGCCGATTCACTGCCGGAAACCGAAGACCTGCTGGAGCAGGAGGATGATGCGCCGATCGTCCGCTTGATCAACGCGATTTTTGCCGAGTCGCTCAAGCAGGGTGCCTCGGACATCCATATCGAGACATTTGAAAAGAGGCTGGTGGTGCGCTTTCGTGTCGACGGCGTGCTGCGCGAAGTTTTGCAGCCCCGCCGGGCGCTGGCACCATTGCTCGTCTCCCGTATCAAGGTGATGGCCAAACTGGATATTGCCGAGAAGCGGGTGCCACAGGATGGCCGGATTTCCCTGTTGATGGGCGGCCGCGAGGTGGACGTGCGGGTTTCGACCATGCCGTCCAGCGCCGGTGAGCGCGTGGTGATGCGCCTGCTGGATAAGCAGGCGGGCAAGATGGACCTGACCAAGCTCGGCATGGCCGGTCGCGATCTGAAAATCATGAACGAGCTGCTCGGACGACCGCACGGCATTCTGCTTGTTACGGGTCCCACCGGTTCCGGTAAGACAACCACCCTCTACGCCGGTCTCGGCAGTATCAACAACCGTGAGAAAAACATTCTCACGGTCGAGGACCCGGTTGAATACAACCTCGAGGGTGTGGGTCAGACTCAGGTCAATACCAAGGCCGATATGACCTTTGCCCGCGGTTTGCGCGCGATCCTGCGTCAGGATCCGGATGTGGTGATGGTCGGTGAGATCCGCGACCTGGAAACCATGCAGATCGCTATTCAGGCATCCCTGACCGGGCACCTGGTCCTTTCAACCCTGCACACCAACACCGCCCTGGGCGCGGTCACACGGTTGGTGGATATGGGTATCGAGCCTTTCCTGCTGTCCTCGAGCCTGATTGGAGTTTTGGCCCAGCGGCTTGTCCGCGTACTGTGCCCCGAGTGCAAGCAGCCCCATGTGATGGATGCCGGCGAGCGGCGCCTGCTGAATGTGCAGGGAGAGGCTGAGGGCATTATTTACCGACCTTCCGGCTGCGAACACTGCAACCACAGTGGTTATGTTGGTCGGGTGGGCATCTATGAGCTGGTGCCGGTTAACGAGACCATGCGACAGCTGATTCACGACCGGGCCTCTGAGAGCGCACTGGTACTTGAGGCGCGCAAAGTAGCCCCCAGTATTCGTGACGATGGTATAGCCAAGGTGCTGGCCGGTATCACTTCCCTGGAGGAAGTGCTGCGTGTCACCCAGGAGTCCTGACTGTGGCCGCTTTTGAGTACATCGCGCTCACCGATTCCGGACGCAAAAACCGCGGTACGCTTGAGGCGGATAGCGCCAAGGCTGCCCGCCAGCAGCTGCGAGCCCGCGGCCTGGTCCCCCTGGAGGTGGGGCCTTCGACGGAGTCCTCCACCACTGGCGGTGCCTCGCTCCTGTCCGGCAGCCCTGGCCTCAGTGTGAAGAACCTGGCGCTGCTGACGCGCCAGATTGCCACGTTGCTGCGAGCCGGGATCCCGTTGGAGGAGACCCTGAGCGCGATTGCCAACCAGACCCGCAATGCAAAGATCCGCCGCATTGTACTGGCCGTTCGCGGCAAGATTCTCGAAGGGCACAGCTTTGCCCAGGCGCTCGGTAACTTTCCGCGCGCTTTCCCCAAACTCTATCGGGCAACCGTGGAAGCCGGTGAGCATTCCGGCCACCTCGATGACGTTCTCGAGCGCCTGAGCGAGTATGTGGAAAACCAGCAGAAATTCCGCCAGAAAGTTCAGTTGGCACTGATCTATCCGCTGGTTCTGGTGTTTGTCTGCGTGCTGGTAGTGACTGGTTTGATGGTTTACGTAGTGCCGGATGTGATTGAAGTATTCACCGGCACCGGGCAGGTGTTGCCATTGCCCACACGCATTCTGGTATCGATCAGTGATTTCATTGCCGCCTGGGGCTGGCTGGTACCGCCGGCACTGATCGCCCTGGGTATCGGCATTGCAATGATGCTGCGACAACCCGCCGTCCGTTACCGTTTCCACCACCGACTATTGGAGTTGCCAGTCATCGGCTGGCTTGTTCGCGGTGCACAGAGTGCGCGCTATGTCGGCACACTGGCAATCCTCACCGGCAGCAGCGTACCACTGGTCCAGGCCATGGGGATCGCAAGTGGCGTGATGAGCAATGAGTTCCTGAAGGGGCGCCTGCAGAGTGCACAGAAGTTTGTGCGTGAGGGGGGCAGCCTGCGCAAAGCGCTGGAAGATGTCGAATATTTCCCGCCCATGATGATTTATATGATCGCCAGTGGTGAGTCGTCCGGCTCACTGGACGAGATGCTCGGGCGGGCAGCGGAGTCTCAGGAGCAGGATCTGCAGGGCGCTGTAACGGCGTTCGTGAGCCTTTTTGAGCCGGCGATGTTGCTGCTGATGGCAGCCATTGTCCTCTTTATCGTGATGGCGATCATGATGCCGATCATGAGTATGAATCAGATGGTCGTCTAACCGGGCGCGCCCGATTGGACGGCCAAATCAGCGCGCAGAAGCGCAAAGAAGAGAACCGTGACAGAGAGTGATGTTATGAAAAATCTGCGAAAAAGCGGCGGCTTTACACTGATCGAGATTATGGTCGTGATCGTGATTCTCGGGGTGCTCGGTGCCCTGGTGGTGCCCAATATCATGGGGCGTACCGGTGAGGCGCGCATGAAGGCGGCGGTAGCAGATTTGCGCGCCATCGAGACTGCATTGGACATGTACCGGATGGATAACTTTGTCTATCCGAGTTCCGAACAGGGGCTCCAGGCACTGGTCACCAAGCCCAGTGGTTTTCCCGAGGCCAAGAACTGGACCCAGCCCTATCTGAAGCGTGAAGCGAAGGATCCGTGGGGCAATGAATATCAGTACGTCAGCCCGGGCAGCGAGGGCCCTTACGACCTGTTCAGCCTCGGTGCCGATGGCAAGCCCGGTGGCGAGGGTGAGGCTGCTGATCTGTTTGCCTCTGAGCTCTGATCGCTAGAAGGCCGCTTGCCATGAAAGCGTTGCCGGGCCGCCATCGCGGCTTCACCCTGATCGAATTGTTGGTAGTGATCGTTATCATTGCCGTGCTCGCTGGCATGGCGGTGGTTTCACTCGGTGGCGCCGGTGGCAGGGCCTGGAGTGCAGAGGTGCAACGCCTGGCCAACCTGTTGCAGTTGGTGGCCGACCGGGCTTTGATCGACAAGGCGCATTACGGTGTGGTGTTCGAGCCGGACAGTTACAGCGTTGTGCGTTTCGATCCCATTACCATGACCTGGGAATCCCTTGGCGAAGCGGCACAGGGCACTGCTGCGGCTCGTTTCGCGTCACACCAACTCCCCGACAATATCCGTCTCGAGGTGCTGTCCGAGGCGGAAATGCCTGTTACTGCTCCTGCGGAGTTCGCTGCCGACCGCCGCAATGATGAAAAACCTATTCCCCAGTTTGTGTCCCTGTCCAGCGGCGAAGTGCTCCCGGCGGAGCTGGCTGTCCTCCTGTTGGAGGGAGGCCGCGTGCAGCGTGAAGCCCGGATGAATTACAGCAGTCTCAACGGGCTGGAATTGCAGTGGGGCGCCAACGATGAGTAAGCAGCGCGGTTTTACGCTGATCGAAGTGCTGGTGGCGCTGACCATCTTTGGCGTGATCGCCGCAAGCGTGCTCAGGACCATGCAGGAGAGCGTGCGTACGCAGGCTTTTCTGGAAGAGCGGCTGGCTGCCAACTGGGTGGCACAGCAGGTATTGGCAGAAATTCGACTGCAGTCCCCCTGGCCGCCACTGGGAAGAAAGTCTGAGCGGATTATTCAGGGGCAAAGCGAGTGGGTGGTGACGGCCAATGTTGAAGACACCAAAGAGCCGCGCCTTCGTCAGATCAGCATCGAAGTGATGCGACCGGATGCAGAGAATCCCACCCTGACACTGGACGCCTGGGCGGCACAGGAGCCAAAGCAATGAGGCGCCAACATGGCTTTACGCTGATCGAGATGATGGTGGTGCTGACCATCGTCTCTGTGATCAGCATGGGGTCGTATGCCCTCATTGACACCCTGAATGGCACCGATCGCATGCTCACGGAGCGAGCGGAACAGATGCGCCGCTTCTCCATGGCCATGTATCGTATGGAGGATGACCTCCGCCAGCTAACGGCCAGGCCGGTGAAGAATGCCTACAGCGGCTACGAGCCAGCCCTGCGGGGCGATGTAGACGAGCTGGAGTTTACCCGTCTGGGGGCGGCGAACCTTACCGGTGAGCCCCGCGGGGAACTGCTGCGTCTGAGTTACAGCCTGGGTTTCGCGGAGGAGGAGACCACTCTCGAGGAGGCGGGCGCCTTGCTGTTGCGCAGTCGCTGGCGTGTCCTGGACCGGGCGCCGGATACCGAGCCGGTCCCCGAGCCGCTGTTGCTCGGCGTCGAGACGCTGGGCTTCCGGTATTACGACCCCGACACCAAGGTCTGGTTGGCGGAGTGGCCACCGGTGGATAGTCGCAGTCTGGGGAGCACGCTCGAAACCCGGCTTCCGGCCGCGATTGAACTGACGTTGCAGACCAGCGCCGGGGAAATCCGTCGCGTGTTCCCCCTGAACCGCTATGAAATGCTGGGCTCTACAGGTTCGGATGAAGATGGTGAGGCGGGCGCGCCTGAGGGGGCTGACGGTGAGCCAGGAGAGGAAAACCCGGGAGAGCAGGGTGGTACTGAGACGGAGGCCGGGCAGTGATGGGTTTACGTCCTTCGTCCAGCCTCGGTCGCCAACGGGGTGTGGCCCTGATTACCGTACTGCTGGTGCTGGTGATTGCCGTTGCGGCCCTGACACACACGATTACCCGTAACCGCATAGCAGTAACCCGAACCGGAGCGCTGCTCGCCAATACCCAGCTGGCCGAGTTTGTAGGCGGCGCAGAGGCATGGGCGCGGATTGCCCTGGAGCGGGATTTCGAGCAGGACAAAGAGGAGCCGAATTCGGCTGACACGGCTGAGGAGGCCTGGGCGGTACCAGCGCTTTCCTTCAATCCGGATAACGGAAAAATGCGCATTAATATCAAGGAGTTACACTCCTGCTTTAATGTGAATAATTTGACCGATGCAGGTCAGGAGTCTGAGCAAAAGCAGTTTTTCGATCGGCTGGTGCGCAACCTGACTGGTAAAGCCGATCTTGCGCGGGCGATTGAGGATTGGGTCGACAGTGGCGATACCCCGCTGGCTCCGGGCACCGAAGATGACGGCTACCTGGGTCGGGAGGTGGCGCACCGGACTCCGGACGCGCCGATTACCGATATTTCCGAGCTGGCGGCGGTCGTGGGAATGGAGCCGGAAGACTGGCAGGCGCTGCGTCCCTATCTGTGCGCGCTGCCCGAAACAGGGACTGCCATCAACGTCAATTTCGCTCCCCCAGAGATTCTTGCGGCCATTGAGCCCCAGGCTCGGGTGACGGAACTGGAAAGCTTCCGCGAGGCTGATGGTGTTTTCACAGAACGGGAGCAGCTCGAAGCGTACGGTCTCAACAGTGCGCCCGGGCTCGTTTTTCATAGTCGCTATTTTCTGGCCCGGATAGCGGTGCAGCTGGGGGATCAGGGGGATCATCAGCAATACTGGGAGTCGCTCCTGCAGCTGGATGAGCGCCGTGGGCTGGTGCGCGTAGTACAGCGCCAGCGCCGCCCTTTTGCGGTAGCACAGATGGGTGAATTATTGGGTGAGGCAGTTTCTGAGGTCTCCCAAAAAACCAATTAAATCATATGGTTATGACTAAAACATCAAGCCCTGCTAAAGGGCGTTCAAACACCGCCGGTGAGACCCGGCTACTGCGTCTTGCGGAGATGCCCGGCGAATCGAGTGTCGGGCTGTCTCAGTGGTCGGACGGTAGCTGGCGCCAATGTGCTTTGCCTGAATCTCTGCGTACGGCATTTCATCTGCCTGAGACTGGCGCACAAAATGATGAGCTGTTACCACCGAGTATTGCGGAGGGGGATAAAGTACTCCTGCTGCTTCCGGGGCATTGGGTCTGGAGTGGTACCGAGCAGATACCCAAAGCTGCCCGGCGTCAGCCCCAGGCTGTTGGCTATATGGTGGAAGAGCGTCTCGCGGGGGATGTTGAAGACCTGCATTTTCTCTGTCAGCCGCGAAGCGGTGAACTGTGTACCGTTTATGCCGTGGATCGCGAGAGAATGGCTGCTGTATCTGCGGCGCTCAGCGGATTGGGCTGGTCGGTGCTGGCGGTCATTCCGGAATACCAGCTCCTCGATAGTGGTGAGGAAGGTGACATTCTCTGGCTTGATGGTGAGCACGCTCACCTGTGGCAGGGACAGGGGCATGGCATATCGCTTCGCCGCCAATACCTCAAGCCAGTGCTCGAAAGCCTGGCCTTGAGTAGCAACGACGGTTCCTCCGAGCCGGACGGTGGTGTTGTCAGCCCAACTCTCAAAGTGCTGGGTAAAGTCGACGAGCTGTTCGAAGCCGAGCTGCGGATCCTCTTTGGTGATCGGCTCGAATTCCACAGGGAGCAGCCCGAAGCGCAGCTCGTAGCTGCTGCCAAAGCAGCGCAGTTGGCCAATCTGCTGTGCGGTGAGTTCAAGCCGGCGGAACCGACCTCCGAGCGGCACTGGTGGGCATTGCCCGCAAAGGTGGCTGCGGCATGTTTTGTACTCCAGCTACTGCTATTTGTGGGGGCAGGGACCTACAGCAATTGGCGTGCTGCTGCCATCGAGAAAGAGGCTCAGGCGCTGTTTTCCGAGCTGTTTCCCAACGACACCCCGCGTGCAGACATCAGGCGCCAGGTGGAGGGTTACCTCCGACAGTCCTCAGCTGGCGGCGGTACCTTTGCGAACATGCTCCAGCACCTGAGCCAGGTCTGGGCGCAGAGTCGCAGCCAGGGGTTGCGACTGCAGTCGCTGCGCTTTGATGGCACCCGCGGTGACATGGTGTTGCAGCTGCAGGCCAAGAACCTCTCCGATCTGGACACCGTTGTTGGCCAGCTCTCTGCTGGCCCGGTCCGTGCGGAACTGCTTGCAGCAAACGAGCTGGAAGATGGCGTTTCTGGTCGAATCCGTCTCCGCTAAGGGCGTGAGATCCGCTGAAATTAACGAAGTAATCGAACTATGAAGCAGCAGATTGAGCAATTACTGCAAAAGTGGCGGGCTTTGCCCTCGAGCGACCAGAGGGCTCTCGGGCTCCTGGGTGTATTTCTCGGCGGGCTATTTGTTGTCTACGGTCTGTTCTTGCCTGCCAAGCACTACTTCGAGGGAGCGCAGGCTCGGGCGGAAGAGGCCGCCGAGTTGCTGTCATGGATGCAGGATCAGCGACCAGTTCTCGAGCAGATTGGCAGCAGCCAGAGCAACCCGGTTGCCGGTGGCACGCTACTGCAGCGAGTGACTGCTGCCGCGGAGCAGAGAAAGATCGCAATCAAGCGCTTTGAGCCGGAGGGTGATGGACGTGTGCGCCTGTGGATCGAGAGTGCCCGCTACCAGGATCTGCAGCCGTGGCTCAACAACCTGCTCCAACAGGGCATTAGTATCCGCACGGTCAACATGGATGCCCTGGGAGAGCCGGGGATGGTATCCGCCCGCCTGACGCTGGAGGGGTAAGGCATCGCTTCAGCTTTTTGCGAGGATAATCTGCAGTATTCTTCGAGAAAAATGCATCAAGAGTTTAAAAAGCCACAGAACTGTTCTTTTAAATCGTATGGTTTCGCGGCTCGCATAGGCTTCATGGTGGCTGTCGGAAGCAGAAGAAATTGCGCCAGAGGGCCCTATACTGAAAGTAACTTGAAGAAATAGGTGCCACCATGCTGTTCAAAGATACCGCCACTAACCACCTGGTCGAAGTCGCCGATATCGTTACTCTCTCGAATCCTTACGAACTGACCGTTGTCGGCCGCTACCTCTGGGGAGAGGAGGTACAGGATCCGGAAGTTTTCGATAAAACCCAGCTCAGTTTCCTGTCCGGTGAGGCCCTGCCACGGTGCTGGCATGACAGTCGCTACCGTGACCGGGAAGTGCGTCGACTGCGTTGTGGCACCAGGGCTGCCGAAGACAGCGACTACTATCAGGGCGCCTGATTCATGGACTGCCGTGCTCTTGCCTGGACGTAGCCGGAAAGCACTGGTTAAGAGGTGGCGGATAAACACCGGATTGATGCGGCGGGGAGGCCGGTGAGCTGCGCTGATCAACAAGACGCGGTGGGCGGCGGAGGCTTGCGTGACGCTGTTCACCACCTGGGTAACCCTGTAAAATGCGCGCCAATTTTTAAGCGGGCTGATACATGTCGTTTGAGCAGTTTGAAGAGTACTCCCTCTGGCTGGGCGTCGGTGGACTGATTCTTTTCATGATCTTCATTGTCTGGAACCTGGCAAAAGAGTCGGAAGCTGGCCGCTTCGGTACCTTTATCCTGTTTCTGGCGCTCGGGCTCGGTTTGCTCGGCTTTGTTATCAAGACAGTTCTGGTTGAAGTGATGGGAATCGGCTAGTGCCGGGCCGCAAATTGCGGGTCGTCGGTGTCTACGCCGGCCAGATGAGCCAGTATTGCGCAGCCCGGGCGGAACGCCTGTGGTCCACTGCATTTTGGGAAGGGATTCATGCCCATATTTGATCGTCCCTCGCTGAAGGTCCAGAAGGATCGACGGGTTTGCCGGGTCACAGATACCCGGATCGCCAAATACAGCCGGCGGGGTATGTTGCTGTCCCTGCTGGCGTTCGCCATTGCGATTGTTATTGGCGACTTGCGGCTTGTTGCGCCCAGACTGGCACTCGTACTTGGCATCGTGCTGGTGCTGTTTACGCTTTGGCGTGGCTATTACGTCTTCCGTTTTTCCGCCCTCTATGCCACTGGTCCGAACCGCTGGCGCCGACGCTATTTTCTCGCCTCAACACTGGGCGCCGCCTGGTGGGGTGTCATACTCCTATGCCATGTATGGTTGCTGGGTTTTGCTCCGGAGACACACTTCCTGTGGCTCTACACGGTAATTTTCTGTTCGAGCGTCACCTCCGTATTTTCCCCTTACTACCGTTTCCTCGGCTGGTTCGTTGGTGGTTCGCTGCTGCCAGCGGCCATCAAGGCGTTCCTTTCCGGCGATGTGCTCGGTGGCATCTATGGGTTCCTGACCATCGCCTTCGTCTGGCTGATCGTGCACCAGGGGCGCCGTGACTCGGAGAACTACTGGGACCGCCTCTCGGCGATGCAGGATCTGCAGACCCGGGCCAGCAACCTGGCAGCTGCGCGCAAACACTCCGAAGCCGCGGTAGAGCTCACCAACGAGTTTGTAGCGAATATCGGGCAGGAATTTCGCAGCCAGCTTTCCGACTCCCTCGGCGCTCTGGCGCTACTTGAGGCGGAGCCGCTCTCGGAGCGACAGCGGGAGTGGGTGCAGCTGGCGAAGAATGCAGGCAGCCAACAGCTCAAGCTGGTTGATAATGTGGGGCTCTTCACCCGCGTCGCGCGAAAGGATATCCGGTTGCGGCAGGGATCTTTCAACCTGGTCAAGACCATCGAGAAGTCGTTCAAATTCGCGGCGCGGGCTGCCCATCGTCAGCGCCTCGAGTTCAATTTCCAGATTGATGACAACCTGCCGGTGATGGTAATTGGTGACAACCGCAAAACGTCCCAGTTGATTCGCAACCTGGTGGATTCGGCCACGGCCATTGCCCAGGTTGGTGAACTCTGGGGGCAGGTCAGCTTCCGCCCCATCAACCAAGGCGAGGGGCAGCTCACCATCAGCCTCGTGGACGATGGCCGCGGCGAGATTTTGCCGGACGAGAGTGAGCTGTTCGGTGCTTTCTCGCGTCTCGATACCACCCAGGTGACGACCGGCCTCGGACTTTCCATTGCCAAGGGCCTGGCGGAAGCCATGGGCGGCTATCTTCAGCTGCACTCCTCCCCGGATGGCAACCGCTATCACGTGGAGATCAAGCTGGCGATGGAACTGAACCAGCGGGTATATCTCACGCCGGACCGGCGCCTGCAGGACTGCGAGGTGCTGGTGCTCCATCAGAAGGGGCTGTTTGTTGCCGGTCTGGTTCAGGTGCTGCGCTCGTTTGGCATGGAAGTTACCTGCCTGAAGTGGCAGGCCGAGAGCCAGGATGACCAGGAAGCGGCAGTGAAGCGCTCGATAGAGCGCCGCCAGCTCGTGATGCTGGCCCCGGCAATGGGGGACGAAACCCTGCTTGCGGATGTCAGTCGCATTTACACCTCCGAGGGTGTCGACACGGAGGGCTGCCCTCTGATCTGTCTTGGCGGTTATGGCCAGAAACCAGAGTTCGCGCCGCTGATGCAGGCTGTTCCTGGAGCCATGTACCTTGGGCGACCCGTGACCCGCAAGGAGCTGCATGATGCGCTGATCAGTCGTCTTTTCGGCGGGAGCAGGAAGGCGAGTCGTCGTATTGTTTCCAGTAGCGGGGTGTCGCCACGTCAGCGGAATCTGCTGCTCATCGAGGAGTCCCGCCAGCACCAGGGCGTGACGGAGGAGATGCTGCAGGCGCTGGGTTACCGCGTGGACGTGGCGGCGTCAGTAGAAAGTGCCCTTGAGCGTCTACCCGAGGGGCAGTACGACATGATTCTCGTCGACTGCCAGCAGAACACCGAGCACAGTGCCGAGATCATTGAAAGCCTGCGCCACTGGGAGACCGAGCACTCGCCTGAAGATCGGCTGCCAATCGTAGCTCTGACCAGTACCACCGAGGAGCAATTTGAAGGCCGCTGCCTGGCGGCCGGAATGGATGATTTCCTGACCAAGCCTCTGGCCAAAGAGCCCCTCCGGGAGACTCTGGAGCGCTGGCTCGGGGACGACTAAGCGTTATTTGGCGACCACCTGAGGACTGCGGTTGTCCTCAGGAAGGCCCAGGGCGATCAGGGCTGAGACCAACAGGAAAACTGCTGAGATCCACAGGCAGGCCTCCAGGCCTGAGGCCTGAAAAACCCAACCCGACAACAGGGTTCCGGCAAGCCTGCCCGCCGCGTTGGCCATGTAGTAAAAGCCGACATCCATCGATACTCCATCTTCCCGTGCGAAGTGCACTATCAGGTAACTATGTAGACCCGAGTTCACAGCAAACAAGCCCCCGAACAGCAGGAGGCCCACGATAATCGTCGCCTGCGGTGCCAAGTCGGTGCCCAGAAGTAGCGCGATGGCGGCTGGTACGGTGCCGAGACCGGCTGCCCAGACAAATGCTGAACGCCTGCCGGGCGCGCTCCCAGTCAGGCGCGGCGCCTGGGACTGGACGATGCCATAGCCAATGACCCATAAGGCGAGAAAGCCGCCGACCTGCCAGTGGTCCCACCCAAACTGACTGCTCAAAAATACCGGCAGGGCTATCACAAACCAGACATCCCGCGCGGCGAAGAGGAAGACGCGGGCAGCTGCCAACAGGTTGATGGCGCGGCTCTTGGAGAAGATGTCGCGAAACTTGCGCTTTCCACGGGCCCGGCCCAAATCACGCTTCAATAACATCAGACTCCCCAGCCACACCAGCGCCAATCCTGCTGCCATGGCGAAGATGGAGCCGCGGAAACCCCACGTCGCCAGTAGCAGCCCACCGAGAAAGAAACCGACGCCCTTCAGGGCGTTTTTGGACCCCGTGAGCAGCGCCACCCAGTGGTAGAGGCGCCCAGAATCCTGGCCGGGCACGAGCAGCTTGATGGCACTCTTGGCGCTCATCTTGTTCAGGTCCTTTGCGATACCGGAGAGCGCCTGCGCAAACATTACCCAAGGCACCGAAAGCCGGCTTTCCGGAACCAGCAGCATCGCCAGGGCTGCTACCTGCAGACCCAGGCCGATGTTCATGGTCCGGTTGAGGCCTATCAGTGCACCCAGCCAGCCGCCCAGCAGGTTCGTGACAACGCCAAATGCCTCGTAAAAAACGAACAGCAGGGCAATTTGCAGCGGTGAGTAGCCAATCTGGTGAAAATACAGGACCACCAACATGCGCAGCGCGCCATCGGTCAGGGTAAAGGCCCAGTAGTTCGCGGTGACAACCAGGTACTGGCGCACCTCGGGAGAGAGCGTTGCGAGCATAAGCGGTTCAAGCGGCCCAATGTCGACAAGAGGTTACGGCCTTGCGGCCACAGCGATGCGTCCTTTACGGCTAGGTTGGTCGTTTAATCCTTTCCGACCATCGCGGCCAGTTCGATCGTCCGATTGGCGTAGCCCCACTCGTTGTCATACCAGGCGTAAAGTTTGACCTGGGTGCCGTTGATGACCATGGTCGAGAGCGCATCGATGATGCTGGAGCGTGGGTCGGTCCGGTAATCGATGCTGACCAGAGGGCGCTCTTCGTAGCCGAGGATGCCCTTGAGTTCTCCATTTGCGGCATCGCGCAACATGGCATTCACCTCGTCCACGGTTGTCTCCCTGTCCACTTCGAAAACACAGTCAGTCAGTGACGCATTCGCCAGCGGGACCCGCACGGCGTGACCATTAAGGCGCCCCTTGAGCTCGGGAAAGATCTCGGTGATCGCAGTGGCACTGCCAGTCGTGGTGGGAATCAGGCTCATGCCGCAGGCCCTGGCGCGGCGCAAATCTTTGTGTGGAGCGTCAAGGATTACCTGGGTATTGGTGATGTCATGGATGGTGGTCATGGAGCCGTGGCGGATACCGAGCTGCTCGTGGATCACTTTCACCACCGGTGCCAGGCAGTTGGTGGTGCAGGAGGCCGCGGTGACAATCTTGTGGCGCCCGCTATCGTACAGGTGGTCATTAACCCCAAGAACGACATTCAGGACCTGAGAATCCTTGACTGGTGCAGTGACTACGACGCGCTTAACCCCCTGTTGCAGGTAGCCGTCCAGGAGTTTCGCGTCGCGCATTCTGCCAGAGGCTTCGATGACCAGGTCACAGTGCGACCAATCGGTTTCATCGATTGCCTTGTTGCGTGAGTAGAGAATACGGTGGCCGTCGACCGCGATCGCGTTTTCCTCTGCGCTCGCTTCGTGCCTGCAGCGCCCGTGCACGGAATCGAAGTTCAGCAGGTGGGCGAGGGTGGGCGCATCTGCGGCCGGATCGTTGATCTGGACGAATTCCAGTGCCGGGTTGTCGAGGCCGGCCCGCAGCGCCAGCCGGCCGATGCGTCCAAATCCATTGATTCCAATTTTAATCGCCATAGCGTCCTCTCCTGTTGCAGCGCGTCTCTGAATTCCAGCCTAGTGTGCGAATCCGGGGTTTATGAAGCTTGGCAGCGCCCAATCCTGACCGGCCGTGGGCCCATGCCGGCCAGCCTCTGCCGATCTTGCAAGTGGATACCAGGAGGGTGTTCGAGAGTCAGCTCAATGACCTCTCTTGCCCATCGATCCAACTGATCCGCGATGCGATAGAAAACCCATTTCCCCCGTCGCTCGTCATCCAGTAGCCCGGCGTCACGAAGCAGGCCCAGGTGGCGGGAAACCTTGGGCTGGCTCTCGTCCAGGGCTTCGGTGAGTTCGCAGACGCACAGCTCGCCCTCTGCCGCGGTAAGCAGCAGAATTCGCAGACGGGTCTCTTCACCAAGGTGTTTGTATAGCAGCAGTGGTTCCATATCGGGGTTGGCGCTAATGCATCAGCGCAGAATCATATACGCTAGGACATATATGTGGAAGGGCGTATATGTTTGCGGATTGTTAAGCTGGAGGGCGCCGGAATCCCGAGTCGGGTGTTTAACAGATGCACGAACAAAAAGGGCTGCAGTTACGGCGGCGTTTCGTGATTTCCGGGGGAGGTGGGCCAGGTGGACCGGTCCACAGGGGGTGGAGGGGCCATCAAAAAGGGCGCCGCAGAGGGCGCCCACTCGGGAATTAAACTTTGAATTCCGCCCATACAGGCGCATGGTCGCTGGGGCGTTCCATACCGCGGATATCGTAGTCGACACCGGCCTCAGTACAGTGCTCCGCCAGGTGTCGGGTGGCGAGAATCAGGTCGATGCGCAGTCCGCGCTTCGGGTCCCGGTCGAAACCGCGGCTGCGGTAATCGAACCAGCTGAAGATGTCGTCGGTGTCCGGGTGCAACTCGCGGAAGGTATCGACCAGCCCCCAGTCCTGTACCTTCTGCAGCCACTCCCGCTCCTCGGGTAGGAAGCTGCACTTCCCATCGCGCAGCCAGCGCTTTCGGTTGGGCTCGCCGATACCGATATCCAGGTCGGTGGGGGAGATATTCATGTCGCCGATCACAAGCACTGGCGCATCAGGCTTGCAATGCTTGTCCAGGTAGTTGCTGAGGTCGGCATAATACTTGCGCTTGGCCGGGAACTTGATCGGATGCTCGCGGTTCTCTCCCTGCGGGAAGTAGCCGTTAATCACGGTCAGTGGTTCACTCGCACCGATGTCGAACTTTCCGGTAACCAGCCGCCGCTGGGCCTCGGCGCCGTCGTCGGGAAAGCCGAACTCCTGATGTACAAAGGGCAGCTTTGAGAGCATCGCTACGCCGTAGTGCGTCTTCTGTCCAAAGAAGATCACCTCATAGCCCAGGTCCCGGATGACATCGACGGGGAACTCCTCATCGGTGACCTTGGTTTCCTGCAGGCCGATGATGTCCGGTGCGTGCTTATCCACCAGTGCTTCCAGCTGGTGAAGGCGCGCGCGAATGCTGTTGACGTTAAAGGAAACGACTTTCACTTCTCTTCCCCCAAAATAAAAAAGGCCGGGCGTACCCAACCTGTGTGTCGTTCAAGTTTTCACATTATACGGGAAATGCCCCTTAGTCGGCCGGCAGTGATTCCGGCCGACTAAGGTCATGCATTAAAAGTTGGCGACCTGGGGCGGTGTTTTGGCGACCTTTTCGGAGAGGCCAATAAAGTCCGCCATGATGAAGCCCGCTTCGTTCAGGATCGGATCATCTTCCAGCGTGATTTCTACCGGTCCGCCGATTGTCGCGACATCGTCAGATTCGCTCTTCTCGTAGGCCTCAAAGGTGTCGTAGGGCTCGAGACCCTTGGCGGTGCGACGGCGATTTTCCATCACCAGAACCTGCTGGTTCAGTTCTTCCCGCTCCTGCTTACGCGCAAGTTCGTTCAGGGAGACAAACTTGCGGTCGGCACGTTCGCTCTCGAGGCGGAAGTGATCCCGCAGGAAGATAAAGTCCGGGTCGGCGGCTGTCCGTTGGTTGTGTTTGCTCACCAGATCCGGCAGCAGGTCTTTCAGGTTGAAGTACTTGGCATGCCGTACAGCATGAATACGGTCCCAGGGCAGGGCAGTGTCATAGGCACTCTCGCCGACGCTCTCGGCATCGATCAGCTGCGGCATCGAAATATCCGGAGTCACACCAGCATGCTGGGTGCTGTCACCGGAAACGCGATAGAACTTGGATTGGGTGATCTTCAGCTGTCCTTCCTTCAGGGGCGCCATCGTCTGCACGGTGCCCTTGCCGAATGACTGGTTGCCCACCACCAGGCCGCGGTTGTAATCCTGGATGGCACCAGCAAAGATTTCAGACGCGGAAGCGGACAGGCGATTGATCAGCACCATCAGCGGGCCGCGGTACATGGCCCGGGATCGCGACCGGTTGTGGCGGGAAATCTGTTCATTGGCATGCCGGATCTGCACCACTGGACCCTGATCGATGAATAGATCGGTCAGCATGGTGGCCTCCTGCAGGGAGCCGCCGCCATTGTTACGCAGGTCGAGGATGATACCGTCTACCCCTTCCTCTTTCAGCTCACTCAGCAGGCGAGCCACATCGCGGGTGGTGCTCTTGTAGTTGGGATCGCGGCGGCGGTAGGCCTCGAAATCGATGTAGAAGGTCGGCAGATTGATCACGCCGATCTTGAACGTTTCTTCGCCATCCGAAAACTCAAAGGTGGCCTTCTTGGCCGCCTGGTCTTCCAGTTTGACCTTGCTCCGCTTGATCAGAATGGTCCGGTGGCTGCCATCGCCGCCCGAGGGGATGGTCTCGAGGCGCACGTAGGTGCCGGCAGCACCGCGGATCAGATCCACAACATCGTCGAGACGCCAGCCAACAACGTCGACCATCTCACCGTCCTGGTCCTGCCCGACGGCAACGATCTTGTCATTGGGTTTAACTTTACCGGTGCGGTCGGCGGGACCGCCGGCGACCAGTCGGGCCACTTTGGTGTACTCATCCTCCATTTGCAGGACGGCACCGATGCCCTCGAGTGAGAGGGACATGCTCATGTTGAAGTTTTCAAGAGACCGTGGGGACAGATAGTTACTGTGCGGGTCGTACAGGCGAGTGAGGGAGTTCATGTAGAGCTCAAACACGTCGTCACTATTCTGCTGCTTGATCCGCTTCAGCTGGCCCTGATAGCGGCGCGTGAGGAGGTCCTGGATCTCCTCATCAGTCTTGCCTGTCAGGCGCAGGTTGAGAACACTGGATTTGAGTCGCTTGCGCCAGAGTTCATCCGCCTCGCTGATGGACGTCGGCCAGGTGCTTTCCTCTCGATCCAGCAGCAGGTTTTCGTCCCGGGAGAAGTCAAACTGAGGCAGCCCTTTCTCAAGCTGCGACAGGGTGTTTTCCAGTCGGTCGTTCAGCCGCAGCCGATAGCGATTGTAGATATCGAATCCAGCCTCAACCTTTCCGGCACGCAACTGGTCATCCAGCTCGCTCCGCCACTGCCGGAATTCGGCGATATCCGAAGCCAGGAAGTAGCTACGGGTGGGGTCGAGCGCGTCAATGTACTCGTCCCACAGGTCACCAGACATCTCGTCGCCGATTTTCAGCTTGTTGTAATGCAACATCTCAAGCTTCCCGACAATCTCACTGGCGGTACTACCGTGATCATCTTCCGGCAGTAGTGCATCTACTGCTGCCAGAGAGGCGCAGGGCAGGGCGATCAGGGTTGTAAAAAGCAATCCTGAAAAAAGCTTGGTGATCCGATTGGTCAGCATAAGGAGTCTCTTTATACGTCCTACTTCAAAGCGCCCCACGGCAAACTTCCCTCAGGAGCATGGCCGTGGCGACTTATAGCTTAGGACAAGTATAAAGGCTGAAAGCTCCAAAAGGCATGAACCGCCTCCAATACGAGATGAATGGTGCCAAGGTCGGGCATTCGGGAAAACAAACTTGCGCGCCAGGCTCAGATCAAGCACGAACTTCCCAATTCTTGTGGGCGATCTATGGGCTACATAGGCTCGAAGCGAGCAAATCGACTGAAATATGTACAGTTCTCAGCGTCGTGTCTCTGTGTGGCCGGACCATTATCACGGTGTGACTCTGCGGTCGCGATGCCTCCGGTCACGCTTCGACTGCGTGACTGAAAATGTAACCCGAACCCCAGGCGGTCTTGATTGTATCGGGTGAGCGCGCATCGTCCCCGAGTTTGCGTCGCAGACGGCTCACATGGGAATCGATGCTGCGATCGAATGGAAAACTGTCGCGTCCCTTTGTCAGGTCCAGTAGTCGATCACGACTCAATGGTGTTTGCGGGTTCTGAACAAAGGCCAGTAGCAGCGCCGTCTCGCTTGTCGACAGGGCTACGACCTCGGACTCCGGGCTGTGCAGTTCCATGCGTGCCGGATGAAAGCGCCAACCCTTAAATGCGAAGACTCGCGGGCGCTCTTGTACCGAGTCTCTGTGCGCCCGGCGAAGGATAGCTTTTGCTCTGGCAACCAGTTCGCGCTCAGGGTAGGGCTTGCCGACATAGTCATCCGCACCCAGCTCAAGGCCCAGAACGCGGTCAATCTCGTCATTCTTTGCGGATACAAGCATTACGGGCGGTGCAGCTTCGATGCTGCACAGCTCGCGACAGAGTTGGAAGCCGTCCACTCCGTGCAGTTCCACATCCAGGATGATGAGGTCCGGCCGTGGTTCCATCAGCCTGGCCGGGGTTGGGTCGCTGCCCTCGTCTTCGGTCACGGCAAATCCCGCTCTCCTGAGAGTGGTGACCAGGGCGGTGCGATCGCCGGTATCAGGATCAATGACTAATACAGAAGCGCCATAAATGCTCATGGGCAGGCCTTTATTTTTATCTTGCCGAGTCGATAAAGCAGTCCTGTGTTGCTGACTCTGGTGGGTAAGGGCGGCCAGTTAGACAGGTTCTGCGCTAGAGTCAGGTAAAGTTTGCCATCTCCTGACATACTTTTTCACAGTTGTGCCAATGTTTACCACATCAATAATGCCAAAGTAATCCCATAACGTATAAAAAACTGCTCAAGAAACAGGCATTTATGACGAAACAGCGGTCCCGTACAAGGCGGTCGATCCAGCGTCTTATCCCGGCAGTGGCTTTAGCCCTGCTCGCAGTATGCAACTCCCCGGTATATGCCCTCGAGGATGTCGAAGGCTCCAGCCTTCAAGACTCTTGTGCCAGCCTGGTATCCGATCCGGAAGGGTCAGCCGGCATCAGCTGTGCCAGCTATCTGCAGGGTTATCTGGCTGCTACCGAGGGGGTGATCCTTTCCGGCAAGCGTCCATCAGCCTTTCTTGTTCGCGCCCTGAAAACCCGAGGAAGCCGACTCTCCGAAGCCTCAGAACGCGAGCTGGTAGGCAGCTACTGCCTGCCCCAAGAGGCATCAATTCTGGATCTGGCGGGCAAGATCATCCAGGTTTCAGATGTACAGCTGCCGGCGACAGCAAGTGAACTGGTATCTCAGATACTTGAACAACATTACCTGTGCGCGGAAAGCGAGTCATAGAGAGGAGAGTGTGGCTTGAGTACTGAAAAAACCTCTTCCATGGGTAAACCCGATCTTCGCTATTCACTGTACCTGGCTGTCGTGCTGGGGTTGATCTGGCTCGGTAATTCCGGGCATTACTCCGGCTTGCTTCTCAGCTTTGGAGCAGTTTCCATTTTGCTAGTTGTCTGGATCTCCCGGCGCATGCAGGTCGTGGATGGTGAATCCCAACCCTTTCACTTGTCGTTCCGGCTGCTGACGTACTACATCTGGCTATTCCGAAAGATCGTCGAGAGCAACATCAAGGTAGCGGCCTGTGCGTGGAGAGGGCAGGCTGCTATCAGCCCTGTCAGTGCTCGCGTGCCCTGCAAACTTCAGTCGGATCTCTCGCGGGTAATCTATGCGAACTCCATCACTCTTACTCCAGGGACGGTTACGGTTTCGTTGGATGAAGGCGAACTTCTGGTGCATTCACTGACGGAATCTGGCCTTGCAGAACTTCGAACCGGGGAGATGGAGGGCCGCGTCGCGCGGTTGGAGCAAGAATGATTATTGCAACGGCGCTCGCCCTGTTGGTCGTAATGGTATTAGCCCTGGTGAGGGCGCTGATCGGCCCGACGATTCATGACCGCATCCTGGCGGTCAATGTGTTTGGTACTAAAACCGTGCTTCTGATTTCGGTTATCTGTTTTATCAGTGGTCGACCCGAGTTTCTCGATATTGCGCTGGTTTACGCGCTGATCAATTTTGTCAGCATCATCGGGGTGCTCAAGTATTTTGAGTACCAGGGGGCAGGCACAGGCGAGGGCACTTCCAGTGATTGACTCTTTGATCTCCCTGCTCGCTGCAGTGATGCTGGCTGCGGGAAGCTTCTTTATGGTGTCGGGAGCTGTCGGCCTGCTGAGGTTTCCGGATTTCTATTCGCGCATGCATGCGGCCAGCATGACAGACACACTGGGCAGTTACCTGATTATTGGCGGCCTGATGCTCAGTGTTGGTTGGGGCCTGCCCCTGTTCAAACTTGCGCTGATTCTGGTTTTCATTTTTTTCACCAGTCCGACCGCCGGTCATGCATTGGCCAAGTCGGCTCAGCATTGCGAGTTGCGTCTTTCCAGTGGCACGACCACTGAAGAGAAAGCCGGCAGCGAGTACGGCGACGTCACGCAAGGTCCCGATTCCCGGGACCTTGTCAGTGCTGATCGCGTTTGAATCCGGGGGGTTGATAACGTGGAGCTAACACTCGATATCGCGCTGCTGTCACTGCTACTGGTGACAGCAGTTTACATCGCCTGGACGCGCGACCTTTTCGCCGCGGTAATGTTGGCGGGAATATATGGCCTGCTTTCCGCCAGTTTCTTCATGAGTATGGGGGCAGTGGATGTCGCATTCACTGAGGCAGCCGTGGGAGCCGGCATTTCACCGTTGCTCATGCTCTCAACCCTGGCGATCTGTGGCCGGGCGCAGCGGGCAAATCCGCAACGCGCGCTGCTGGCACTATTGACGGTGGTGGTCGTCGGCCTGCTGCTGATTGCCGCCACGATGGAAATGCCCGCATTCGGTTCCGCAGACGCACCGGCCCACCTCCATGTCGCACCACGCTATATCGGCGATTCCATGCGCGAGATCGGTATTCCCAATGTGGTGACATCAGTGCTGGCCAGCTATCGCGCTTTTGACACCCTGGGTGAGGTAGTGGTGATCTTCACTGCCGGTCTCGGCGTGCTGTCCCTGCTGGGGCTTCGTGGTGATGCCCAGAAAACTCCTGTCGAGTCGCCTATGGCTGAACCCTCCCACCTGGTGTTGCGTGTCGTGGGCAAGGTGTTGATTCCGCCGATCATGCTATTTGCCCTCTATGTCCAGTTTCATGGTGAGTATGGTCCCGGCGGGGGATTCCAGGCCGGGGTGATCTTCGCCGTGGGCTTTATCCTTTATTCACTGGTGTTCGGCCTGCAGGCGGTCGAACAGATCGTCAACCGATCTGTAGTGCAGGCTCTGGCGGCGCTGGGCGTGCTGATTTATGGAACCGTCGGCCTGCTGGGTATTATCAGTGGGCGCAACTATCTCGATTACAGCGGTCTTGCGGGGGACTCGGTCACCGGTCAACACCTCGGAATCATTGCCATTGAACTGGGCGTCGGCATTACCGTCGCCTCCGTGATGATGATGGTGTTCTTCGTGTTCTCAGCACAGCTCGCCAGGGGGAGGACAGTCCAGCATGCTGCTTAGTGCGCTTTACAACTACTGGGTCGTTATTCTGTTGATGATGACCGGGCTGTATATGGTCATTGCCCAGGGAAACCTGATCAAAAAAATCATCGGCCTGAATATCTTTCAGACCTCTGTTTTCATCTTTTATATCAGTGTGGGCAAAGTCTCCGGGGGCAGTGCGCCGATCCTCAGTGAGCTGGCCACTGCGTATTCCAACCCGTTGCCCCACGTATTGATCCTCACTGCCATCGTGGTGGGTATCGCCACCACAGCGCTGGCACTGGCTCTGGTGCTGCGTATCCGCCAGGCGTATGACTCCGTTGAGGAGCAGGATATTCTGACGAGAGATAACCAGTGTTAACCCATCTTCCCATTCTCCAGGTCATACTGCCGCTCGTCGCGGCACCGTCGTGCATGATGTTGCAAAAGTCGCGACTGTCGTGGGCGTTTACGGTACTGGTAAGTTTTGCTGCCTTTGTCGTCAGTGCGCTGTTGCTCCAGCAGGTGATGGCAGACGGCGTTATTCGCTACAGCCTTGGTGGTTGGGATGCGCCCTGGGGTATCGAGTATCGGATCGATGCCCTCAATGCCTGGGTTCTATTTATTGTCACCGGGGTGAGTACCGCTGTCGTGGCCGCGGCCAGGGCCAGTGTGGAAGTTGAACTGGGAGCATCCCGCCAGACAGTTTTCTATACCCTGTACCTGTTGTGCTTCGCCGGGCTGCTCGGCATCGTCGCTACCGGCGATGTGTTCAATGTATTTGTCTTCCTGGAAATCTCTTCGCTCTCCACTTATGCCCTGATCGCCATGGGGCGTGATCGGCGGGCGCTCTGGTCGGCCTTCCAGTATCTGGTGCTCGGTACCATCGGTGCGACCTTCATTCTGATTGGTATCGGTTTCCTGTACATGATGACCGGCACCCTGAATATGCTGGATCTGGCGGAGCGGCTGCCGGCGGTTGAGAGCTCAGCGGCGGTACTCGCAGCGTTCGCCTTTATCCTGGTGGGGATTTGCCTGAAGCTCGCTCTTTTCCCGCTGCATCTCTGGCTGCCAAATGCCTACAGTAATGCGCCCTCCATCGTGACGGCATTCCTGGCAGCTACAGCGACCAAAGTTGCGCTCTACTTGCTGGTGCGCTTTACGGTAACGGTCTTCGGTATCGACTTCTCACTGTCCGCGTTGCCACTGCAGTCACTCTTTATCCTGCTCGGGCTGGCCGGTGTCTTCGTTGGTTCCGCGGTGGCGATTTACCAGTCCAACATCAAGCGTATGCTGGCCTATTCGTCGGTGGCCCAGATTGGCTACATGATCGTCGGCATTGGCATCAGTACCGTGGCCGGCATGCAGGCCACGCTGCTGCACTTGTTCAATCACGCGCTGATGAAGGCGGCACTGTTTCTGGCCCTGGCTGGTTTGGTCTATCGGGTTGGTGGCTGCAGCCTGGATCATATTCGCGGTATGGGGCGGCAAATGCCGTGGACAATGGGCGCGATTGCCATCGGCGGCGCCAGCCTTGTCGGGATGCCGCTGACCGCCGGCTTTATCAGCAAGTGGTATCTGATCGCTGCTGCCCTCGACAGTGGTTTCTGGCTGTTGGCGTTACTGGTGGTCGCGGGATCGCTACTGTCAGCGATTTATGTCTGGCGACTGATTGATGCCGCCTATCTCCGGGAACCTGAAAAAACGCTGCCCGCTGCTGCATCCGGAGAAGCACCAGTGGGATTGCTGATCCCCACCTGGGCTCTTGTCCTGGCAAATCTTTATTTCGGTATTGAAACCAGCCTGCCGGTGTCTGTAACACAGTTGGCATCGGCCTACCTGCTTGGAGGGGCCCCCTGATGGAGACTTCCACGCTTCTTGGGCTTGCTCTCGGGCTGCCTGTGATTGCCTTTGCCGGGGTGCTGGCGGCGGACTCTCGCGAGAACCTGCGGGAGGCCATCTCGCTGATTTGCGGTGCCGTATTACTCTGGGCTGTCTGGAATCTGTATCAACCGGTCCTCGAAGGAGAGACCGTAGGGCTGACCTGGCTTCAGGTGATGCCGGGAATCGAGCTCGCCTTCCGGGCGGAGCCACTCGGGCTGTTGTTTGCGCTGGTGGCAAGCTGCCTCTGGATTGTGACCACCCTTTATGCCATCGGCTATATGCGTGGTCACGAGGAGAAAAACCAGACTCGCTTCTTTGCCCTGTTTGCTCTCTCTATCGGAAGCGTGATGGGAATCGCCTTTGCGGAAAACCTGTTCACCCTCTTTGTGTTCTACGAGGTGCTGACCCTCGCCACTTATCCGCTGGTTACGCATGCGGGTACCGAGAAGGCCAGGGCCGGGGGCAGGACCTATCTGACGATTCTGCTCGGTACCTCGGTAGGATTTTTCCTGGTGGCCATTGCCGGGACCTGGCTGGTAGCTGGCACCTTGTCGTTTACCCGCGGTGGAGTCTTCCCGGCAGAGGCCAGTTCGGCGGTGCTGTCACTCCTGCTGGTGTTGTACGTTTTTGGGGTGGGTAAAGCTGCGATCATGCCGTTCCACCGCTGGCTGCCGGCAGCAATGGTGGCACCGACTCCGGTGAGTGCGCTCTTGCATGCGGTGGCTGTAGTGAAAGCCGGTGTTTTCGTGATCCTGAAGGTCTGCCTGATGATCTTCGGCCTTGAAACTCTCAAGGCCATTCCCGCAACGACCTGGTTGCTCTATCTGGCGGCAGTCTCCATTCTTCTCGCTTCACTGGTCGCGCTACGCCAGGACAACCTCAAGGCCAGGCTGGCCTATTCGACGGTGAGCCAGCTGGGTTACATCACCCTCGGCGCCCTGTTGGCGACTTCGGCGGGTATCGCCGGCGGAGCCATGCACATTGTGATGCATGCTTTTGGCAAGATTACGCTGTTTTTCTGCGCCGGGGCGATTCTCGTTGCTGCACATAAAACCGAGATCAGCGAGCTGGATGGGCTCGGCCGGCAGATGCCACTGACGATGGGCGCTTTCTTTCTCGCCAGTCTGTGCATCATCGGTGTTCCGCCCACTGGCGGCACCTGGAGCAAGTGGTTTTTGCTGCTCGGCACCGTCGAGGCTGAGCAGTGGCTACTTGTAGTGCTACTGATGCTGAGCTCCCTGCTGAGTATCGCCTATCTGTTGCCGATTCCACTGCGGGCTTTTTTCCCGCGCAATGGTTCCGCGGCCACCGTAAGCGTCGCGGTTCGCGAAGCGCCCTGGCCATCGATGCTGGCAATTACGTTAACGGCTATTGGCTGCGTGCTTCTGCTCGCATATCCGACGGTAATCTCCCAGTTGATCCAAGTGGGGCTTTAATCAGCTCATGAAGAACGAAAAAGAATACCTTTTTGATAATCCAAGGAATGTGCAGTGGCTGATGCGCGGCTTTTACGCTTGCTGCGCGGTTCTGCTCGGCCTCGAACTGGTGGTGCATCGCCATACCGAGCACACATGGGAGGGGTTGGTCGGCTTTTACCCGCTCTATGGATTTATCGGCTGTGTGGTACTCGTGTTGATAGCCAAGTGGATGCGGGGTTTGCTGATGCGACCTGAAGATTACTATGCGTCGCAAAATGCCGTAGGAGAGAGTGAAAGCCTGGGAGAGGGCAGTAGCAAGGGGGAGACTGCGCGGTGATTTTGATTCCTCCATTTATCGTTTTCTTTATTGCCGCGGTGCTGGTGCTGGTGTTGCGGGGTTGGCCTCGGGCCGTTGCATCCATCCTGATTCCGCTGGTGAGTCTGGCAAATCTGTGGGGAACGCCCTCCGGTGAATATGCCACCATCAGCCTGATGCAGTTTGAACTGGTCTTCTTCTCAGTTGATCGGCTGAGCCTGCTGTTCGGCTATTTGTTCCATGTCGCGGCACTGATCGCAGTGGTTTATTCGCTGCATGTACGCGATACCCTGCAGCAGTCGGTGAGTTTGCTGTACGCGGGCAGCGCGCTGGGGGCGGTGTTTGCCGGTGATCTGATGACGTTGTTCCTGTTCTGGGAGCTGTTGGCACTGACCTCGGTCTTTCTGGTGTGGGCTCGTCGCAGCGCTGCTTCCTATGGGGCTGGGCTCCGCTATCTCATTATGCACATCCTGTCCGGCCTCCTGCTGCTGGTCGGTATCGTGATTTACAGCCGCACGGATCCATCCCTGGCAATCGGCCACATTGGTCTCGAGATGGGCGCCGCAGGATGGCTGATGTTTATCGCTTTTGGTATCAAGTGCGCCTTCCCGTTCTTCCACAGCTGGCTGACGGATGCCTATCCGGAGTCCACCCCCACGGGCACGGTGTTTCTGAGCGCTTTCACCACCAAGGTAGCGGTCTACGCTCTGGCCCGGACCTTCCCCGGCACTGAGCTGCTTGTTTATATCGGCGCAGCCATGGCCTGCTTCCCCATCTTCTATGCCGTGATCGAGAACGACCTGCGCCGGGTGCTGGCGTACAGCCTGATCAACCAGCTCGGTTTTATGGTGGTGGGGATCGGCATTGGAACGGCGCTGGCCATCAATGGCGCCGTGGCGCACGCGTTTAACGATGTGATCTTCAAGGGGCTGCTGTTTATGTCCATGGGGGCAGTGCTGCATGTGACCGGCAAGATCAACGGGTCCGAACTGGGCGGCCTCTACAAGACCATGCCGAAAACCACCGTGTTGTGCATCATCGGTGCGGCCTCCATTTCAGCATTCCCGCTGTTCAGTGGTTTTGTCAGCAAGTCGATGGTGATGTCCGCGGCCTTGAAAAATGGTTATGACTGGGTGTGGCTGGTGCTGCTGTTTGCGTCTGCCGGGGTTTTCCACCATGCAGGCATCAAGATCCCGTATTTTGCCTTCTTTGCCCACGACAGCGGCATTCGAGCCAAGGAGCCGCCGCTGAATATGCTGATTGCCATGAGCATTGCAGCGGCGCTGTGCCTGGTGGTTGGTATCTACCCGCAGGCGCTCTACCAGCTATTGCCACATCAAGTGGCATATACCCCCTATGACATGACTCATGTGCTGACTCAGCTGCAGCTGCTGTTCTTCTCCGCACTGGCATTCGTGTGGCTGAACCTGCGCCGGCTCTACCCACCGGAACTGCCGTCGGTGAACCTGGATGTGGACTGGGTATATCGGCGGTGGCTGCCGACGAGGGTTCAGCGTACAGCTGAGGCGGCGTTCCAACTGGATAGTCGTGTGCGTTCGGCGGCACGGGCCGGGGTAGGGAATCTGATCGACGCCATTAGCAGCCATCACAAACCGGATGGCTTGCTGGCCCGGAACTGGTTGACCGGGAGTATGGTTGCCGGGGTGGTCCTGTTGCTGGGCTTCTACCTGTTGTTGGGGTTTGCCCTCTGATTCAGGGGGCTTCCGCCATGCTCTCCCGGCGCAGGGTCGGTGCGTGGTGGAGCATCTCGATCAGCGTGTCGAGATAGCGTTCACCGAGGCGTGCGAGATCCCGTCCGTCCGGACGGAGTAGCCAATCGCCCAATAATCCGACCAGGGCGCCGTGTAGCATCGGCGCCGCCAGGTCCACGTCCAGATCAGCTGGCAACTGCTCTCGTGCCACGGCGGCGCGGAGTAGATCCTGTATGCGCTCCAATGCCTCGTCCCGGCAGTCCAGCATTCGCTGGCGAATCTCGCCACTCTCAGTCACCAGTTCACAGCGGTGCAGGATGATGTCGAGGATCTGTTGCCATTGCCGGTTGCACGCCACTTCCTGAAACAGCCACAGCCAGCGGGTGCGGAGAATGCCCAGCGGGTTGTGCGAAGGATCTTCGCTCGCGCCTTCGCAGAGCTTCTCACCCGGCAGCTGCACCCGCTCCGCCAGCTCGTTGAACAGATCCGCCTTGTTGCGGAAGTGGCCGTACACCGCACCACGAGTCACACCCGCCAGTTCCGCGACTTCGGTCAGGGAGGGGCGGGCCACGCCCTGCTGATGGAACACGGTGATAGCCGCATCGAGAATGCGTTCGCGGGTCTCCAGTGCATCTTCTTTACGCCGCTTTGCCACTATTCCTGTTCCTCAACTGATGGGAGTGCTGGTCGCGCACCGGCAGCGTGCCGGCCCGCAGGCCGCGCAGTGTAATTCATATTCATGCATGAATGAATACTTGCCGGGAATTCGATCAAGCGCGTAGAATGCGCCGCATCGACAACCATTCATTCCTGTCATTGGCGACAAATTCGACCCTGACAGGCGCTCCCCGGCCCCCCGGCCACAGAGAGGTAATCATGCGGAAACGGAATCTGATCTTCGGCCTGTTGGCCACAGCGTCTCTATTGGCTGCGTGTGGTCAGGAGCAGGGCGGCAGGCCTGCAATGGTGCCGGAGGTGTCCGTCGTGACTCTGGAGCCACGCTCGGTGACGCTCACCCGGGAGCTGCCCGGTCGCACCAATCCTTACAAAGTCGCGGAAGTGCGCCCTCAGGTCCACGGACTGGTTCAGGAGCAGTTGTTTCGTGAGGGCGGTATCGTCGACGCAAGCCAGCCGCTCTACCAGCTCGATGACGCCACCTATCAAGCCGACTTTGCCAGCGCCAATGCCGAACTGCAGAGTGCACGCGCGGAGCGCAATGTCGCCCGATTGAAGGCGGATCGCGTCGCAAACCTGGTCAAGAGTGGCGCCGTGAGCGCGCAGGATCACGACAGTGCCCAGGCTGCGCTTCAACAGGCGGAAGCCGCTGTGGCCAAGGCTACCGCTGCTGTCCAACGCGCCCGTGTGAATCTGGAGTATGCACGGATCAGTGCGCCAATCGCGGGTCGCATTGGCAAGTCATCTGTGACTCAGGGTGCGCTTGTGACCGCCAATCAGTCGCAGGCCCTCGCCACCATTCAGCAACTGGATCCGATCTATGTGGACCTGAATCAGTCCACCAGCGAACTGCTCAGTCTCCGGCGCGCGGTGGAAGCCGGTAAGGTGGCCGATGCACGGGACCTGCCGGTAACCATTCTCCTTGATGACGGTACTGCCTACGAGCACCGCGGAGAGCTGGAGTTTGCCGAGGCACGAGTTGATCCCACCACCGGCAGCGTTCTGCTGCGGGTCGTGGTGCCGAACCCCGAGCACATGTTGTTGCCCGGCATGTATGTCCGAGCGGTGATCGGGCGCGGGCTGCGTCAGGACGCTATCGTCGTGCCGCAGCAGGCGGTGATGCGGGATCCGAAGGGCAACACCAATGCCATGGTGGTGAATGCTGAAAATCAGGTGGAGCTGCGCCCGGTAAGCGTGAGTCAGACCATCGGTGATGGCTGGCTCGTCGAGGAAGGGCTTGGCGCAGGCGATCGGGTGATTGTTGAGGGGCTGCAGAAAGTACGGCCCGGTGTTTCGGTCAGCGCAGTCGAGGCCGTGAAAGAAGGGCAGGTGGTCGCCACTGACGCACCCGTCGCAGCAGATTCCTGAGGTTGAACCATGGCAGCATTCTTTATTGACCGGCCGATCTTCGCCTGGGTCATCGCCATCATCGTCATGCTCGGAGGCGGTCTTGCGGTCAGCAAGCTCGCTGTCGAGCGCTATCCGGATATCGCGCCGCCCACGGTCAGCATTAGCGCCAGCTATCCCGGTGCCTCGGCCAAGGTGGTGGAAGACTCCGTCACTCAGGTGATCGAGCAGAATATGACCGGGCTCGACGGACTGCTCTACATGTCGGCGACCAGTGAGTCGATCGGAAGCGTGAACATCACCCTTACGTTCGCCAATGGCACTGACCCGGATATTGCCCAGGTGCAGGTCCAGAACAAGCTGCAACTGGCCATGCCGTTGCTCCCGGAAGCAGTACAGCGCCAGGGCGTCAATGTGGGCAAAGGCCGCAGTGGATTCCTGATGGTGGTCGGCTTCGTCTCCGAAGACGGACGCATGAATCGCTCGGACATCGCTGACTTCGTCAATGCCAATATTGTCGACCCGATCAGTCGTGTGCCCGGCGTGGGTGGTATCCAGGTATTCGGCTCTCAGTACGCTATGCGTATCTGGCTGGATCCGAACAAACTGGATACTTACAAGCTGGTGCCCAGCGATGTGATCGCGGCAGTCCAGTCGCAGAACCAGCAGGTGGCCGTTGGCAGTCTGGGTGGCACACCGGCCATCGACGGCCAGCAGTTGAACGCCAACGTCGTATCGCAGGGCCGTCTGGAAACACCGGAGCAGTTCCGGGACATCGTGATTCGTTCGAATCCCGACGGTTCAGTGCTCAAGCTCGGCGATATCGCGCGGGTGGAAATCGGTGCGGAAAATTACGACTTTATCAGCCGCTTCAACCGCCAGCCAGCTACCGGGCTGGCGGTGACGCTGGCCACTGGTGCGAATGCGCTGGAGACCGCTGACGGAGTGCGGGAAAAACTCAAGGAACTGGAGCCCTATTATCCCGCCGGCATCAAGAGCGTTGTCCCTTTTGACTCGACGCCATTCGTCGAGGTGTCGATCAAGGGCGTGATCCAGACGCTGATCGAGGCGGTGATTCTGGTGTTCCTGGTGATGTATCTGTTTCTGCAGAATATCCGCGCCACCATCATCCCTACGATTGCTGTACCCGTGGTGCTACTCGGCACCTTCGGGATACTGGCGGCCATGGGTTTCTCCATCAATATGCTCACCATGTTTGCCATGGTGCTGGCCATCGGCCTGCTGGTTGACGATGCCATTGTGGTGGTCGAAAACGTCGAGCGGGTGATGAGCGAGGAGGGCCTGTCGCCACGGGAGGCCACCCGCAAGTCGATGAACCAGATCACCGGTGCCCTGGTTGGGATTGGTGTGGTGCTGTCGGCGGTATTCGTGCCCATGGCATTCATGGATGGGGCCACCGGCGTAATCTACCGCCAGTTCTCGGCGACCATCGTCGCCGCGATGGCACTGTCGGTGCTGGTAGCGATCGTACTCACCCCCGCGCTCTGCGCCACCATGTTAAAACCCATTGCCAAAGGCAAGGGCCACGCCAGTAAGGGTTTCTTCGGCTGGTTCAACCGCAGGTTCGAGCGCGGCAGCTCCAGCTACCAGCGTGGTGTGCGTGGCATTCTTGCCCGCAGCGGACGCTTTATGCTGCTGTTTACCGTGCTGGCCGCCGTCATGCTGTTCATGTTCCTGCGTCTGCCCAGCTCGTTCCTGCCGGAAGAAGATCAGGGAGTGCTTTTCTCCATGGTCCAGACGCCGGTCGGTGCGACCCAGCAGCGCACCATGGACTCGATCAAGAAGGTAGAGGACTACTACCTCGATCACGAGCAAGACACCGTCGCCTCTGTGTTCAGTGTGCAGGGCTTCAGTTTTGCCGGTAGTGGCCAGAATAACGGCATCGCGTTCGTCAATATGCACGACTGGGAGGAGCGCGAGGAGCCGGGGCAGGACGCCGGTTCTGTGGCGATGCGGGCCATGGGTGCGCTGATGCAGATCAAGGATGCAATGGCGTTTGCGTTCTCTCCGCCCGCGCTGCCGGGCCTCGGCACCTCGGGGGGCTTTGACTTCTACCTGAAGGACAATGCCAACCTGGGGCACGAGGCGCTTACCGAGGCGCGCAACCAGCTGCTCGGTGCTGCCGCACAGAGCCCACTGCTGATCAATGTGCGCCCGAACGGCCAGGAGGACACTCCGCAGTTCCGCCTGAATATCGACACCGAAAAAGCGGCTGCGCTCGGTCTGTCCATCGCCGAGATCAATACGACTCTGGGCACAGCCTGGGGCGGCCGCTATATCGATGACTTTATCGATCGCGGCCGCGTCAAGAAGGTCTACGTGCAATCCGATGCGCCTTACCGGATGGTTCCAGAGGATTTCCGCCTCTGGTCCGTGCGCAATCGCGACGGGGAAATGGTGCCGCTGTCTACGTTCGCCAGCTTCTCCTGGGAATATGGTTCTCCGCGCCTGGAGCGGTACAACGGCGTGCCGGCGATGCAGATCAATGGCGCTGCCGCTCCGGGCGTCAGCTCCGGCGAAGCCATGGCCGAGGTCGAGCGACTGGTGGCGCAGCTCCCGGCCGGTATTGGCCTGGAGTGGAGTGGCCTGTCTTTCCAGGAACGCCAGGCCGGTGCCCAGACACCGTTGCTGTACACACTGTCCCTGCTGATCGTATTCCTATGCCTGGCGGCCCTGTACGAGAGCTGGACTGTGCCTACCGCCGTACTGCTGGTGGCGCCGCTGGGTATTCTCGGCGCGGTGCTGGCCAACACGCTGCGCGGTATGGAGCGGGATATCTACTTCCAGGTGGCTATGCTCACCACCGTGGGCCTGACCAGCAAGAACGCCATCCTGATCGTGGAGTTCGCGAAGCAGAACCTGGAGGAGGGCATGGAACTTGTCCAGGCCACCATGCGCGCCGTGCGTGATCGCCTGCGGCCGATTTTGATGACCTCTCTGGCATTTGGCCTCGGCGTGCTGCCGCTGGCGATTGCGTCCGGTGCCGGATCCGGCGCCCAGCAGGCCATCGGTACCGGAGTGCTGGGAGGGATGCTGGTGGGCACATTGCTCGGCATCTTCTTTATCCCGCTGTTCTTCGTGGTGGTACAGCGGCTGCTGGGAAGCCGTCCCAGGGACGTATCCAGCACGCCTGCAGTAGAGTCCACGGAGGAGACGCAGCCTGAGGAGGCGGTGGTCTGACGCCAGGCCTAGTAACGTACTACCCAAACGCCGGCTTTTGCCGGCGTTCTTTTTTTGTGGAAATGAATCCGTAAAATTGGCGCGCAATACGGTGCATGAGAACAAGGCGGGGGAGACAATGCGGCGGATCACGGGGATTTTGATGCTGCTATTGAGCCAGGCAGCCCAGGCCGACGATGTCGACCTGGCTTCTCCCGGCGAGGCTTCCGGACGGCTGGAGACCATGGTCGTGACGGCCAGCCCGATGGCCGCGGGCAGCGGCGGTTACGGCGGCAGTCTCTCGTTGTTGGGGGGAGATGATCTCTCACTGTTGAACCACAGCCATATCCAGCAGGCTCTGGTGCGGGTGCCCGGCGCCAATGTCAGTCGCGGCAACGGCCAGGAGTACCTGCCGGCCCTGCGCTCACCGGTGCTAACCGGCGCCGGGGCCTGCGGCAGCATCCTGGTGATGCAGGACAATATCCCGCTGTTTCCGGCCGGATTCTGCAATATCAACGAACTGCTTGCGGCCCATACCGAGCAGGCCGCGCGGATTGAGGTCATTCGTGGTCCCGCCGGGACTCTGCACGGCGCCGGCGCCATGCATGGTGTGATCAACGTGGTGGGGCCGGCCGCGAGGAGCTCGGAGGGCACGAGTGCGCGGGTACAGGGCGGACCAGAAGATCGCTGGAAGCTGGACCTCCGAAGCAACGGGCGGGCGCTCGGAGAGTCTGAGATTACCTCGGCACTGTCACTGGCACACGATGGCGGATACCTCTCGCAGTCGGGCCTCGACCAGCAGAAGCTCAGTCTCGTCTTCCGCTCCGCTGAAACCGGCGATGAGACTCGTTTGACTGCAACCAATCTGGAGCAGGAAACCGCCGGATATATCGTTGGTGAAGATGTCTACCGGGACTCGTCGCTGCGTCGCACCAATCCGGACCCGGAAGCCTTTCGCAATGTCCGTACCGCTCGACTTTCCCATCGCCTCAAACGCGTCACGGGTTCGGGCTACGTGGTAGACCTGACACCCTATGTGCGCTGGGGGGATATGGCGTTTCTGCAGCACTTTCTGCCCGGTCAGCCGCTGGAAGAAACCGGCTACCGGAGTGCCGGTTTCCGAGCCAACATCCAGGCCGAGGTGGCTGATAGTACCCGCGTTACGGTTGGCCTGGACGGCGAGCTGACCGGAGCATCCCTGCACCAGTCCCAGCGGGCTCCCGCCAGTGGATCAGACTTCCTGCGCGAAACCCTGCCGGTCGGCCGGCACTACGACTACCACGTGGAGGCGGGGCTGTTGTCCCCGTTCGCGCTGGTAGCGCTCAGTCCCAGTGAGGGCCTGACAGTGGAGGCCGGCGTGCGTCTTGAGGCGCTTCGATATGACTATGACAACCGGTTGCTGCCCGGCCGCACGCGCGAGGATGGCTCCGAGTGCGGATTTGGTGGTTGTCGCTATAGCCGACCGGACGACCGGTCCGATGATTTTTTCAACTGGTCTCCCCACCTGGGGCTGGTCTATGAGTGGACCCCGCAGCAGCAGGTGTTCGTGAACCTGGCACATGGTTTCCGCGCTCCGCAGGCGACCGAGCTTTATCGCTTGCAGCGGGAGCAGTCAGTGGCGGACCTGGATTCTGAGGAACTGCGCAGTGTTGAGATTGGCCTGCGGGGTGATCGGGAGCGCTGGCATTATGAACTCGTTGGGTTCGGGATGGAGAAACGCAACGTGATTTTCCGCGATGCGGATTTCTTCAACCGTTCCGGCGCCGCGACCAGCCATCAGGGGGTAGAGATTGCGCTCGGCTACCGGCTGACAGCTCAGTGGGCGCTGGATATGAATGCCAGCTATGCGGAGCACCGCTATCGTGACGACCGCCTGCTGGATGGCGTCGCTCTCGATGGAAAACTGGTCGATTCCGCGCCGCGGGTCTTTGGCAGTGCGCGGTTGCGCTGGCTTCCTGACGAGCAGAGTAGTGTGGAGCTGGAATGGCTCCATCTGGGGCGCTATTACACCGATCCGTTAAACCTGCACAGCTATCCGGGACACGACCTGCTCAACCTGCGGGCGCAAAGGGACCTGGGCGCGGGTTGGTCGGTGGCGCTGCGCCTCCTCAATATCCTCGATGAGTGGTATGCGGAACGCGCAGACTTCAGCAATTTCGGCGGCGACCGCTATTTCCCCGGTGAGCCCCGCTCGGTGTATGGTGAAGTCGCCCTTCGGTTCTGATGCGAAACGTGCCGCCTTCGTCAGCACTGTACCTGCCGGCAACCACGCTAACAGTACTCGGGCGGGAGATATCGTTGGCTGGGTGTAATAAATCGCCGTCCAGGCGCGACCCACATACAAAAGCGGCAATTTCTGCGCGCACTGGCTTTGGGGGCTCACCATGTGGCGGCTGCTGGTACTGCTGTTCTGTTTCTTTCCTTTGACGGCTGTGGGCGCCAGATTTGATCACCGCGACTGGTCAGAGCTTCTGGCTCGACATGTCGACGTGAGGGAAGGTGGCAAAGTCTCCCTGGTGGATTACCGTGGCATGGCGACGAATCGGGCGCAGCTGGAACACTACCTGGATGCCCTGGCCAGGGTGCCGCAGGCTGAATACGCGCGCTGGGCTGAAAATGAGCAGCTGGCTTTTCTTATCAACCTGTACAATGCCGCCACCATCGAGCTGATATTGCAGCGCTACCCGGAACTGGACTCGATTCGGGACCTAGGCTCGTGGTTTCGCTCGCCATGGAAGCGTGACTTCATCGCGCTGTTCGGACGGCAGTACTCGCTGGATGACATTGAGCACGGCATGATCCGCGCAGATTTTACGGATCCCCGTATTCACTTTGCCGTCAATTGCGCCAGTATCGGCTGCCCCATGCTCCGTGAATCGGCATATACCGGCTCGGAGCTGAACGAGCAGCTGGAGGAGCAGACGCAGCGCTTTCTCGGGGACCGCTCGCGGAACCGCGCCAGCGAGAATGCACTTGAGTTGTCTGCGATTTTCAAATGGTACCGTGACGATTTTGCCCGCGGCTGGCGCGGTCACCATAGCCTATCTGAGTTTCTGTACGACTATCGCCAGGCCCTGGGTTTGTCCTCCAGGCAGGCGCGAGCGTTGCAGGAAAATAAGTTGGCGATCCGATTTCTCGATTACGACTGGCGTCTGAACGATGTTGCTGGCGCCCCCCATTAAATCTTTGATGCAAAGAAAAGAGCTCAACTGAATGACTAACAAGGAACGCTTCTCACTGCACCCGCTGGCTCTGGCACTGAGCACCCTGACCTGCGTCACCGCCATAGCTCAAGAATCCGTGGAAGAGGCTGAAGATTCAGTGACGACGGAGTTTGTCGAAGTGCTCGGCGACCGCATCGATGAATCCGCGGTCGGGCCCCACAGCGACGCCGCGGGCGGCGCCTTCGCCAGCGAGCTGAGTGCAGCGGAGATCGCCCGCTCCATAACACCTGTCGGAGAGTGGCTGCTCGATGAGGCGGCAGTGGAAAACCTGCGCGACCTGCAGCGCGTTGCGCCCAATACGTATTCCGCTACCGGGTTCGGTGCGCCGAGCCTGCCCACGATCCGCGGCCAGCTTGGGGAAGTGTTCGAGGCCGGCATGCGTCGCCAGGTAGGAAATAACGGCCTGGGGATACCGCTTTCCTTCAACGGGGTGGGACAGGTAGACGTGGTGCGGGGCATGCCATCGGTAATGCTCGGCTCGACGCAACGCACCGGGGGCTTTGTCAATCTGGCACCCAAGCGACCGAGCCTGGAGAGCGCTTCTGGCAGTGCCGTTGTTCGGGCCGGGCAGTGGGATCGATACCGCTCCCAGGTGGATTACTCCTCTCTGTTGGAGCCGTCGCGCAGTGCGGTTCGCGTCAGTGTCGAGCATCGCAACGAGGGCAGTTTCTACGACTTCAGCGGTATGGACAGCAATAACCTGTTTGCTGCTTACCGCCTCAAACCGAGCGAAGACAGTGAATGGAACCTGTCGGTGGAGTACTACGATGTCAGCTGGACGGACAATGCCGGTATCAACCGCCCGACTCAGGCGCTGATCGACGACGGCCTCTATGTTCAGGGGCAGGGCGTGCGCCCCGATGGCTCGACCGTACCCGGTGCCGGCGCCATTATCAGTCCCACCGGTGCGGTGGAGATTGACCGCAGCCGCGTTTTAACTGACCCGAAGGATATCAATGGCGCCGATACCCTGCTGCTGCACTCCACGTATGAGACGGCGCTCAGCGACGCCGTGCGTTTTGTGAATCGCACCTACTTTGAACACCTGAACCGTGAGGAAATTGCGCAGAACAGCTTCGTTGAGATCATCGATGGTGCCAATACTTTCGAGAACCGCAGTGAGTGGCACCTGGCCAATACCATTGCCGGGTTCGGCCTGCGCTACAACGATGTGCTGGGCTACAGCCAGTTCACCACCGAGGCGGATCTGCCGATCGATTTGACCGGACCACTCAGCAATCGTCGCATCCCGCTCACAGATGCCCAGAAAGCGCGATTAGTGGAGTTGCGGCCCGGGTTGTATGTCTCCCCCGGTGGCCAGTACGACCTGGACGGGGATGGTGCAGGGGATTTCAACCTGTCGGACACCACGGACTCCACCAGCCTGCAGACCGGTGTGTTTGTCGAGCATCGACAGGCACTGTCGGAGGCCTGGTCTGTCACCGCTGGGGTACGCGGTGACTGGTACCGGGTGGAGGCCCGTGACCCCCTGGCGCCGGAGGGCGTCGCTGCGGCTGAGGATAAACACCACGATTTCCTCAAGTCCGGCAACCTGAGCCTGCAGTACGCGCCGGATGGCGACGGCCAGCTTTACGCCACACTTGGCTACCAGGAATCCACTTCCAACAGTCTCGGTGGCGGCAATACCCTCGGCGCTGACAACACCATCAACCCGCTGAATTTCGCCACCGAAAACGAGCTGCTGGAGCTGGGATACAAATACGCTCCGGTAGGGGCTTCGTGGTACTGGGATGCGGCGGTGTTCGACCAGACACGCAGTCTGCGCAACCGCGATGGCAGCAATTCCGGTATTCGGACCCGTGGTATCGAAGTGCAGGGCCAGTACCGCGGCGAGCGCCTGTGGGCCAATGCCGGTGCCAGTTATCTCAATGCGCGCTTTGACAATTCTGCTGCCTTCCAGGATGCCCGCCAGGTGGTCGATGCATTTGACGATTCCCGACCCGACATCATTGCCGGCACCGGTATCGGGGCGCCAAACTTCACCGCCTTCCCGGCGTCTGATGCACGGCTGCATGGCCTTCCGCGATTTAGTGCCTCGGCCGCGATGGGCTATCGATTCAACGATAACTGGTCTGCAGGTGCGAGCCTCGTGGCTACGGGCAGTTATCCGCTGGACTATCTACAGACGGTGGAAATCCCGGCTCAGTTCACCCTTAACACCAACCTGCGTTACCAGTTTGACGATCAACGGACCAGCCTGCGCCTGGATGTGTTCAACCTGACCGATGAGGAAAACTGGGCGCCGGTATTCGAGGGCGGGTATTTCGGTTCGACGCTGGTTTTCCCGGAATTGCCGCGCTATTGGGATCTGAGTCTGGTCTACCAGCTGTAATCATTGGTGGGTGCTCTGGCAACTGATGGCGTCCAACCTGAGTCACCGGATGAGCGTGGCGAAGCGAGGGAGGACGCAGCGTAAATTCTCTGGGGGCAGTGGGCCCGGTATCGATTCGGGCCCACGAACACGCGATGAGTTAACCGTCCTCTGCTCTTATCTTTTGGCGCAGTTCTTCTATATCCCGCCGCGGGGGTGCGCCGAACAGGCGACTGTACTCCCGGCTGAATTGGGACGGGCTCTCGTATCCCACCCTGAACGATGCCGTGGACGCATCCAGGTGTTCGTTGAGCATCAGGCGTTTTGCCTCGCTCAGCCGCAGCCATTTCTGATACTGCAGTGGGCTCATTGCGGTGAGCTGGCGAAAGTGATGGTGAAATGTCGGTGTACTCATCTGTACCATCGAGGCCAGACTTTCAATCCGCAACGGTGCAGTGAAATTCTCCTTCAGCCAGTCGATCGCCTTGGCGATGCGATATCCCTGGCTGTCTACGGATGCGATTTGACGGAGCAGGGCTGACTGATCACTCAGCAACAGCCGATAATGAATCTCCCGCTGGATCAGGGGTGCCAGGACACGGATCGCATTGGGCTCGTTGAGCAGATTCACAAGCCGTCCGAAAGGCTCCGCGATCGTGGAAGTCATCCTGCCAAGCCCGGCACTGACCCCGGTCGGGCGCTCATTGAGGTGCGGCAAGCCTCCCTGTGCAATCAACTCCGCTAATAGTCGAATATCGAGTTTCATTACCAAGCCCAGGCACGGGGCCTTGTGGCTTGCCGTGAGTACCTGGGAGCTTGCCGGTAAGTCGAGCGAGGTAATCAGGAAGTTGGTTGTGTCATAAGGGTACGCCTCGCCGCCAATCAGCATCTGTTTGGTGCCCTGTGCCACCAACACGATACTCGGCTCAATCAGGCAAAAGTCTGGCTCTGTCGGCTCATCGCGCCGAAAGAACAGCAGGTCAGGAATCGGTGTCATCCAGTCCGCCGTGCTCTCCACTCGATTGGCAATCATTTGCGCCATTTCACGCTGAAAAGAGCGAATTCTCGAGTTAGCGCCGTGATCTTTAACCATAAGATGCCTCCATCTATACACGATGCACTATAACTCGGAGCTGGGGCCGCTCAAAGTGAGTCTGATGGGGTTTCATAGGATCAGGCAAGAACGCCAGCGTAATGCTCTAACGATCGGGACTGGCGGCACAGCAGAATGGCTCTCGTGGCAGCAGCGCTGGATAGGGCGAGCGGACCGGCTAAAGACGGCTTCTCAACAATCCCTTCGATGCATTGGGCCTAATTGGGCCATTAGGGTTTTCCGTAGGCACTGCGCGCCAGAATGTTACTGAAGATCAATGTCATGATGAGGTTCCCATGATGGATAACGTAAAAGGCAAGGTGATCGTGATTACTGGCGCCAGTAGTGGTAATGGTGAGGCCGCTGCACGCCACCTTGCGGAGCGCGGCGCCACTGTTGTGCTCGCAGCACGCCGCAAGAACCGCATTGAAGCGCTCGAGAAAGAGCTGGTCTCTGCCGGCCACCAGGCGAAAGCAGTTGTGACCGATGTGGTCGATAAGGAGCAGGTCAAAAATCTACTCGATACGACGGTGGCGACTTTCGGCAGGGTTGACGTTCTGATCAATAATGCCGGCCTGATGCCGCTCGCCCCGCTCGAGCAGGTCAAAACCAATGAGTGGGACCAGATGATTGATGTCAATCTTAAAGGCACGCTCTACGGCATCGCCGCGGCGCTTCCGCATATGTCCAGGCAGAAGTCAGGGCACATTATCAATGTGTCGTCCGTCTACGGACACAAGCTCGGACCTGATGCGACGGTTTACTGCGCCACGAAGCACGCCGTGCGCACGCTTTCCGAAGGGCTGCGCCAGGAGGTCAAGCCCTACAATATCCGCACCACTATCATTTCACCGGGAGCCGTGGCAACGGAACTGCTGGAGCACATCAGCGATAAGGAGATCCAGGCGCAGACAAAGGATTTTGTCAGCCAGATCGCTATCCCGGCAGACAGTTTTGCACGAATGGTGGCTTTTGCGATCAATGAGCCTGAAAACGTGGATGTGAATGAGATCCTGTTCCGTCCCACAGCCCAGCCGATCTAATGGGGCATGTCAGCAGGGTTCTGGAGGCACTTTTTCGGAGTCCTGCTGGTTCCCCTCTCAGTACAGTGGTCGAACAAAGAGTCCAGGGAGGCGGCACAATGAGCGGTCGAATAACCAAAGCATCCACGTTGTTATCTGGCCCGATAAAGGCTTTCACACTTGTCCTGGCCGGTTTAATGGCTTTAACCATGACGGCTTCGGCAACGACCGAGTCCAACAGCGAAAGCAAAAGCAAGGAGGCTGGGATGATTCTCAGGAAAAACGGTTCTCAGGACTCGATTCAGGGTCCGGCAGATTGGTTTACCGGGAGAGCCCGCATTGACCCGATTCAACTGGAGGCCCAGGAGCCTTCACGGGTCACTTCCGCACTCGTCACTTTTGAGCCGGGTGCCCGAACCAACTGGCATACGCACCCCCTCGGTCAGTTACTGATCGTGACCTCCGGCAAGGGCTGGACACAATGCGAGGGGGAACCCCGTGTCGAAATTAACGCGGGGGACAGCATCTGGTGCCCGCCCGGTCACAAGCACTGGCATGGTGCAACCAGCACCACGGGAATGAGTCATATTGCCATTCAGGAGGCATTGGACGGAAAAAATGTTGAATGGTTGGAGCCTGTTACCGACGCGCAGTATCTCGATTAGGTCATGTGCCCAAAAAGCCTGGGCTAATCAACAAAATGGCAAGCTGGATCGGGACCGCAGATGGGTTTTTCACTCTCATTGCTGGCTGGTGCCGGCCTTTTCCTAAGCGCGGTATTAGGGTATTCCGCCGCGAGCCCTGTCACTGAACATAGCCCGGAAAGCGAGGTTGCCATTTTGACGAAGATCCAGATAACCGTGGGGGCTGAAAAAGTGGCCGCCACGATTGAGGATAACCAGACCTCCCGCGACTTCGTTGCCCTGCTGCCACTGACGCTGGAAATGGAAGATTTCCATGGCACCGAAAAGATTAGCGATCTTCCTGGTCGGCTCTCTACGGAGGGTGCACCCAGTGGCTATGCGCCAACAGAGGGCGACATCACCTATTACGCGCCGTGGGGAAATCTGGCAATTTTCTACCGTGACTTTTCACACTCGAAAGGGCTTATTCGTCTTGGACAGTTGGATTCCGGGAGCGAGCTGTTCAAGCAGGGCGGCGGCCTGAAGGCAACCATCGAGCGAGCTGAGTAGCAGCCCTGCACGGTCCTGCAGCGCCAATATCCAAAACGACCGGGAAATCATTCGATTCGCAAAGGAATACCCCCTATGACAATAAAGAAAAGCCAATCCCGCCGAGAATTCCTCTATCGATCCTCCCTGGCTGGTGGTTCGCTGCTGCTCGCCGGTTCTCCCAATCTGTTCGCTCAAAGTAAATCTGGGAACAGGATAAAGTCCAAAGGGTATGCGGCGGTCGATACTTCCGGAAAGCTGGTGCCCTGGGAGTTCGAGCGAAGGCCAGTGGGCGATGATGATGTGCTGATTGATATCAAGTACGCCAGCATCTGTCACTCAGATATCCACCAGATGAAAGGTCACTGGGGCGCCCAGCAATACCCGCAGGTTCCCGGTCACGAGATCGTCGGGGTAGTGGCCGCGGTCGGCAAGAATGTGACCAGGTTCAAAGTGGGTGACCGGGCGGGTGTCGGTTGCATGGTCGATAGCTGCCTTGAATGTGAAAGCTGCAAGAGCAATGAGGAGCAGTATTGTCCTGACACGCTCTTTACCTATGGCTACCCGGATAAACGTTCACCCACAGGTATTACCCAGGGCGGCTACTCCACGAACATTGTGGTCAGAGACCATTTTGTGGTCCACATCCCCGATAACATCAGTTTCCAGCAGGCAGCGCCGTTGCTGTGCGCGGGGATTACCACTTATTCGCCGATTCTCAGGGCCGACCTCAAGAAAGGGGAGAAAGTGGGGGTTGCCGGGATCGGCGGCCTGGGACATATGGCGATCAAGCTGGCCGTCTCCAAGGGGGCAGACGTCTACGCATTCACCACATCTCCGGATAAGGTCGAAGATATCCTGGCATTTGGTGCCAAGGAAGCCATCGTGGTCGATGACACCAAAAAGCTCGCTCCCTATCGGGGTAAGCTGGATTACATGATCTCAACGATTCCGTTCGAGCATGACGTGTCGGCTTATAGCGCAATGGTGAAGCCGTATGGCTACTTCACCTATGTGGGCATGCCGGAAAAGTTTGAGATCACCGTGAATAACCTGGGGCTGGCGGCCTCCCGGGTCAACTTCAACGCCTCCCTGATTGGCGGAATGGAAGAGACTCAGGAGGTGGTGAATTACTGTGCAGACAACAACGTCCTGCCCAAAATACAGATGATCAGGGCGGAGCAGGTCAACGAGGCCTGGAAAAACGTAGAGGCAAAGAAGGCCCGCTACCGCTACGTGATCGATAGCGCAACCATCTGACTGCCATTTGCGGTCTCGAGGAGTTCACTTCGGGCATCTTCGCTGGCTATGCTGAGCTCCTGTCTTGGGTTGGCGGGGGCTTGGCAGACAAAGGCCTGGCATACACAGGCTTGGTATAGAGTGAGATGCTGGAGTGAGACTGCAGCCGATTCAGCCGATTTGATTACGCCGGTCCATCATTCGCTTTTGTCTGGCTCCAGCTGGGGTATAGCTTCTCGGCAGCCATGACATGGATGTGCTCCATGGGGATTTGTCGACTCGCGGGCGGCTTGGCCAGCTCCTGGTAAATGTCATCGGTGGATATGCCATAAGGCTCGGCATCTTTCAGGCTCAGGGCGTAATAGATGGCGGAAACTCCGCTCAGGTACATCGCCGCCAGACACATGGGGCAGGGGTGGCCGCTGGCGTACATCACTGCACCATCGAGCCGGTGATTGCCAGCTGCGGTTGTTGCAGCTCGCAGGGCCTCAATTTCTGCGTGAGCGGTGACGTCGGCACTGCGGTGGATGGTGTTTACCGCTTCGGCTACTATCCGTCCGCCTCTCACCAGCACGGCGCCAAACGGGCGCCCACCCTCCCTGGTCACGTTGTCCTGCGCCAGTTTGACCGCTCGCGCGAGAAACTTTTGATGCTCCGTGTCCCTTTGGTTGTCTTCTGATCTGTTTCCCATAGGCTGGATCCGTTGCCCCTCGTGGTTTCAGCTCAGTATTCAATGTAGTCCGGGCGGATCGGGTCGCGGTTAACGGTCAGAGCTGGGCTGGAAGAGGGCGGAAAGCATGCTGATACTGCCAAGCTCAACGCCATCTGTTGGAATCTGTATGGAGTCTTCCGGGCTGCTGGCGCCAAACGCGTAGAGTAGGGGTAGGTAGTGTTCTACGGTGGGCACGGACAGCAGGGCTGCCTGCCCTGCGCGCTCGAAGTGGATGAGGTTGTCCGCATCCCGCTGCTCGAGCCTGACGCGTATCCAATCATTGAATTCGTTGGCCCAGGAATGTGGGGTTGCACCCGGAGTCCAGCGAATTCGCTGGAGGTTATGGACGACGTTGCCGCTGGCGAGGATAAGGACGCCTTTTTGTCTCAGAGACCGCAGTCGCTGCCCAAGCTGAAAGTGAAATTCCGCTGGCTTGGTGGCGTCGATGCTCAACTGCAGCACCGGTATGTCGGCGTTCGGATAAAGATGCATCAGTATTGACCTGGTGCCGTGATCCAACCCCCAGTCATTACTGATGCTGGCCTCGATCGGCTGGTCCCCTGCTATCTGCAGGTGTTGCTGGATATGGCGTGCGAGCTCGGGGTCACCCGGTGCGGGGTAGTGACACTCGTAAAGTTCTGGCGGGAAGCCGTGAAAATCGTGAATCGTTGCCGGTCGATCATTGCCCGTTACAAGGACACCCTGGGTGAACCAGTGCGCCGAGATCGACAGGATCGCCCGGGGCCGGGGCAGGGCCTCACCGAGACGGCGCCATGCATCTGTATAGATGTTGCTTTGCAGGGCATTTATCGGAGTGCCATGTCCGATGAAGAGAGAGGGTATGGCGTTCAGTCCCATATCGGCTGCTCCGGTTTATGGTGCTGGGTGCAAGCCCGTGCGAGTCTGCCGAAAGCAACAGGGCGTACAAGCCGCCCTGTCACTTCGGAGCGCAAGCCAGTGCTGCCCTGGCTCAGGCAACCTGGGCGATCTGTTCCCGTGCAGAGTCCAGCGCCTGCTGTTTAGATTCATCATTCAGGGCCAGGCCCTCGGCATGAATGATCTCCACATCGTGAATCCCAATGAAGCCGAGGAACTGGCGTACATAGGCGCTCTGGGCGTGCTCCTCGCCATAGACGCCGCCGCGAGTGATGAAAACCACCGCCTTCTTTCCTTTGAGCAGGCCTTCGGGGCCTTCTGCGGTATAGCGGAAGCTAATACCCGCGCGGGCGATGTGGTCGAAGTAGGTGCTGAGTGTGGACGGGACACTGAAGTTGTACATCGGGATGCCCAGTACCAGCACGTCAGAAGCCTTGATTTCGTCGATCAGTTCCTGGGAGAAGTCCGCCACGGCCTTCTGTTCTGCTGTGCGCTCCTCAGCCGGAGTGGTGAATGCCTGAAACCGGTCCTGATCCAGGTGCGGGATGGGCTCTGCGGCAAGGTCCCGGGTAATAACCCTGGCACCAGGGTTCTTCTCCAGCCAGGTCGCCGCGAAAGCGTCCGCGAGCTGAGAGGACTGGCCGCTGTTCTGGAACAGGCTGGTTTGGATTTTGAGTAATTGCGCCATCGAAAACCTCCAATGCGGTTTTTGGTAGTGATGGCGCTATTCAATCACTGACTAATTCGGAAGAAAATCGCAAAAAAATACACTAATCCTTCGAAATAATAGAATCAGCTGTCGCCCTTGGCCGGGGCATCTTCCAGTGAATGGCTCTGCGGGCCGCTGTACCAGAAGTTGTAGAAGTCCTCGGTCACCCGCTGTTCAATCTCGTGCGCCTCCTCCCGGGGGCAGAACAGGGTGATCGTGACAACGTCATGCCCCAGCTCGTTGGTGGTGAAGCTGATCTTGGCTTCAGTGCCAACCAGCTCGACTCCGGTGCGATGCTCGATCATCTGGCAGTAGCGCACAGCCACATCGTGGAATGCCTCGCTGTGTTCACGGATGCGCTCCAGCAGGAACTCCTTGGCCGCAAACGGGTTGCCTCCCTTGTTTTCACGGGTGATGGAGAATGAGTGCTCGATATAGCGCCGCATAAAGTTGAAATTCTTGACTGGCTTGGAGAAGAACACATTGTTGGGGATGTAGAGTGTGATGCCCGTGTAGCCACTGCCGAGACCATGGGGGTCGATCTCCAGTAGTGTGGTGCTGAGCCAGTCGCTATCGATTACCTCGCCGAAATGCTCGCCAACCATGACCCAGTCACCCACCTGGAAAGAGCGCATATTGGCCTGGTACAGCTTGGCGACCAGGCTCTGCACCAGCTCACGCAGCGCAAGCACGATGGCCACCGAGAATGCCGCGATAGAGAGGGCAAACTCCCTAAGCTCGGATACCCAGATGGCGACCAGGCCGATGACGATCACCAGGTTGGAGAAATTGTGGACGGTATTGATGCGACGCCGACGGTCCTGCTTGGACCAGCGGGTAAAGCGCGCAAAGAGGAGTGATAAAAGTATTCTCAGCAGGATGATCGAGACGATCATCAGTGCCGAGAGGAGAAGTTTGTTTTCGAACAGCTGTTCCAACATCGGGTGACTACCGTGTCCGCCGCGCGGCCTACCAAGTGTAAAAAGGCGCCGATTATAGGGGCTTTCGAGGGTTCAACGCACCACTCTGAAAAGAATAGACCGCGAGCTTGTGCGGCCTATCACCACGAGCCTGTCACCACGAGCCTGTCGCGCGAACCTGCTGCATTTGCAGTCCCATCAGTTGACTGGCGCCGCAGGCAAAGGCCGCATGCGGGAAACCGATTCGCCGAGTTCGAAGGTTCGGCAGGGGTACCTTCCGATACTGCCAATTTTCTCGACTGTTGACGGCTAGCCCTCTTCGAGCGTGTGCAAGCGGCGAGTACCGCGCCTCTGGTGTGTGCCTCAGCACTTTGCTTGCGTTTCATAGCCGTGCAGCGACAATGAGGTAATTGCAGGGAAGAAAAAACAGCCGAGGGCGGAGTAATCGTCGATGAAAGCATCTGACTTGTTTGTGCGGGCACTGGAGGCGGAGGGCGTCGAATACGTCTTTGCTATCCCGGGGGAAGAGAACCTGGATCTTTTGGAGTCACTGCGCGGCTCGAAGGTCAAACTGGTTGTCACCCGTCACGAACAGGCTGCCGGTTTTATGGCTGCCACCTACGGGCGCCTGACTGGAAACTCCGGTGTCTGCCTGTCGACCCTGGGGCCGGGCGCCACCAACCTGGTGACGGCGGCCGCCTATGCCCAGTTGGGCGCAATGCCCATGGTGATGGTGACCGGGCAAAAGCCTATCAAGAGCTCCAAGCAGGGCCAGTTTCAGATCATCGACGTGGTCGACATGATGCAGCCCCTGACCAAGTTCACCAAGACCATTGTCAGCGGCGACAATGTGCCCGCGCACGTGCGCGAGGCGTTCCGGCTTGCGGAAGAAGAACGCCCGGGCGCCACTCACCTGGAGCTTCCGGAGGACATTGCCCGTGAGCACTCCACCATGCCGGTGCTCGAGCCCAGCTACACCCGTCGACCCATCGCTGAAGAGAAAGCCATCCGTCAGGCGGCGGAGGCAATCGCGGCGGCGCGCAAGCCGCTACTGCTGATTGGCGCCGGCGCCAATCGCAAGCTGACGGCCAAAATGCTGCGGGAGTTCGTCGCCAAGCTCGGTATTCCGACGATCACCACCCAGATGGGCAAAGGGGTGATCGACGAGTCGGGCCCGCACTTTATCGGCAATACGGCCCTTTCCGATGGGGATTTTGTGCATCGGGCGATCGATCAGGCGGACCTGATCATCAACGTCGGCCACGATGTAGTGGAGAAGCCGCCTTTCTTCATGCGCCCAGGCGGTGCCGAAGTGGTGCATATCAACTTCAATTCTGCTCAGGTGGACCCGGTCTACTTCCCGCAAATCGAGGTGGTCGGTGATATTGCCAACAGCCTCTGGCAGCTGAAGGAGCGCCTTGAGCCCCAGGAGCACTGGAGCTTTGCGGATGCAAAGCGGATTCGCGAGGCGTTACAAAAACATATCGCCGACGGATGTGGTGACGATAGTTTCCCGATGCGTCCGCAGCGGGTGGTAAAGGAAGTCCGCGGTGTCATGCCTGAGGATGGCATCCTCGCCCTGGATAACGGCATGTACAAGATCTGGTTTGCACGAAACTATCCGGCCCATTCGCCGAATTCCGTGCTGCTGGACAATGCATTGGCCACGATGGGGGCCGGCGTGCCGTCGGCCATGGCGGCAAAGCTGGTCTACCCGGAGCGCAAGGTGCTGGCGATCTGTGGTGACGGCGGCTTTATGATGAACTCCCAGGAGCTGGAGACCGCCGTGCGCCTGAAGCAGGATCTTGTCATCCTGCTGCTGCGGGATGATGCCTACGGCATGATCAAGTGGAAACAGGCGCAAATGGAGTACCACGACTTCGGCCTGGATTTTGGCAACCCGGATTTTGTCGCCTACGCGGAATCCTACGGCGCCCATGGCCATCGGGTTTCCGCAACCAAGGAGTTCAAGCCATTGCTGGAGCAGTGCTTTTCCGAGGGCGGCGTGCACTTGATCGATGTGCCGGTGAATTACAGCGACAATGACCGGATACTGAACCAGGAAATTCGTGAGCTTGCCCGCAAGCTCTGACGGAGATCTATCTGCCTGCGCATTTTGGCTGTTTGCCGCCAAGAAACACCCAAGCAATGGAGGGCGCCGTGCTCCGGGAAACTTATCCTTACTACCTTGCCAATAAGGCGGTGTTCGCCAACGCCGATCTGGCTGTGACCGACAAATACTCCGGGGAGGTCGCCACCCGCGTGGCTATGGCAGACACCGGTGTGATCGACAGCGCAATCGAGTGGGCGGTTCGGGCAGAAAAACCGCTTGCCGCCATGCCGCCTTACGAGCGCCAGGCCGTGCTCAACCACTGCGTGCAACGCTTCCAGGAACGTTTCGAGGAGCTGGCTGAGGCGCTCTGTATCGAGGCGGGAAAGCCGATCAAGGATGCTCGCGGCGAGGTGTCCCGCCTGATTGATACATTTCGGGTTGCCGCCGAAGAGTCGGTGCGGATTGACGGTGAGGTCCTGAACCTGGAAATCTCCGCCCGAGCCCGCGGCTACCGTGGTTTCGTCAAGCGGGTGCCGGTGGGAGCCTGCTCGTTTATTTCTCCGTTCAACTTCCCGCTCAATCTGGCTGCCCATAAAGTGGCGCCGGCGATTGCCGCTGGATGTCCGTTCGTGCTCAAGCCCGCCAGTCGTACGCCGATCGGTGCACTGATCATCGCCGAAGTGCTGGCGGAGACGGACCTGCCCAAAGGGGCTTTTTCGGTCTTGCCGTGCCATCGGGAAGGCGCGGATCTCTTTACCGTGGACGATCGCTTCAAGCTACTCAGCTTCACCGGTTCTCCCGCGGTCGGTTGGGACCTGAAGGCCCGGGCGGGACGAAAGAAAGTCGTGCTGGAACTGGGTGGAAATGCTGCCTGCGTAGTGGACGCGGATGCCGATCTCGACGATGCCGTGGAACGCCTCATTTTCGGGGCTTTTTACCAGTCTGGCCAAAGCTGCATTGGCGTCCAGCGTATTTTCGGTCATGCCGCCATCTACGATGAACTCAAGCAACGGCTGGTGGAGCGTACGAAACAGCTCAAGAAAGGCGACCCCAAGGAGGAAGAGACTTTTATTGGTCCAATGATTTCCGAAGGGGAGGCGACCCGGCTACACAATTGGATCAAAGAGGGCGTCGAGAAGGGCGGCACCCTGCTGTGTGGTGGAAATCGTGACGGCGCCATGCTTGACCCGACCCTAATGGAAGGGGTGCCGAAAGGATGTGCGGTGGTCGAGGAAGAAGCTTTTGGGCCGGTGGCAGTACTGGCACCGTTCGAAGACTTCGACGCGGTGCTGGCGCAGGTGAACGACAGCGCCTTCGGGCTGCAGGCCGGAATCTTTACCCGCGACCTTTACAAAGCCCAGCAGGCGTGGGATGAGCTGCATGTGGGCGGCGTTATTATCGGTGATGTGCCCAGTTGGCGCGTGGACAACATGCCCTATGGCGGCGTCAAGGACTCCGGCCTGGGCCGTGAAGGTATTCGCTGGGCGATTGCGGACATGACGGAAGAGCGCCTGATGGTGATCCGCACCCCACAGACGTAGGGTTACCACTACAGATTTGGAGATGCCAATCCGTTCTTCTCTGACAGCCAGTGACACGTATTGACGTTTACCACTCGACGCAGATTTTCCCGAAGTGCCCGCCGCTCTCCTCAAAACGGAAGGCGTCTGGCAGCTGCTCGAATCCGAAGGTTCGGTCCACAATCGGCCGGATGCCCGTCTGGTTGAGGGCCGTGATGTAGTCCTGCTGGTTGCGACGACTGCCGACGATAAGGCCCTGCAATCGAGCCTGCTTTGCCATCAGGGTGGCAGTGGGGACGTCGCCGGCCATACCGGTCAGGACGCCAATCAGGGCAATATGCCCGCCTACGCGAACGGCGTTGATGGACTGGGCCAGCGTGCCTGGGCCGCCAACTTCCACGACGTGGTCGGCGCCGCGCCCATCCGTCAGTTCCAGTACTTTTTCTCCCCAGTTTTCTTCCTGTCGGTAGTTGATCGTATGGTCGGCGCCGAGGCTTTTCACCCGTTCAAGCTTCTCGTCTGAAGAGGAGGTTGCGATCACTGAGGCGCCCATCGCCTTCGCAATCTGAATGGCTGCGATGGAGACCCCGCCAGTGCCCAGGGTGAGAACGGTGTCGCCGGCCTTCATTGCACCGTCAACAATCAGTGCCCGCCAGGCGGTCAGTCCGGCGGTGGTGATGGTGGCGGACTCCGTATGGCTCCAGTCCTGTGGCGCATGGGTGAAGGCTGCCGCATCCCGCACGGCGTGAGTAATGGCGAAGCCGTCAATGCCATCGCCCGGAGTTCCGCTAAAGTCATGGACCGCGGGGGAGGGGAGTCCATCGGACCACTGGGGAAAGAAGCAGGAAACCACATGATCCCCGGCGGCAAACTCTGTCACCCCGTCACCAACGGCCTCTACCACGCCGGCGCCATCTGACATCAAGACTCGCCCGTCATCGGCAGGTATCTGGCCGGTGGCGACCAGTAGATCGTGAAAGTTCAGCGATGTTGCGTGAATGGCAACGCGGATCTGGCCCGGGGCGGGCTTGCCCGGATCCGGAATGTCCTTTATTACGAGTTGGTCGAGGCCTCCGGGCGTGCGGACAACATATCCTTTCATCTGGGCAGCTCTCATTGGTCGGGCAGGACGATCACTTCGAACCTGAAGTCTAGATGCCTGCCGCGTGAGAGTTGCTTGCTGTGTGCGATAGTTGGGTTGGCGCAATCTGGATGTGTCCGCCAAATGGGGCCTCGGTCGCGTCTATTTCAGGTGGCGCATTACCATTGCGTAGCCGCCGTCGGCAGACAGCTGCACACCCTCCGGCTTGGGGATTCGAACCACGTGGCCCGAGCCCGGGGCGGTCTCAATAGAGCGACCATGGGTATCTTCCAGCACCTGCAAGCTGAGGCGCTGATTGCCCTGAGGGGTGATCAGGTCCAGGGTGTCGCCACGCTCGAAGTAGTTCTTTACGTCAAGGGTCAGCCAGCTCTCGTCAGATTCGCGCACTTCGGCGACGAACTGCTGGGCAGTATTGGTGGAGCTTCCCTGTTCGTAGTTCTGGAATTCGCTGGGAAGGTGTCGTCGGTAGAAGCCCTCCGTGTAGCCGCGATTGGCCAGGTGCTCCAGCTCTGTCATCAGACCCATGTCAAAGTTGCGCCCGGCGAGCGCGTCGTCGATGGCCCGGCGGTATACCTGAGCAGTACGCGCCACATAGTAATGGCTCTTTGTACGTCCCTCGATCTTGAGGGAGTGGATGCCCATCTGCACAAGCCTGGCGACATGCTGCACCGCGCGCAGATCCTTGGAGTTCATGATGTAGGTGCCGTGTTCGTCCTCATAAGCGGGCATGTATTCCCCGGGCCGACTGCGCTCCTGCAGCAGCACCGGCTCAATACCTGCGTTAACCGGATCGAAAACCCGGGCAGATGGCTCAACAGCAATCAGGTCGCCGACTTCGTTCTCACGTGCCGCGTGGGCGTTGTACTCCCAGCGGCAGGAGTTTGTACACGCCCCTTGATTGGAGTCGCGATGGGTCATGTAGCCAGATAGCAGGCAGCGGCCGGAGTAGGCGATACACAGTGCGCCATGCACAAAGACTTCCAGCTCCACTTCCGGGCACTGCTGGCGAATCTCCTCGATTTCATCGATCGAGAGTTCGCGGGAGAGGATCACCCGGCTGATGCCCTGGCGCGCCCAGAAACGCACAGAGGCCCAGTTCACGGCGTTTGCCTGTACCGAAAGATGCACCTCCTGCTCTGGCCAGCGCTCGCGCACCAGCATGATCAGCCCTGGATCTGACATGATCAGGGCATCCGGCCTCATTTCGATAATGGGTTCCAGGTCGCGGAGATAGCTGCGCACTTTGTCATTGTGGGGTGCGATGTTGCTGGCCAGGTAAAACAGCTTTCCCTGACTTTGAGCCTCCTCGATCGCGGCCGCCAGATTATCCAGCTTGTTGAATTCATTGTTGCGGACTCGCAGGCTGTAACGTGGCTGGCCCGCATAGACCGCGTCTGCGCCGTAAGCGAAGGCGTAGCGCATGCTCTTGAGGGTGCCGGCGGGGGAGAGAAGCTCTGTGCTCATGGGAGTTACCACATTTAGTCTGTACTGGCAGGCGCGACATTTTCCGCACCATCGGCTCTCTCAGCTTGATCCAAATCAAGGGCAAGGCGGAGTTGCCTGGTCGTTGCGGGTTTACTGTGGGGACATGCTCTGGTCTGGATTCGCACGGGTTCCTTCCGGGCGGCCGACTGCCCCGAGAAAGACCGACCTGGGTGCGCTCATAATTATTTATGTGCGTCGTGCGGGCTGCCAGCTCCTGCCATCGATAGCACTTGTATCCTGCGCGCCGGACATAAATAATTATGAGGTTCGCACATAACTATTTATGGTGAGATGAGCCATAAATAGTTATGTTTTCAGTGTGGTGTGCGACCTTCCATGGGTGACATAAATTGTTATGTGGTCGTTACATAAATAGTTATGCGAGGCCGGCGTGGCATCAATCATTATTGACGGAAGAAATGCAGACTCTAAGCGGGTCTCAATCAGTCTGGATCAGTTCTTGTGGCGGCTCGTTTGCGCAGACTTCCGTTCAGAAGCGGATGCGCGCAGCTGGGTCAGGGCATACATGGCTACGCTACACACGACCAAGGGCCTGACTGCGATTGTGCGGGATCACTGCTTACACCGTATCGTGAAGCCGTCGCTGATTCGGCGGGTTCAGGGGCTGGAAGGCCAGATGGATATCGACGAGTTGTGATGGCTCGAGGAGGGTAAAGTTACGCGCTCAATGCGTGGCTTTCCCTGTTTCGCGGGATGCCTGCGGATTTATTCGGGCGGCGGTACGCAGGGCTCGGATACGGAACGAGTACGACCGTGAAAAAACTCACGTTGATTCGACACGCAAAATCTAGCTGGGATAATCCCGCTCTGGATGATTTCGACCGCCCGCTCAGCAGACGTGGCGCAAGGGACCTACCGGCCATGGCTCAAAGAGTGCGGGATTTTGGCCTCGTTCCGGACCTGCTGTTGACCAGCAATGCCGTCCGGGCGCTCAGTACCGCTGAAGCCGTAGCTCGCACGCTGCAACTCAATTCCGGTGAGGTGCGGGTGGTACCGGAGCTTTACGCGGCAGGCTGCCAATCGCTGCTACAACAGTTGTTGCAGCAGAATGACCGCTGGCACCACCTGATGCTGGTGGGGCACAATCCGGGGCTCGAGGATCTTGGTTACTACCTGACACGCGAAAGGCTAACCAAGTTTCCCACCGCCGCAGTCCTGCATATTCGCCTGGGGATTGCCCACTGGCGCCAATTGGCTGAATGCTGCGGCAGCGTCGCACTCTTTGACTACCCGAAACTGCATCAATGAATCGCAGCCCGCTGCGCAGTCGGTCTAAAACCGATACTGTAGCGTCAGTTCGGTAAAATTGAGGTCTTCCGAAGGGCCAGTTTCACGGAGGAACCTTTCGGGCATGCCAAAGGTGTGTATCGCTGTGAATACCAGTCCACGGCATAGCGTGTATTCAGCCGTTAGCGAAAGCGCTGTTGCGGCAAAGTGGGCGTCGCTGTCGTCGGGGCTCCGCACAATCTGCCCGCTCGGGCTGTAAAGCCCATCTTCTTTTTCCAGACGCCAGAAGAAGTTCAAGTCCACGGTCAGGGCCAATGGCTCCGTGGGCTGCAGGTAGAGAAAGGTATGGAAGTTGTAAAAGTTGCGGGGGCCGAAAACTGCCGCCTCGGAGAAGTAGTTGCCGCGGGGGTAGATTGGGTTGAATGTGCCCAGGTCGCTGTTTTCGGGGTCGTTGTCGCCGCTCGCTATATTGACGCTGAGTTTTAGCGTGGGTTGCCAGCGCGCATCAGGCCATTGATAGGCGGTTTCTGTCGCCAAGGTCCAGGCCCTGATCTTGCCGCTACCGAAATGACCAAATTGGTACAGGGCCTCCCAGTTCCAGTCCCAGTTGTCTTGCTCTCCCCAGTAACGCGCACCAAGGGAATGTCGGTCCTCATGGGCGGTTCCCTGCACATAGGTCGAGTTCTCATTCTCGTAGCCGAGGTAATAGAGGTCCAGGTTTCCTGGATAGGGCAGCGGGTTCTGCATTGCGCTGTAGATGCCCCAGAGTGCCTGGGTGTCATTGGTTTTGTCATCAAAGACTCCACGCCTGTCTTCTCTGGGCCGTGCAGCCACCACATCGACCCGCCAGTTGGGCGTGATTAAGAATCCCCGTCCTCCATCAAATGTCCGCCGGACATTCGGGCCCTCGCGAACGTCAACAATTCGGCCGGAACCGAAAACAATCTCCTGGCGGCCTATGCGTGCAGTTGCTGTTCCGCCGCTCCAATCATTGGAGCTCAGGTCGAAGAAGGCGTTTTGCCATTCCAGTTCGTCTTCGTCGACCGGACTGGGGCCTGCGGCGCGGCCAGTCTCCAGGGCACTGGTAAGCTGGCCGAAGAAGCGCAAGTGGCGATTCCAGTGCAGATCACCAAACAGTGAGTAGCGCTGGAGCCAGACTCCATGGGAGTCCTGTGGGCTCTGACCGAAGGTTGGATTGTTGGTGTACTCGTAACGTTGTCGGATCTCTCCGCCCAGGGTCAGGTAGCTGTCGGGACTGTTTCCCAGCGGGATGTACTTCCAGCAGTCCGGCCATTGACGTGGCCACGGTATCCCGCGCAGGTAGGAGTAATCCTCGTCAAAGCGCAGCTTCTTGATGGGGGGCGGCTCGCCAATTTCCGCCAATGCGAATCCACTCAAAAAGACTGGCATGAAACCGAGAGCGGTTTTCCACCGCGGGCGTATGCCTGCCTGAATCAGGCTGCACCTATAGGCTGTGGTGTCGGGCGGGGAGGTGACTTGCGCCTCTGAAGCACCAGCTCTACATATTCTGCCTCGTTGCAGGGCCTCCCCATCGGGCAGTTCAGATCTTACAGTCTTCGCCATCAGGAGAGTCGAACGCGGAGAGGTAGCAAGCGCCGTCTCGGTCCACAGCTTGCACCCCAGACATGGCTCCTGGCTTCATTGCTGGAAAGGAAAGGGCGGTGTGGTTGTGTGCCCAGGCCTCCTGCCACCACCCGCTACAAGGGGGCGCGTCACAGCTGCATCTTTCGTAAGTGCTGGCAGGTGGCGCAAACATTAACGTTTCGCTGCAGGATTGAGATTGACCGGAGACCAGTCCGGCAGCGCGGGTAAGGGTGGTTTCCGATACTCTAGGTAGGCATCGGAGGCATATTCAATCTCGCCGTTGACGGCTGTAAGTTCAGCGCTGGTGTCGAGGAGTTCGCGCTCATCCACGGTGAAGATATCGCGGTCAAGAATAGCGAAGTCCGCCACCATGCCGGGGGCAATATCTCCCTTGCTGTCTTCCTCTCCGGAAAACCACGCAGAACCCTGAGTAAACAGCTTGAGTGCGGTCCTGCGGTCGAGGCGATTTTCGGGGCCGTACAGCTCGGTGCCGCCAACGGTGCGCCCGGATACCGCCCAGTAGTAAGTCACCCAGGGGTTGAAGCTGGCAACGCGAGTGCCGTCAGTGCCGAGGCCGACAGGGATACCCAGTTCAAGCATCTTGCGCATCGGGGGCGCGCGTCTAGCGGCCTCTTTACCGTAGCGGTCGATGAAGTATTCACCGGCAAACGCCATGCGTGCCTGTACTGATATGCCACCGCCCAGGGCCTTGATGCGCTCCAGGTTTTGGTCTGATACGGTTTCCGCGTGGTCGAAAGCCCAGCGCACCTTGTTGATAGGCTGCGTTTTGTTGACCGTCTCCAGGACATCGAGCATGCGCCCGATGGATTCGTTGTAAGTGGCATGAATCCGGAAGGGCCAGCCGTTCTTTAGGTGCAGCCGCACCACCTGTTCCAGTTCCTCCTCCGCCTGCGCTTTCAGGTCGGGCCTGTTGGAGGTGAAGTTCTCGTAATCCGATGCGGACCATACCAGCAACTCGCCACCGCCTTCGATCACATAACCGTTCTTCCGCTCGCTGTCCAGATTTTGATCGTGGTGGTAATCCGCCATCCACACCTTGAACTGACTGAGTTCTTCGCCGGGTTTCTGTGGGAAGAGGAAGGCGGAGACGCGCATCGGTAATTCACCCTCCGCCGCGAGTTTGGTGGATGCCTGATAGTCCTCGGGAAACTGGTGGCCGCCACCCCCTGCGTCTACGGCGCTGGTTTCGCCCAGGCTCAACAGGTGTCGATAGAATTGGATCGACGAGTTGTACTGTTCTGCCGGGCTCAATGGGGGGAGGGCGCCGATGGTCCGATACAGAATCATCGGGTTGGGGTCGGCAATCAGGCGTCCGGTCGGGTTGCCATCGGCGTCCCGCTCGTACCGGCTGCCCTTGGGTGCCACACTGTCACGGTCTATGCCGAGCGCCTGCATGCCGGCATTGTTCAGTAGGCCGCCGGAGTAGAGAAACAGCACGAAAACGGGGGTGTCCGGTGCGACCTCGTTGAGCTCCTCTACCGTGGGCATGCGCTTTTCCTTGAACTGGTATGGCGTCCATCCACCGACGACGCGTACCCATTGTCCTTCAGGGGTGCGCTTGGCCTGTTCGCGAATGAGCGCCAGGGCTTCCTCCAGGCTGTCTATACCTTCCCAGCGGGTTTCATTGTTATAAAAGCGCCCACCGCGCACTACGTGCAGGTGGGAATCGTTAAGGCCGGGGATCACGCGCCGTCCCCCGGCATCGATCACTTTGGTGTTCTTGTCTTTGTCTGCCAGCAGGCTCTCTGCATCTTTGCTTACCGCAGTGAAAACGCCGTCTTCTACGGCGAAGGCCGTCAGATCTTCGCCGCCACTAAAGCTGGTCACTTTGGCGTTGGTGACAATGAGGTCAGGCGCCGCCAGGGCAGGGATCGCACAGCTCATGCCGAGGGCAAGAAGAAGTCGGAGCAGGGCCTTCATGGCTGATATCTCCTCGTCGAAAACAAAACACCCCGAACTCGGTGGTGATCTCAACTAGCGGCGCCGAGACGGCGGTCCGCGGCGTAGCGCAGCTCGTTATTTCCCGGACGTTAGCTGGGTGTAGCTGGTGATGAGGTTTCGGTAGTCTGGGATATGGTTGCTGAACAGCGCAGCCAGACCCTCCACGTCATTGCGCCAGTCGCGATGGAGCTCACAGGCGACCCCAAACCAGGTCATTAGCTGTGCGCCAGCTTCTGACATTCGATTCCAGGCCGAGTGACGCGTCATCTCGTTAAAGGTGCCAGAGGCATCAGTCACGACGAACACCTCAAAACCTTCCTCAATGGCCGACAGCGCTGGAAAGGCTACGCAGACTTCCGTGACAATGCCGGCAATCAGCAGCTGCTTTTTGCCGGTGTCTTTAATCGCTTTGACGAAGTCCTCGTTGTCCCAGGCGTTAATCTGGCCCGGGCGTGCGATAAAAGGCGCATCAGGAAATTTTTCCTTCAGTTCCGGCACCAGCGGACCGTTGGGGCCTTCCTCGAAACTGGTGGTCAGAATGGTGGGCAGTTTGAAGTATTCAGCCAGGTCTGCCAGTGCCAACACGTTGTTCTTGAACATGTCGGGCTCAATGTCGCGAACCAGCGACATCAGGCCGGCCTGGTGGTCAACCAGTAAGACGGCGACGTTATCCTTGTCGAGTTTTACGTAGGGTTTGTTCATCATCGTATCCTAACGGTTAACCAGTTATAGGAAGCCTAGGTGATAACAAGCTGGCAGACGGCTTAAGCTGGGGCGATTGGGGCTAATGCGTGTGCATTGGGCTTACATTGACATTCCCCATAACCAGTACATAGTTCGCATAATATAGATTATGTTAAATTGTGCATTTGCATATCCGGGCGTGGCGCTTGAGCAGCTCCACTGCTACCGGTGACCTAGACTCTCCTCGTGAGCCAATCGAGCTCTGGAGACATTGATGTCCACCCATTTCACAGAACATGCTGCCAATGAGCGAACCTTTCTGGCCTGGGTGCGGACGGCGGTTGCGGTGATCGGTTTTGGACTGGTCGTTGGCCGGATGGGTAATGAACCGCCTTCGATCTGGTCCGAGGTGGCTTTACTCCTGACCGGCGGGCTGGTTGTGCTTCTTTCTTATGTCCGTATGGAGCGGCAGCGAAGGCGGATTGATCGCGATGCCGGCCTGTTGGATAAGGCAAACCCTGTTGATCTGTTACTAGTGGGGCTTCTATTTGGCTTGTTTGCCCTGATTCTGCTTTTTGGAAAGCATCTGGCCTGATATCCCGGAGTGGCGTTATCTGTGGCTAGCCGATCAACATATTCTGGGCAATTGTTCGCCGGCAAGGCGATCGAGTATGCGCTCGCAGCCCAGTGCAGTTTCCAGGATAACCGTCGGCCGGGCACTCCTCCCTCCGACCCTCCCAATGATCGTGCTGCCAGTGGATACGGGGCTGGCCTGTAATGCTGCCAGGGCAAGTTCGGCTTGTTCCGGCGGTACTATGGCAATGAAGCGCCCCTCATTGGCAACATAGAGCGGGTCGAGGCCCAGTAATTCACAGGCACCCTCCACTGATTCGCAGACGGGGATTTGCGCTTCCTGTATGAGCAAGTCTTTGCCTGACGATTCAGCGAGCTCAGCCAGCGCGGTGGCAAGTCCTCCACGGGTAAGATCTCTGAGGCAATGGACCTCGAGGCCATGGCGCAATAAATCCTGTACCGCGGTGTGTAATGGAGCACAGTCTGAAGCCAGAGGCATCTCAAACTCCAGTCCCTCGCGCGTCGCCATAATTGCGATGCCGTGCCGGCCCAGATCTCCCGAGAGCAGGATGGCATCGCCCTCCCCTATGATTTGCGGTGAGACTTGAACGGGGTGCTCAATGACACCGATCCCCGCAGTATTGATGTAGAGCCCGTCGCCCTTCCCTCGCTCGACGACCTTGGTATCGCCGGTAACCAGCTGGACCCCGGTTGATTTTGCGGCGCGCCCCATGGAATCCATAACCCGCTTTAGCGTCTCCATGTTTAGCCCTTCCTCCAGGATCAGGCTGCAGCTGAGATATAGCGGCTTTGCGCCGCTCATGGCGAGATCATTGACTGTGCCATAGACGGCCAGTTCGCCAATGTCACCGCCGGGGAAAAATAGCGGCGTCACCACAAAAGAGTCGGTGGTAAAGACAATCTTGCTGTTGCCGATGGCGAGGACGGCACTGTCATGGCCCTGACGAAGCCAGGGGTTGTCGATATGCGGGAAGACAAACTCTCGTAGCAGTTGTTGGGTGAGCTCGCCGCCGCTGCCGTGGCCCAAGCGGATGGCCTCATCCGTGGCAATAGGTAGGGGACAATCAGTGTTCATTGGCCACGCTCCGTTTGCAGTAGCGGAAATAGGCTGCGCAGGCGCCTTCGGAAGAGACCATCGGCGCCCCCAGGGGGTGTTCAGGCCGGCACCGTTTGCCGAAGTGCGGGCAATGCTCCGGCTTTTTCCGTCCCTGCATAATGGCGCCGCTGATGCAGCCCGAGCAATCCCGCCCGGGAGAGGCCTCCAGTGGGAATCTTGCGCCGGCGTCAAAACGTTCGAATTCGGGCCGCAATCGGAGGCCGCTATCGGCGATGTCACCTACCCCGCGCCAGCACTGCGGGCTGACTTCAAAGACCGCTTCGAGCGCAGCGCGGGCGGTCGCGTTGCCCGTTTGGGAAACCGCACGGGTATATTGGTTTTCGACGCGATGGCAGCCCGCTTCAAGCTGGCGGACACACATCAGAATGCCCTCGAGAATGTCCAGAGGCTCAAACCCGGTGACCACAATCGGAATGCGGTATCGAGCGGCGAGGGCCTGGTAATGCTCGTAGCCGGTAATGGCGCACACATGCCCCGCCGCCAGGAAGCCCTGCACGCGGGATTCCTCGGAGGCGCAAATTGACTCAATGGCCGGAGGCACCAGGAAATGCGAGACCAGCAGGGAAAAATTCTTGATACCGCGCTCATGCGCGAGCTGCACCGCAAGGGCATGTGCCGGGGCCGTGGTCTCAAAGCCGATCGCAAATAGCACCACTTCCCTGTCCGGGTTTTGCTCTGCAATCGTCAGCGCGTGCAATGGGGAATAAAGCGTGCGGACATCTCCCCCGGAAGCCTTTACCGACAGCAGGTCCCTGCTGGTACCGGGCACCCGCAGCATATCGCCAAACGAACAGAAGATGACTTCAGGGCGCGAGGCGATGGCCAGCGCCTGCTCGATTATTTCCAGTGAAGTCACGCAAACCGGGCATCCAGGGCCGTGAATCAGTTCAATGTTGTCTGGCAGGAGTTGATTCAGGCCAAACTTGACGATGGCGTGAGTCTGACCGCCACAGACCTCCATGATCCGCCAGTGCCCCCTGGTAATTTTATGGATCTCTCCCGCCAGCTTTTCGATGGCATCCCGCTGGCGATACTCGTGCAGGTACTTCACTCTGCGTTCCCCCGGCTGGTGATCGGCTCCACCAGCTGTTCGAGTTCATGAAAGATCTTCTGCGCCTCATTTTCCCGCACCACGCTGATCGCCACGCCGACATGAACGATGACATAGTCACCTGTCTGGGCATCGGGTACGTAGGCGAGATTGATCTCACGGACGATGCCGCCAAAACTAACTCGCGCACTGCGCTGCAGTGGTGAGTTATTGAGGATTTCCTCGATTCGACCGGGAACACCTAGGCACATTGGGTGCTGCCCTCCTCTGCTGGCCTGGCAGTGGCACCCACCGTGCGTCCGTAGTAAATCTGGCCGAGGGCAATGCCGCCATCATTAGGTGGTACGAGGCGATGGGTGTGCACATCAAAGCCCCGGCCTGTGAGCGCCGACGCTGTAGCTTCCGTCAGCACGCGATTCTGAAATACACCGCCAGAGAGGAAGATCTGCTCATGACTGGCTTTGACGGCAAGTGCCACGACCATTTCCACCAGCGTATTCTGGAAAGCCGAGGCAATGTCTTCCACTTCGGCGCCCGCTGCCTGCTCTTCGAGCATTGCTGCCAGCATTGGTTGCCAGCCCAGGGTCCATTCACCGTTATTCTCGATACACTCGAAGGGATAATGCTCAAGGCGGCGTGATCGTTGAGCAGCAAACTCGACAGCCATGGCCGCCTGGCCCTCGAACGTCGTTTGGCCTGCGAGGCCTAGCAGCGCAGCAACAGCATCGAACAGCCGGCCGACGCTGGTACACAGCGGACTGTTGAGATTGCGATCGAGCATTCGCGCGATGATACGGATCTCCTCTGGTTTGAAGAGTGCCCGCAGTGTCGACCGTGTGAAAGCTGCGGTGCCAAATGCAGTGTGCAGGAGCCCGGCCGCAGATCGCCGCGGTTGCCGGATTGCCGTATCGCCACCGGGGAGCGGGAAAGGCGCAAGGCTCGCAAAATGCCGGACCTGGTCGCCACCATTCCAGAGCAGGAACTCACCTCCGCGAATCACGCCATCCTGCCCATAGCCGGTGCCATCCCAGCAAATGCCGAGGGCGCTGCCATGGTGCTTGTGTTCGGCCATGGCGGAAAAAAAATGGGCGACATGGTGCTGCACTGGCCTGTAGGGGCGCGATTCTGCAGCAGCCCAGCGAGAAGAGGCGTAGGTGGGGTGTAAGTCGCAGAGCACGCTTTCAATCTGCAGGTCGTAAAAACGCGTGAGGTCGCCGATGGTCTGCTCGAATACTGCGCTGGATCTCCGCTCGTCGAGATCGCCGATATGCTGGCTGCAATAAACCGTGCTGCCGCGGCAAATCGCGACCGTGTTTTTCAGATTGGCGCCGACCGCCAGTAAATCTCCGGCGCCTTGTGCCCCCCCGGGGCCTGGAAGCTCGATTGGCAAAGGCGCATACCCCCGTGCACGGCGCAATAACTGCGGTTGCCCGCCAATAATTCGTGCGACGGAATCGTCGATGGGCCTGACAATGGTCCGATCATGGACCAGGAAGAGATCGGCAATGCCACCAAGCCGCTCGATGGCCTCGGCATTCTCTGTGCAGATGGGTTCGCCGGCCAGGTTGCCGCTGGTGGCGACAACTGGCCTTTTGAATTCAGACATCAGCAGGTGGTGCAGGCCCGAACAGGGCAGCATGGCGCCCAAGTTGGGGTTTTCCGGAGCCACTTGCGGGCTGATTCCAGAGAGAGACTTTTTCTTGCTGCGGAGGAGCACAATCGGACGCGCCTGGCTGCAAAGCAGAGCCTCTTCCTGAGTTGAAATATGGCAATCAGCGCGCAGTGATTCGATATCCGGGTAAAGCAGCGCGAATGGCTTGGCGGGACGCTGTTTACGCCGGCGCAGGCGGCGCACTGCTTTTGTGTTGGTCGCATCGACCAGTAGTTGGAAGCCCCCGACACTCTTGAGGGCCACAATGTCACCCCGACACAGCGCGGAAGCCGCGAGGCGGATTCCATCTTCAGTCGTCGCCAGTGTCTGTCCTTGATTGTCCAGAAGTTGGAGCTGCGGGCCGCAGGTCGGGCAGGCATTGGGCTCGGCATGGAAGCGGCGATTGGCACTGTCACGGTATTCCCCCTTGCATTGTGGGCACATGGGGAACGAGTTCATGCTGGTGTTGGCCCGGTCATAGGGCAGGCTCTCGACAATGCTGAATCGTGGGCCGCAGTTAGTGCAGTTGGTGAACGGGTAGTGAAAGCGATGATTTGCCGGGTCAAACATTTCGCTCAGGCAGGCATCGCAGGGCGCAAGGTCCGGCAGGAGCGTGGCGCTCCTGAGTCCGCCTTGTTTACTTGTGCGTATGCTGAACGCTTCTTCCATATGGCATGCAATGCGCTGCACCTGTAGCTCCAGGATTTCAGCATGTGGTGGCTTTTCCCTGCGGATTCCGTCCAGGAACTCCCGGAGGGAATCGGCTGGGCCCTGGGCCTCTATGTGCACTCCCTGGCTATTGTTGGCAACCCAGCCTGTCAGATCGTAGTGCTGTGCAAGCCGCAGGATGAAAGGCCGGAAGCCCACACCCTGCACGACGCCATTGATATCGATAGCCCAGCGTTCAGCCTTCACTGTCATTGTCGTTGTCGAATTCCAGGCTCTCCAGAATGATGTCCTGGGCGAAAGGATGGTTGATATCGGGGAGCTCCCGGATCTCGAGGCGCAGTCCCTGCAGGCTGGTGCCGGCGGTGGCATGATCAAAATGCTCGCGCAAGTGTTCTGGCGAGATATGGGCCAGTGCGCCCAGTCGCAGTTTCGCCATCGTCAACCTGCCGTTCTCGGCGGCAGCCAGTTCCTGGATTTTTGCCACCAGGTCATTGATCAGGGATTGTTCGTGCATTGAGGGCCGCCCTCTTCCATTACATATCGTGTCAGTACTTCCTGCGCGATGGTATCTGCCGTTGCTCGCACAGATGGGGATAGCGGTGTGCCGGTGCCGAAGTCGGCGCCGCATATAGCATAGACGGTGAGTTGCCGCGGCAAGGCGTCGAGAATCCGCCCGAGTTCGATGGCTTCACCGAGGTTGAGGCCATGGCTGGAGGTCTGGCATAGGCTTGCGGGGATTGCCTGCCGCAGCCCATCGAAGCGCAGCAGTGTCCCAGCTGGACGGCAATCGTCCATCAGTGCATCAATCAGGATTACCCGGCGGTGCTTCCAGTCCTCCAGCAACTGAGGCATATCGCCACCATTCTCGATACAGGCCAGCTGCTTTCCCGCAGCGCATTTCAGGCAGTCGAGGACGTAGGGCCCGGCGGCGTCATCGCCGCGGAAGCGATTGCCGAGACTGATGATGGTCCAGGCTGTCACGGATTGTCCCGCCCGTTTCGATCCAGGTGGATTTTGAGGAAATGTGTGGCGCAGGAAATGCAGGGATCGTAGTTACGGATGGCCTGCTCGCACTGTGCCTGTAGCTTGTCTTCAGGCAGGTGCAGATATTTAGGCAGCATAATGCGTAAATCGTCCTCGATGGTTTTCTGATTCTGCGAAGTGGGGGGTACGATCTTGGCATCGGTGATCTTGCCATCTTCATCGAGGCTGTAGCGGTGATAGAGCAGCCCTCTGGGCGCTTCCGTCGCTGCATACCCGGTGCCGGCTTGTGCTGTTGAGGGCATGTATGGGGCTTGCGGCGCCCGGTACTGGTTGATGATCTCGATCGCCTCATCAAACGCGTGTAATACCTCGATGCTGCGGACCACAATGCTCTGGAAGGGGTTGTTGCAAAACGTGGGGAATCCAACCTCCCTCGCGACTTTTTTGGCGGTCGCAGAGAGGTGTTCCGCGTTCAGGTTGTAGCGCGCCATGGGGCCGACCATATATGGCCCGCGCTCACGAAGCAGACTGTGTAACGCGTTGGTGTGAGGAACATGCTCCTCCCGGAAGTGCCGGTCATATTCCCGGGCGGATATATCCAGTCCGCAGGTGGAGGTGATTCGCCCCTCGTTCATCGGGTATTCGCCGGGGTGTGTCAGGGCTACGAACTCGTATTTGTCGCCGTCCGACCGCTCGAATTTGGGAAACGGCAGTGAGGCAGCCCAGCGTACCATCTGCTCTGCCAGGCCCCTGGCGGTCAGCAGTTCCTCGCCAAGCTTGTGCAGCTCCTCCAGGGTGGGGATGCGATAAAAGCCGCCGACGCGGACATTGATGGGGTGAACTTCACGTCCACCCAGTAGATTGACAATGGCATTGCCTGTCTTCTTGATCTGCAACCCTTCCTGGACGACGCGGGGGTGATCTCGAGCCATGTCTACCGCACTGTCATACCCCAGAAAATCTGGAGCATGCAGCATGTAAATGTGCAGGACATGGCTCTCTATCCACTCGCCACAGTAGATCAGGCGCCTCAGTGCGCGCAGTTCCGGGGTCGGTGTCAGGCCCAGCGCATCTTCCATCGCATGCAGAGCGCTCATCTGGTAAGCCACCGGGCAAATACCGCAGATCCGGGCGGTGATATCCGGTGCCTCCATGTAATCGCGGCCACGAAGAAATGCCTCGAAGAATCGTGGTGGCTCGAAAATCTTGAGCTGGACATCCTGTACGCCACTGTCGTCATAGCGAATATAGAGGGCGCCCTCCCCCTCCACTCGGGCCAGGTAGTCGACCTTGATCGTTTTACTCTTTTTACTCTTTGTCATGGCCGCCCTCACGGCTTTGCCTGTCTGTCCAGCGTCGGCTCTCCCGTTCAAAAGCCGGTGCTCCCGCATTGAAGTTGCGCAGGTTCTCTACCACTGTGGCTTCTTCTGCCCCAAGCTCTCGCTGCCACCAATGGGATAGTGAGCCAGTGTTGGGGTTCTCCTTCGGGCCGTAGCAACCGTAGCAGCCGCGATTGTATGTCGGGCAGATTGCCCCGCAGCCTGCATGAGTCACGGGGCCCATGCAGGGTGTACCGTGTGCGACCCAAACACAGACATTGCCGCGTAATTTGCATTCGATACAGACAGAGTGGGATGGGATCTGTGGCGGGCGCCGATGCAGGAAGGCGCTGATGACTTCCAGTAGTTGGCGCTTGTTGATTGGGCAACCCTGCAGCTCGAAGTCCACCGACACGTGGGCACTGATCGGCGTGGAGGTTCCCAGTGTGGCGATGTATTGCGGCTCGGCATAGACGACTGCGGTGAATTCCTCCACATCGGCGAAATTACGCAGTGCCTGAATGCCACCCGCTGTGGCACAGGCGCCAATGGTGATTAGGTTCCGCGACTGCCTGCGCACCTCGCGGATCCGGTCCCGGTCTGCAGCGGTGGTGATGGAGCCCTCCACCAGCGACAGGTCGTAGGGACCCTCTGCTTCCCGGCTGGAAGCCTCTTTGAAGTAGGCAATGTCTACGGTGTCGGCCAGCTGCAGGAGTTCATCCTCGCAGTCGAGCAGGCTCAACTGGCAGCCATCGCAGGATGCGAACTTCCATACCGCCAGCTTTGCCTTATCCATATCGCGCTCCCCTGGCGCCGCTCGACTAGAGTGCGCGGATCCCTAGCCAGTTCCGCACATCGGAGTAGCGGAAGACCGGCCCGTTCTTGCAAATGAAATTCGGGCCCCACTGGCAGTGGCCGCACAGCCCGGTACCGCACTTCATGTTGCGCTCCATGGAAATGTAGATGTCAGCGGGCGAAACCCCTCTCTCCATGAGGACCTGGATAGAAAATCGCATCATCGCCTCGGGCCCGCAAAGGAATGCAACGCAGCCTTTGGGATCGAAATCTGCACTGCTCACGGGTTTGGTAATCACGCCGATATTGCCGTGCCAGGATGGGTCTGCGTGATCCACGCTCAGCTGCACTTCCATCTCTCGGTTCCAGGCTTCAAGCTCTGATCGATACAGCATCTCTTCCGGTCGCCGGGCACCGTAAAAGAGCCGGAATCTGGGGATAGGCCGCGGCTTGCTCTGGTTCAGCAGGTGGTAGATGACCGGACGTAGTGGCGCGAGACCCAGACCGCCGGCAATCACGAGAAGCTCCTTGTTGGCCGCTTCGGCCAGGGGCCAGCCACTTCCAAACGGGCCCCTCACCCCGATCTCTTCACCCTCACGCAGCCTTGCGAGGGCCGAGGTGACCATCCCGCGGGTACGGATGGTATGTACGGTATGGCTGCGACCCGGCAACGCCTGGCCGCTCATCGAGATCGCTACCTCGCCGGCGCCAAAGGCGTAGAGCATGTTGAATTGGCCAGGGCTAAAGTCGTGGCTTACGACATCTTCCCCGTTGGGGGCGAGATGGACGGTGAAAGCCCCTGGATATTCCTCCGTCCGTCGTTCGATACGATAGATGCGAGGGATCACGTTGCCCCCGGGTTTGCCGGTGGCCTGTCTCCGTACAGATCCAGCAACTGTATCCGAGCCTCCTTGAGTCGCGCAGTGGTGATACGGGCAAAACGCTTCAGCAGCTCGAAGCCCAGCGCAGGCTCCGCCTCGCATTTTTCCCGCAGGCACTTGCCATTCAGTCGGATTGCATGGACGGTGTCCTGTGCCCTGGCGTCGAATGTCCACTCATACGGGGGGAATAACCATGACCACCCAAAGATATCTCCGCCTTCCAGTGTCTGCAGACAAAGCGCGCCATGGTTTGGCACAAAGGTTTCCACCGCGACGCGACCACTGCGAATGAGGAAGAAGTAGTCGGCAGGCTCGCCCTCCCGTGCGAGGTAATCACCAGACTGAAAGACACTGTTCTCCCCGCACCCGGCAATAAAGTTCTGCTGCTCCCTGGGCAGCCCCTGGAAGAAACCATGTTCCTGCAAGCGTTCGGCGATCGTTTTCACTCGGCTTCCAGCTCTCTGATACGGGCAACCTGTTCTGTCAGGTCGATACCGACCGGGCACCAGGCAATACAGCGCCCGCACCCGACACAGCCGGACGAATCGAACTGGTCGTGCCATGTGGCCAGTTTGTGACTCATCCACTGACGGTAGCGGGAACGGGTATCCGGCCTCACCGCGCCGCCACTGATGTAGCTGAAGTCGCCAGTAAAGCATGAATCCCAGCGCTCCCGCCGTTCAGCCTGCTGACCTTCGAGGTCCGTGCGGTCTTCTACCGTGGAGCAGAAGCATGTAGGGCAAACCAGGGTGCAATTGGCGCACGACAGGCAGCGCTCTGCGACTTCGTCCCAGGCGGGGCTTTCGAGGTTGCGATAGAGCAGCTCTTTCAGGTCGCTGCTGTCAAAACTGCGCGGTCCGGCCTCCAGCGTCTCTACCGTTTTCTGGATGGCTTGCTCGGCCAACTCCAGCTGCCTGGCATTAGCTGGCACAACCGGAAGCTTGCCAAGAATCTGACTACCCCGGTAGGAGTCACTGCCAATAAGAAAATAGTGGTCTTGCCCGTCAATGACTTCGGTCATGGCCAGATCGCTGCTTAGCGTCACCGCAGGTCCGGTTTCCATCGAGGAGCAGAAGCAGGTCGCGGCCGCTGAGGTGCAGTTGACCGCGATGGTGAAAACATTGGCCCGCCGATTGACGTAACTGTCGTTGCGATAGTGGTCATCGATAAAAACGCGGTCCTGTATGGCCATGGCATGCAGTTCGCAACTGCGCACGCCCAGAAATGCAACAGCTGGCGCTTCATCCACGATTTCTGTCACCTGGATCCCGTTATCGGTACGCCGTGCACGCCACACCTGCCTGTCGGGCAGTTGCAGGTATTGTTTCCAGGAGTGAGGTCCTACGGCAAAGCCGAAGAAGGCGCTGTCGTTGCGGCGCCTCGTGCGGTAGTGCCCCTTCTCCTGTTCGTCGGTCCAGCCCCGCGGGAGTTCGCTTGCGCTATTGACTTGTCCGTAGACGATCGCGCCTTCGCGAGGGACTGGGCCCACGACCTGATAGCCCTCATCGCGGACCACCTGAATCAGTGTGTCGAGATCGTCTGCCTGCAGTACAAAGTTGTACACCTTGGTGGCACCCCCTGGCTGAATCCTGCGCGTAAAGAATCAATCTGGTTGGTTGCCCACAACCAGGGCCTTCTATTATTGAGGCTGATTGTAGAAAGCGGCAGCCCAGAGCGAGAGGAGACTGGCGACAATGTCAGAACAGGGACGACATGAAGCATTGACGCGGACAGTGACTGAAAAACTGCGCAATGATAGAACGGTGACAATTCGACCGATGGATAGTGGTGACCTGGAGCTGGAGCGGGAATTCATCACCAATCTGTCAGCAGAGTCGCGACATTTCCGTTTTCTCGGCGGTGTTGGCAAACCGAGCCAGCAAATGCTGGAAGCCTTAACGGATATCGACCACGAGCAGCGGGAAGCTTTTATCGCCATCGCTGAGGATGACTCCAAAGAGAAAGAAGTCGGCGTCTCCCGCTACGCGCTGGATCCTGACGGTCAATCAGCAGAATGCGCGGTGGTTGTTGCTGATGACTGGCAGAAAGCGGGGCTCGGCACTCTGCTACTCAATCGCCTGGTCGAGTCGGCCCGGGCCCGGGGCATCCCCCTTCTCTACTCCATTGATTCAGCGGAGAATCACAAACTGCAGGAAGTGGCGAGGAATATGGGATGGCAGTGCAAGGTGGACCCTGACGATCACACTCAGGTGATCTACACAATGCGCCTCTAGTGCGGTTGAAGCGTGCCACCCTTGCTTTTGCTCCATACTCCCTGACCGAATCCCCCGCTCGTGGCTGCCCCGCCCGCACGGCGAGCGGGGCGCGCCTGTGGCGTAGCGTGGACCTTTAAACATTAAGCCTGGCGGTGACCCATATGTCTGCACCACAGCGATTTATCCGCTGGTTCGCGGATACCTCTCTTGATGATATTGCTGCCGTCGGTGGCAAGGCCGCGTCTCTGGGTGAGATGTACCAGAGCCTTGCCTCACAGGGGATCCGGGTTCCCAATGGTTTCAGCGTCACTGCAGACGCGTATCGGGCCGTGCTGGATGCGGCGGATCTATGGGAACCATTGCGGTCGCTCATACAAAAAGCTGGGAACGGGGAAGAGCGGCAGTTAGGCGAAATTGGCGCCGCCGCACGCAAGTTGGTCTACGAGGCAGGACTTCCCGAACCAGTCAGGCTGGAAATTGCAGACGCCTACAAGACCCTTTGCGCAGAATATGGCGCGGAGCTCAGGGTTGCGGTACGCAGCTCGGCCACTGCCGAGGACCTGCCTTCGGCGAGCTTCGCCGGCCAACACGAAAGCTTCCTCAATATCGGTAATCTGGATGGCCTTCTGGATGCCTGCCGACGCTGCTTTGCCTCGTTGTTTACCGACCGCGCGATCAGTTATCGGGAGCGCAATGGTTTTGATCACCTGAAGGTCTATCTGGCCATCGCCGTAATGAAAATGGTGCGGGCCGACCGGGCCTCTAGCGGCGTCATGTTTACGCTGGATACCGACACCGGCTTTCGCGATGTGGTCTTTATCAATTCGGCCTATGGACTCGGAGAGAATATTGTCCAGGGAACCGTTGATCCAGACGAGTTCTACGTCCACAAGCCCACGTTCGCACAGGGACATCGCTGTGTTTTGCGTCGTCATCTGGGTGCCAAGCAGAAGATGCTCACCTGCGACGAAAATCCTAACAGTCAGGAGCTCCATAATCTGGACACACCGGCAGAGCGCGGCCAGCGATATAGTCTCAGCGACGATGAGGTGCTGGTCCTGGCGGATTATGCGCTAAAGACTGAAGCCCACTACAGCCAGCAGCGTGGCGAAGATTCCCCAATGGATATCGAGTGGGCCAAGGACGGGGATGATCACCAGCTGTATCTACTACAGGCACGTCCGGAGACGGTCGCATCCCAGACGCCGCGCAATCAACTGAAGCGATTCCGTTTTGCCACAAAGCCAGATAAAGCCTCCCTTCTCGCCTCCGGGCGCGCAATCGGTACTGGTATCGCCAGTGGGCAGCTTCGGCGAGTCGACAATGCTGCCGGCCTGGCAGACTTCCGCGATGGGGAAGTGCTTTACGCAGAGAGCACGAGCCCCGACTGGGGTCCGGCGATGCGACGCGCGAGCGCTTTGATTACGGAACGAGGCGGACGAACCTGCCACGCTGCGATTGTGGCGCGGGAATTCGGCATCCCGGCGGTAGTGGGGATCGGGAATGCTGGCGGAGCCTTGCCTGCCGGTGAGCCCGTCACCGTCACTTGCGCTGAGGGCGATGTTGGAAAGGTTTTCGATGGCGAGATTCCCTATGAGGTCAGTACCATCGCGCTGGACGATGTGCCGCGGACCAGGACCAGGATGATGATCAACCTGGGCAGCCCGGACCAGGCCTTTCGGCTAAGCGCCCTGCCCTGTGACGGCGTTGGACTGGCGCGGATGGAGTTCATTGTCAACGAGCACATCAAGGCCCACCCGATGGCGCTCGCGCACCCCGAGCGGGTCGACGATCCGGACGCACAGGCGGCGCTCGCCGCACTCACCAGCAATCACAGCTCCGGCGCGGACTTTTTTATCGAAAAGCTATCAGAGGGCATTGGTACCATTGCTGCTGCCTTCTACCCGCGCCCTGTGATTGTGCGGACCTCGGATTTCAAGACCAACGAATACGCGCGGCTGATTGGTGGTGGTGGCTTCGAGCCCCACGAGGAAAACCCGATGCTGGGATTCCGCGGGGCGTCGCGCTACGCCCATGAGGCCTATGCCGATGGCTTTGCGTTGGAATGCGCGGCCCTGAAACGAGCACGGGAGGAAATGGGGCTCAGCAACATCAAGGTGATGATCCCCTTCTGTCGCAGGGTCGGTGAAGGCGAACAGGTCGTGCAGACGATGAGAGCGCATGGGCTCAAGGCCGGTGAAAATGACCTTGAGATCTACGTAATGTGTGAAATTCCCAATAACGTCGTACAGATAGATGCCTTCAGTCAGGTTTTTGATGGCATTTCCATTGGCTCCAATGATTTGACCCAGCTGGTTCTCGGTGTAGACCGGGATTCGGACATAGTCGCTTTTGATTTTGATGAGCGGGATGCAGGGGTAATGGAAATGATGAAACAGGCGATCGAGGGTGCCCATCGAAACGACATTCCTGCTGGTATCTGCGGGGAGGCTCCATCCAATTATCCGGAAGTGGCGGAGTTCCTGGTGCGTCAGGGCATTGACTCCATCAGCCTCAGTCCGGATGCGCTCTTAAAGACGCTCGAGCGAGTGGCGGCCCTGGAGCGGGATCTGTGACGATTTGTTCCACACACACTCATCCTGAAACAACGCCTTTAGCTGGTTGATTGGCGTGGGTCGACCTGAAGTCGGCTGTGGCGCCCTGAAACGAGCAGTAGCAGCTCCATGGCAGCGAGCTGCAGCAGGGCGATCATCAGTAACGTTACCCAGTGCCCCGCACTGACGGGGTTCACGCCGAGAACAGTCTGCATCAGTGGTGAGTACATGGCCGCGATATGCAGACCCTGCGCCGCGAGCGTGCCCAGCAGCAGGACCTGGTTGCTGAACAGTGGATGGCGAAAGACCGAGCGGATCTCCGAGCGGCTGTTAAAAACCTGCACATTTTCAAACAGTACCATCAGTAAAAGGACGCTATTGCGGGCCGACTCCACACTCCAGCCCTGTTCGAGCAGCCAGACAAAAGTCAGGAATGCGAGGCCTCCCATCACCAGCCCGGAGAGGATGACGCGCCTCAGCATCAGTGGATCAAACATGGATTCCCGTGGTGGCCGGGGAGGCTTTTTCATCTCATCCCCCTCCCCTGGCTCCAGTGCAAGCCCGATACTCTGTATGCTGTTGGTAACCAGGTTGAGCCAGAGCAGTTGTACCGGCGTAAGCGGTAGCGGTAAACCAAAGGCCGTGGACAGGATGAACAGCACCACTTCTGCAGCGCCGGTGGAGATCAGGAAAAAAATCACTTTGCGGATATTTCGGTAAGCGATGCGGCCCTCTTCGACGCCAGAAACTACAGAGGCAAAATTGTCATCCGTCAACAGCAGATCCGCGGAAGCTTTGGCAACCTCGGTGCCGCGTTGACTCATTGCTACACCCACGTGGGCGCTGCGCAGCGCAGGGGCGTCATTGACCCCGTCCCCGGTCACAGCGACGAACTCTCCCTGGCGCTGTAGGGATTGCACGATCGTGAGCTTCTGCTGCGGTGAGACTCGGGCGTACACATTCGCGCCTGCAGTGAGCGCGTCAACGGCCTTTTTGCCTTTTTGTTCGGCCGTGTCCAGTTCGGGCCCAGTCACTGGCTTCGAGCTGTCATCAGCCATCCCTAGTTCACGGGCGATACTCAGCGCCGTGTGGGGATGATCACCGGTGAGCATGCTCACCCGAATGCCGGCGTCCTTGCAGGCGCTCACTGCTCGGGTTGCCTCAGGCCGCAGGGGGTCGACCATGGCTACCAGGCCCAGCAGGCACAGGTCGTGTAAATGGTTTTTCAGGTCTTCCGGTGAGCGCGCATTCAGGCCCGACTGTCGCCCCTCGGCAATGGCCAGTACCCGCGCCCCACGCTGCGCCAATTGCTGCATCATGGTAACGGCTTTGCTTTCATCCAGGGGGGTATCACCATCGGCCGCGGCCATCAGGCTGCACATCGGCAGCAGTTTTTCGAGTGCGCCTTTGACGCAGATCAGCTGCCCCTCATCCTCCTGGTGCAGTGTGGCGGCATATCCGAGAGCTGGTTCATAGTGCACCTGCGTATCAAGTGGATAGCGTTCCAGCAGTTCGAGGCGGGTATGCCCGCTGACGTAAGCCATCATCAGCAGTGCCTGGTCGACAGTGTCTCCGGTTGCCTGCCACTCGCCATTTTCCAATGGATAGATCTCGGCTTCGTTGCACAGCGCGGATGCCCTTACCAGTCGCCCGAGCCTTGAATGAAAGTCTACGTGCGGTCGGCGCCTGTTGCGTTGCGCTGCTTCGTCAGAGGGCCCGCCGGTATCGGCAATCCGCACTGTCTCTTCATCCAGAAAGGCCACCTCACTTGCGGTGAGTTGGTTTCTGGTCAGGGTGCCAGTCTTGTCTGCTGCGATCACTGTGCAAGAGCCGAGACTCTCCACCGCCACCAGTTTGCGCACGATCACATGGCGGCGGACCATGCGTCGGGTAGCGACCGACAGCACAATGGTCAAAGCCATTGGCAGCCCCTCGGGGATTGCCGATACGGCGAGCGCGACCACTGTCATGAAAATAAGCAGCGGCGGCGTATCCCGCAAGAGTTCAATGCCGGCCAGCACCGCGACAACAAAAAGCAACGCAATCGTAAGCTTCTTACTGAACCGCTCGATGCGTTGAACGAGCGGTGGTTTGACTTCCTCTGCAGCCTGCAGGCTCAGGCTCAAACGTCCCATTTCGGTCTGTAGTCCTGTGGCAGTGACCAATCCGCGGGCTCTCCCACTGGTAACGAGGCTGCCCGCGAAGCACTGGTTGTTCCGGTCCGCGACCGGCGCTTTCAGCGTGCAGATGGCTTCTGCATTTTTATCGACCGGTAACGATTCACCGGTTAATACCGATTCATCGATTTCAAGGCCCTCGGCTGCCAACAGGCGCAGGTCTGCGGGCACCCGATCGCCCGAGGCGAGCATAATCAGGTCACCGGGGACGAGGTTCTCGGCGGGTAATTCATGGGGTTCACCATCGCGTATCACCTGCGCCTGGCTCACCATCAGTTTGCGTAAAGCCTGGGCATTCCTGTGGGCGTGGTATTCCTGCAGCGCCCCGATGAGCGCATTGACCAGAAGGATGGCACCGATAAATGAGGCGTCAGCCAGTTCACCGACCAGCAGGGAAACCACCATTGCTGCCAGCAGGACGTAGATCAGGGGGCTGATGAATTGGCGCAGGAACAGGCGCGGAAATCCGGGGAGCCGTGGCGGTGGTAGGCGATTGATGCCATAACTGGCAAGGCGCCTCTCGGCATCCGCACTGGAAAGCCCGAGTGGATCAGTTTTGAGTGCGGCAGTGGCTTCCTCGGCACTTAATGTGTGCCAGGGAATTTGGTCATGGGTTTCGGTCATCAGCTTTTTGGCGTTATAGGGTTGAACCCACCAGGTGATGCTCGCTCACGAAAAGCTCAATGCAACATTAGCACCCCGGTTGTCTGATGGCCGGGATGATCATTATGTCTGACAAAGTTATCGCCAAGCGGAGTGAAGACTGGGAGCTGATTCCCAATCTGCTGGACTATGGCTCGGCCCGGGAGCACTTTACCTGGGAGCATGAGCGGGAACTTCTCCAGGGAGGCAAGGTTCACGGGCTGAACATCGGCTACGAGGCGGTAGACCGTCATGCCAATGGCGAGCGACGGAATCATGTCGCCCTGCGCTGGCTGGACCGGGATGGGGCCGCCACCGACATCACCTACGGTGATCTCCAGCTCCGTACCAACCGTTTCGCCAATGTCCTGCAGCAGCTGGGTGTGGGCCGGAGCGAAAGGGTATTTGCGTTGCTGGGAAGGGTGCCGGCACTCTATGAAACAGCGCTGGGAACCCTCAAAAGCGGTAGTGTTTTCTCACCACTGTTTTCCGCATTTGGACCCGAGCCCCTGCAGTCTCGCCTCTCCATCGGTGATGCCAAAGTGCTGGTCACCAATGTGACGCTCTACAAACGCAAAGTGGCGCCCATCCGCAATGCCCTGCCTCAGCTGGAGCACGTCATCCTCGTTCGAGAAGCCCCTACTCAGCAACTTCCCCCAGACACCCGGGATTTCAACACGTTGATGGATGCTGCTGCGGAAACTTTCAGTGCCGTAGAAACGGCACCGGACGATCCGGCGCTGTTGCATTTCACCAGTGGCACCACGGGCAAACCCAAAGGTGCTATCCATGTCCACGAGGCGGTGCTCGCCCACCACGCCAGTGCACGCCTGGCCCTCGACCTGCATCCGCAGGATGTCTTCTGGTGCACGGCCGATCCCGGCTGGGTAACCGGTACCAGCTACGGGATCATTGCCCCGCTCACCATCGGTGCGACCATGATCGTTGACTGTGAGGAATTCGAGCCAGAACGCTGGTACGGCATTCTTCGCGATCACAAAGTCAGTGTCTGGTACACGGCGCCGACGGCGGTCCGGATGATGATGAAACAGGGCGCGGCGCTGGCGCAAAAATTCGATTTGCCGGCCCTGCGTTTTATGGCCAGTGTTGGCGAGCCACTCAACCCTGAGGCGGTGGTCTGGGGGATGGAGGCCTTTGGCCTGCCGTTTCACGACAACTGGTGGCAAACCGAGACCGGCGGCATCATGATCGCCAATTTTCTCAGCCAGCCAGTCCGGCCCGGTTCGATGGGCCGCCCTCTTCCCGGCATCGAGGCTGCCATTGTTGACGCCGGAGAGGACGGTTCCCTTTCAGTGGTTGAGGAATCCGGTAAGGAGGGAGAGCTGGCGTTGAGGCGGGGCTGGCCCTCGATGTTTCGCGGCTACCTGCACGAAGAAGAGCGCTATCGGCGCTGTTTCCGCGGTGACTGGTATCTTACTGGCGACCTCGCTCGTATGGATGACGACGGTTACTTCTGGTTCGTCGGCCGCGCTGACGATGTGATTAAGTCTGCCGGACACCTGATCGGTCCCTTCGAAGTGGAAAGTGCCCTGATGGAACATCCGTCAGTGGCGGAAGCGGCGGTAATCGGTATGCCTGACCCGGTAGCGATGGAAATCGTCAAAGCGTTTGTCTCTCTCAAACCCGGCGTCAGCGCAAGCGAGGATCTGCAGCGGGAGCTACTGGCTTTCACCCGCAAGCGGCTGGGTCCTGCGGTCGCGCCGAGGGAAATTGCCTTCCGCGACAACCTGCCCAGAACCCGTTCCGGGAAAATCATGCGCCGGCTATTGAAGGCCCGTGAGCTCGGGCTGCCCGAGGGAGATACCTCAACCCTGGAGGGCGGGAAATGAACCGGGAACCGTCTCGATTGAGCCGCAGCCAGGGCCTCCGGTGGCTGAAGGACATGATGCGCATCCGTCGTATGGAAGAGACCTGCGCTGAGCTTTATGGCCAGGAAAAGATCCGCGGCTTCCTGCATCTGTACACCGGTGAGGAAGCGGTAGCCGCCGGTGCTATTCCCGAGCTGGAAGATACCGATGCCTTTGTCGGCACGTATCGCGAGCATGGCCACGCGCTGATGCGGGGAATCTCCATGAACGCCATCATGGCGGAGATGTTTGGCAAAGTGGAGGGCTGCAGTCGTGGCCGTGGTGGCTCCATGCACCTGTTCGACGCCGGGACACGATTCTTTGGTGGCAATGCCATCGTATCGGGAGGGTTGCCCCTGGCGGTCGGTCTGGCGCTCGCCGATCGAATGCAGGACAAGCCTGGCGTCACCGCCTGCTTTTTTGGCGAAGGAGCCGCTGCCGAGGGAGAGTTCCATGAGTCACTCAATCTGGCTGCGCTCTGGCAGCTCCCGGTGCTATTTGTCTGCGAGAACAATCTCTACGCGATGGGAACTGCGCTGGCGCGCTCGGAATCGGTCACCGACATTCACGCGAAAGCAGAAGCGTACGGCATCGACTCGCAGCCAGTGGATGGAATGGATGTCATGTCAGTGAATAGCGCCATCCGTGCGGCCCTGAAAACAGTGCGGGAAAAGCACCGGCCCGGTTTCCTGGAAATGCGCACCTATCGGTTCCGCGCTCACTCCATGTTCGACCCGGAGCTCTACCGCAGCAAGGAAGAGGTCGAGCAGTGGAAGCAGCTTTGCCCTATCGCAACATTGACCGCGCAGCTACAGGCGCAGCAATTGCTGGAAGACCGTGACCTGACGACCCTGGAAGCCTCGGTTGATGCAGAGATTCACGCGGCCGTGGAGTTTGCCGAGGCGGGAAACTGGGAGTCAACGGAAGACTTGTTGCGGGATGTGTACACGGAAGACGCTGTCACCGCGCAAGAACCAATACCCTGACAGAGGTCTGGTTTACCCAGAGGTGCAAACACTAAGGACGCCACGATGAAAACAACCTACCGCGAGGCCATGCGCGCTGCACTCAGGGATGCCCTGAATGGGGACGAGCGTGTATTCCTGATGGGCGAGGATGTCGGTCGGTACGGCGGCTGTTATGCGGTGAGCAAGGGGCTGTTGGAAGAGTTTGGCGAAGAGCGGGTACGGGATACGCCTCTGTCTGAATCCGCATTTGTGGGTGCCGGCATAGGCGCGGCACTGGGAGGCATGCGTCCAATCGTGGAAGTCATGACCGTGAATTTCAGCCTGTTGTGCCTGGACCAGATCGTCAACACGGCCGCAACCCTGCGACATATGTCCGGTGGGCAATTCAGCGTACCCATCGTTGTTCGCATGACCACGGGTGCAGGACGTCAGCTGGCGGCGCAACATTCCCACAGCCTGGAGTGCTGGTACGCCCATGTCCCTGGCCTGCGCGTTATTGCTCCCGCCACACTGGAAGATATGCGAGGCATGCTGAAACTGGCACTGGCCGACCCCGATCCGGTAATCCTTTTTGAGCACAACGCGCTCTACAACCAGGAGGGAGAGCTCGAGGAGGATTGGCATGTCACGGATATCCGACGGGCGGTGGTGCGCCGCAGCGGAAGCGATGTCAGCCTGATCAGTTATGGCGGCAACCTTCACAAGGTACTGGCGGCGGCGGAGGCACTGGCCAAGACGGGGGTCGAGGCCGAAGTCGTGGATTTGCGTTCCCTGCGTCCACTGGACGAAGAAAGCATCCTGGCGTCAGTTCGGAAGACGCACCGCGCCGTCCTGGTGGACGAGGGCTGGCGCACTGGCAGCCTTGCCGGGGAGATCGGCATGCGCATTGCGGAACGCGCCTTTTACGATCTCGACGCGCCATTGGCCCGTGTCTGCACCGAAGAGGTGCCCATTCCCTACCCCAGGCACCTGGAGCAGGCAGCGCTGCCACAGATTGAAAGCATCGTTGAGAAGGTGCATGAGGTGATGGGTCAACATGCCTGAGTTTCGCCTTCCGTCCCTGGGGGCCGATATGGAGTCAGCCACACTTCGGGAGTGGTTCGTACAGCCCGGGGCAGTGGTAAAGAAAGGCGATGTTGTCGCTTCAGTGGAAACCGACAAGGGCATCATCGATATCGAGATACATGAATCCGGCACCATCGCCAAACTGCTGGTGCAGCCGGATGAAAAAGTGCCTGTGGGTGCAGTGCTGGCGACACTGGACAGTGAGCAGGACCTGAAGCCCACAGAGAGGACAATAAAATCTGCAGCCAAACCTGCGCCGCTCGCGATAGCACAAGGTCCCGATAAAGATGCCGGGTTAACTTCTGAGCCTGAGCCTGAGCCTGAACTAGAGAGACTACGGATATCACCGCTTGCACGTCGGCGTGCCCGCGAACTGGCGGTGGATCCGGCTTCGGTTACCGGCAGTGGGCCGGATGGCGCCATTACACTGGAGGATATCGAGCGCTATGCCGGTCCCGCCGCACCGCCGGAGCCGAAGGAGGCGGGTATGCGGCGGGCGATCGCTGCTGCCATGAGCCGCTCGAAGCGTGAGATACCCCATTATTACCTCTCGACGAGTATCGACGTGACCGGAATGTTGGCATGGCTGCAGGAGCGGAACGCCAAAAAGGGTGTCGAGGAACGCATGCTGTACGTTATTCCGCTCCTTAAAGCTGTGGCCGGAGCCTTGAAAAAAGTTCCAGAGCTGAATGGCCACTATCGCAATGCTGCACCAGAGATATCCGCTGAATTGCACCTCGGTGTCGCCATCTCTCTGCGCTCCGGCGGTCTCGTAGTCCCTGTGCTGCGTGGGGTTCAGGACAAACCCCTGGACAGTCTGATGCCGGATTTCGCGGATCTGGTCAATCGGGCTCGCACTGGCCATCTTCGTAGCTCGGAAGTCGAGGGTGCCACCATTACAATATCGAGCCTTGGTGATCAGGGTGTGGAAGTTGTCTTTCCGGTTATCCATCCCCCGCAGCTTGCCATTGTCGGATTCGGGTCTGTAGCTGAGAGAGTGCGTCCAGTCGATGGGAAACCCGCAGTCCGGCAAATCATTTGCGCCAGCCTGGCCGCAGACCATCGCGCCAGTGATGGGCATCGCGGTGCAATCTTCCTGGCCGAGATAGACCGGTTGCTACAGGAGCCGGAAAAACTATGACGCGGAATGAAATCAGCAGTTTGGTGCTGGAGAAACTGCTGCAGGTGGCACCGGACATTGATCAGAATGCACTCGCCCCGGATATTCCGGTGCGGGATCAGTATGATTTCGACTCGATGGATTTTCTCAATTTTGTCATCGCCATCGGTCGCGAGTTTCAGATGGATATCCCAGAGCGGGACTATCCAATGCTGCAAAGTGTCAATGGTGCCGTCGACTACCTGGTTGCCAACCTCCATAGCGGAATCTCCGGTGAATAACCAAACATCATGCTGTGCGGTGTCATTCTGCATGCATTCAAGCCGGGGGCTGACAGTCGGCTGCCTGCCAATACCGGTACCGTCGGTGTGCATCGGCCAACGGTTGAATTCGGCCATGGCCTGATGAAGCACAGAAAGGCGGACAGCGAGCCGTCACGATCACTACCACCCCGGTCCCCCTGCTCTGGCTCGCAGTCGAATTTCAGTCTTCTTCTACTGGTGACGTTGCTGCTTTTTGCCGCAGCCAGCTTTCCTCAAGTGTCCTCTGCCGAACAAGCTGAGCCCCGGGTGCTGGAAGTATTTGTTCGCAAAGGATGCCCGCACTGCGCCGCAGCAAAACGGTATCTGCCTTCCTTTGTGCGTGACCGCCCTGACCTCCGACTTGTTTACCGCTCCCTGGATACGGATCCAAGGGCGCGAGAAGACCTCGCTCGTCATTCCCGTCGCGCCGGTGAGTGGCCACCGGGCGTGCCGACATTTGTTATCGAGGGGCGAGTCCTGGTGGGTTTTGTCAGCCCCGAAGTTACCGGCCCGAGACTCGCAGAATTGGTCGATGGTGGAGGTGCCGGCCCGCCGGGAAAGCCCGAAGCGCCGGGGCTCGGTGAACTCAGCGTCTCAAGCCTCGGTCTGCCTCTCTTTACCCTGACCCTGGGGTTGATTGATGGTTTCAACCCCTGTGCCATGTGGGTGCTGCTGTTCCTGCTTTCCCTGCTTGTCAGGCTGCAAGACCGCCGACGTATGGCCCTGATAGCAGGCACCTTCGTACTGGTCAGCGGTGCGGTCTACTTTGCTTTTATGGCCGCGTGGCTAAATCTCTTCCTGCTGGTTGGCTTTTCGTCACTGGTACGCTGGCTGCTGGCAGTCCTCGCACTTGTCATTGGCATACTCAACGTGCGTGATTTCCTGATGCCTGAGGCAGGTCCGAAAGGTTTCACTCTGGCGATTCCGGACTCGGCGAAACCAGGAATCTTCGCCCGGCTGCGCGGAGTGCTGCAGGCCAATACCCTGCTCTCGTCCCTCGTTGGTGTCGCTGTACTGGCCGTTATCGTCAATTTTATCGAGTTGCTCTGTACCGCCGGGCTGCCGGCCATCTATACCTCTGTACTGGCGCAGCAGCAGCTGAGTGCGCCCGCCTATTACGGGTACCTGGGTCTCTATATTCTTGCCTATATCGCGGACGATGCGCTGATGGTGACGATTGCCGTCATTGCTTTGAGTAGCCGCAAACTCTCCATGGGTGCTGGCCGCTGGCTGAAACTGGTCAGCGGGCTAACCATGGTTATGCTCGGTATTGTGATGGTATTTTCGCCGCAGTGGCTCATCTAGATTTTGCGGTGCTTCGGTAGCCTGCTTGCTGGTCTTGATCTATGCCCGGTCAAAAGCAACAGGCGAGCGCATACATCAGCGCCAGGCCCGCGGCAAAATATCCAAAGTGCACTGCAACCCTGCCAAAGCGATCCTGTTGCTTGATTTCGGGGATCAAGTCCGAAGCAGCGATATAGATAAAGTTGCCAGCCCCGAACAGCATGAGCCAGGTTACATCAAACTGACTGGATAGCCCGTAAGCCGCCAGGGCCCCTAACGGGAAGGTGAGCGCAGACAGGAGGTTCCACAGCAGCGCCCGCCGACGGGACCATCCGCCATGCACCAGCACGCCGAAATCTCCGAGTTCCTGCGGTATCTCATGCATCGCTGCAGCAATCCAGGCGGAAAACCCTGCTCGCGGGTCGATGAGAAAAGTGCTGGCAATCGCCAGTCCACCGATCAGGTTGTGTATACCATCGCCAATCAAGATCAGGTAGGTAACCGGCGGTTGATTGGATTTGGGTTCACCGCGGGGGCGGCTGCCCTGATGGGAGTGATGCCAGTGCAACAGTTGCTCCATCAACAGAAAAGCACTGAAGCCGGTCACTACCCATGCCGCCGCTGTCAGAGGTGGCATGCTCGCTACGCCTTCCGGCAACATATGGAAAAAGGCACCGCCCAGTAGTGTTGCCGCAGCCAGTGAGATCAGTGGCAGCAGCAGGCGCTCCAGGGTCTGATCCTTTAATAGAGCCGTGATGCTGCCGATCATCGCTATGGCACTCATCAGGAGACTGCCGAGGATAATCCATCCAAGCTCTCCCAAAGCTACTCCTCCTTCGGCGAAAGCCCGGTGGCATCTGCATTCAGAAGAATGACTTCGATCTCTTCGATGATTTCTTCCTGACGCAGCTGGTTGTCGCGATAAGTGAGTCGTTCCAGTGACTGGTCCAGGTGCCGGACGGCTCCATCGAGGTGACGTGTGCGGCGCTGGTTTTCTGCCATCAAGGACCGGTAGAGAATCTCATGCAGCGTCGCGAACAGGGAGTGGTGGGCAAGTTCTCCCAGCAACTCCGCCGGCGGAAGATAGATCTCGGGAGCATAACCAACGCGCGGCACAGTCGCTGGACGATTCTGGAACGGCGGCAGTAATGTGCGGGTAACCGGCTCCTGAGCGTCGGGATCCTGGTAAATTACCTCTAGCCCCAGAGCGTGTGAGCTCGTGCCCTGACCGGCGAGCACAGCGGTCAGGCGTTTGAGAGCGCCGTCGACCTCCTCCATCAAAGCAGCACCTTCCACTGTCTGCAGTAGTTGCGGATGTCGCTCGACACGGCTGCAGAGTTTGTGTCCGCAGGCCACGAAGCCCTCATAGGTGGGGCCCAGGGTGTCTTCCAGGCTCTGGATTAAGGATTCGTTGAAGTTTCCGCAAAATCCTCGTTCGGAACCGACGACGAGGAGCAACGTTCGCTCCGGTGGTGCAGGCTGGACCCCCGGAAAAAAGCCTAAAAGATCCGCAGCACAATGGTCGATACCTCGTACCACCTGCTGCTGAATCTCGAGAAATCCCCGAAGCCTTCGCGACTCCATGAACGCCAGGGACTGCATGGCACTCATGATCTGGCGCGCCTCGCTCAGGCGGTGTCTGTGACGTGCAAGCTGGTGCCGTTGGCTCAAGACTTCGGTCCCGCGGGTTTCTGTAGCCAGCCTTCGGCCAGTTGCCGCCACTGATCCCTGTCATCATCCAGTGTGAGTCGGCTGCTTTTGATCTGCTTGAGTAACTTGTCCAGGAGCGCTGGTATTTGGGCCTGCTTTACATCATCGAGCAGGCCATCATTGAAGGCGACCATCCATCCCAGCTGAAACTCGATGGGCAACGGGGAGAGCCGGTCCTGCTTCAGAATTTCCCGTAACACTCTTCCGCGCCGGATTGCTCTCTCCATACCTGCCTCGAGCTTGGCGCCGAACCGGGTAAACATCTCCACCTCAAGAAACTGCAGGTAATCCAGCTTCATACGGCCCGCTTCTCGCTTGATTGCCGGGTGCTGCGCGCGACCACCGATACGAGAGACGGACTTACCGATATCAATTGCCGGACGAAAACCGCCGGTAAAGAGCTCGCGATCGAGATAAACCTGACCATCAGTGATCGAAATCAGATTGGTGGGAATGTAGGAGGCAAGCTCACCGAGTTTCGTTTCCACGATGGGAAGCGCAGTCATACTACCGCCGCCATTATCACTATTCAGGCTGGTAGAGCGCTCTAACAGCCCGGCATGAACGGAAAAGATGTCACCGGGAAATGCCTCCCGGCCTGGCGGACGACGAAGCAGCAGGGATAATTCCCGGTAGGTCTTGGCATGGGTCGACAAATCGTCGTAAACCACCAGACTGTGCTGGCCCCGCCGCATCCAGTGTTCGGCAATGCTACAGCCGGCGAATGGCGCCAGATGCTGTAGCCCCGGCAGCGCACTGGCCTCGGCAACGACCACCGTGGTGTATCCTAGGGCACCGGTTTTCCGCAGCAGATTGATAGTGCCGACCACGGTGGAGCGTTTCTGGCCAATCAGGACATAGATACAACGGACCTCCTGCTGCTTCTGATTGACAACTGAGTCCAGAGCCAGGGCGCTGCGGCCGAGTCCTTCATCCCCAACGATGAGCTGCCGCTGACCGCGGCCAATGGGAATCATGGTGTCAAGGATCTTGTTACCGGTGTAGAGGGGTTGGCGAACAAAGTCCCGCTCAATAATCGGCGGGGACCTTCTTAGCAGGAGCGCCCAGCTTGTCCCTTGTGGCGTCCCCTCGCCGTCTAGCGGATTGCCGAGAGGGTCAATTACCCGGCCCAGCAGGGAGTCGCCAACGCCGATACCCAGTGGCTTCTGATTACGCCGTGCCACCGTGCCCGCTGTCAAAGCCTTGGTTTCCTGGAGCAGGACTGCGCCCACCAGTGATGGTGTCAGGTCAAATACAAGTCCACGGCTGCCGTCATCAAAATCCAGCAAATCGTCGATGCCAACACTTGGCAGGCCGGTGACCCAGGCGATACCATCGCCGACCGAAACGACCCGGCCCTGTTCGCTGATACGAAGTTGTGGCAAGTAGTCCTTGAGCCAGTTTTCACGCCTCTCCAGAATCTCACTATTCATGCTCGGCACCTGGAGATGCCACGGCGAGCCGGGCAAAACCCCTGAGTTCATCACGCAGATTCGCACCCAGTTCCCAGGCGCCGAGATTGATACGGAAGCCGGCCAGAAGCTCGGGAGCCTGAACAAAATCGGGACTGACTGGCCTTTGCAGCAGTTCCTCAAGAGCCTGTTTGATCGTGTTACGTTGGTCCTGGCCAAGGGGATAGGCACTGGCAACCTCGACCGTGGCATCTGCCACGCCGATTTCAGAACGCAGGGCCTTCGCCTGTGCTGCTGAAAGGTTGCCGAGACCGTCCAGTAACAGTTGGCTGAACCGGGATTCCAACTCGGGGCCAGCTGACATTGACAGTATTCGCGAGGCGAATTCCCCACCCTGTTTCAGGGCCCGACTTTCCAGCTGGCGCTGCATCTCCAGGTTCTGCTGCTGCTGGAGGTGTTCCAGTTTCCTTTGCTCTTCCCTGAGATCGGCGCGCAGTGCCTTTTCCCGTCGCTGGCGCTCCTCCTGCAGTTCGGACTCCAGCGTATCCCTGGCTTGTTGTTGTTCGTGACGCCAGTCATCCAGCCGCGATTCATACTGCTGCTGCATCTCCTCGGCCTTCGTTTGTGTCGCTTTAGCGTCCGCAATACGGTCCTCAATCGCCTGCTGTCGACGGGCAATCACATCTCTTACCGGGCGGTACAGGAAGTGTTGGAGGATCCAGACCAGAACCAGAAAGTTGAAAATCTCCAGCAGAAAGGTCGACCAGCTGAGTTCCAAGGGTGTCTCCTGTGGTTCAGGACTTCAGCAGGTATTCCAGCAACGGATTGCGGAACAAAATAATCAGCGCTATGACCAGTACATAGATTGCCAGCGACTCGATCATCGCGAGGCCGATGAACAGAGTGCGCATAATGGATTTCTCTGCTTCCGGCTGTCGGGCCAGTGCGTCCAGGGCGCTACTGATAGCGCGTCCCATCGCAAAGGCAGGCCCGAGGACGCCGATCGCAATGGCGAGGGCGACGAATACTGTAGACCCCAGCGTGAACCAGCTGATGTCAGTCATCCCTTTCCTCCTGCCGCAGCTGTCGCAGTTGTTGTGATTGGAGCCCTCCGGCGACATAAATTAGGGCCAGCATGCCGAAAATATAGGCCTGAACCAGTGCCTCGATAATATGCAGCATCAGTATAGGGATCGGGGCAAGGAAGCCAGCTACCAGTAGTATCAATAAAGCTGCCATTTCAAGGCTCATGATGTTGCCGAACAAACGCACCGCTAGAGCGACCGTGCGGGTGATCTCACTAATGATATGAAAAGGAAGCAGGATCGGGCTCGGCGTCAGATAGTGTCGTAAGTAACTTCGCAAGCCCTGGCTGCGTATACCGAACCAGTGCACAGATAGAAAGACCAGGATAGCCAGAGCGGCGGTGGCGGAAAGGTCGCGGGTGGGCGAGTGAACTCCAGGCAGCAAGCCGCAGAGATTGGCGACTACGAGGAAGATCCACAGCGTACCGATAAATGGCAGTAGTAGCCGGACATGCTCTGGCGCTACGGCACGAATAGCGTCCTCGATTGTGACAATGATGCCTTCAGCGACTGCCTGCGCCTTGCCCGGTTGTTCTTTCAGCTGTCTGGACAGCAGCCAGGCGCAGAGAGTCAGTGCGAAAACAATCGCCCAAGTCGTCAAAACTGTGCTGGTGATTGTGACCGGGCCGAGCTGAAAAAGAACCTGGGGTGAAAGGGCGTCATTTTCCATTGCTACTCCTTCAACAGAAAATAGACATTCATTCCGCCTACAACCAGCCCCACAAAGATGAAGCTGAGAGTCCAGCGGGTGGAGTACCCCGTAAATTGGCTGTCAATCCATTGGCCGAGGTACGCACCTGCTACGATTGGAAGGACGAAAACCAGCCCTAGAGTCCCGAGATAAATCGTCTGGGAAAGCAAGGTTGGGCGATCCCGCTCTGCCTGCCTCATTCGCCTGGCTTGCCTTTCGACCCGCTCCCGCAGTTCTTTTTCGTGATTCCGTTTCACCGGATCTCGCTTCCAGTTGAACTCCGCCGTTCCGCCTCCCACAACCTGCGCAGAACGGATTCCTCCATTTTTCGCAGGCTCTCTTTCATATCGCGAAGGCTCTCCTCTTCTGCCACCAACTGTGCCTGAAGTCGTTCGGCGACACGGGCATAGTCGCGGTCGAGCAGAAAGCGGCGGGTGTAGATCTGCAGTTGGTTATCGAGAAAGTAGAGCACCCCGCCGGGGAGTGCCAGATATTGCCAATCGCCGTCCTCAAGGCGGAAGCGACTGAGGCCGAACAGCAGAGAGGTAATCATGCGCACATGACCGGCCAGAATACCGAAGCTGCCACTGGCGTCCTCACCAACAAAGGAGGTCGCAGCCTCAAAGGTCTTCTGTTCGGTTGCAGAAAACAGCTGCAGGCGAAAGGTCTTGACGGCCATAAGTTGATCACCAAACCCGGGCGAGACAAGTAAACTTCACTACGGGCGTGTCGCGGCTATGCATTTTCACATCAATGAGCAGTGTTGCTGATGCTTCCCTGCATATAGCACTGCTCCTCTGTCAGCTCATCCAGTTCACCACGTAAAAACGCCTCGCAGTCTTTGATTGTGTCATCGAGGCTGACACTGATACCGGGTATTCCGGTCTGGGACGTCACGACGTTGAACGGTTGCGTGAGGTAGCGTTGCAGCTTGCGTGCGCGCAAAACGGTCTTCCGATCCTGCTCGGACAGTTCCTCGATGCCGAGCATTGCGATAATGTCCTCAAGTTCCCGATACCGCGCCAGATGCTCCCGTACCCCTTCTGCGATCGCATAGTGCCGGTCGCCAAGTACGTGCCGATCCATGGCACGGCTTCCTGACTGCAGAGGCTCCACGGCGGGATAAATCCCCTTCCCCGCTTGCTCGCGGGACAGCACCACGGACGAGTCCAGATGGCCCAGGATCGCGTCTACTGCCGGGTCGGTCATATCATCTGCCGGTACATACACGGCTTGCACCGAAGTAATGGCGCCTGCGCGGGTCGACAGTATGCGCTCCTGCATCTCCGCCACCTCCGAAATCAGTGTCGGTTGATAACCAACTGTCGCCGGCATACGCCCCAGGAGGCTGGAGATTTCGCTGCCCGCCTGCACAAAACGAAAGATATTGTCCATTACAAACAGCACCTCCCGTTGCATAGTGTCTCGCAAGTACTCTGCGTAACTGAGCGCGGAGAGCCCAACCCTGAAGCGGACGCCCGGCGACTCATCCATCTGCCCGAAGGCCATCAGTGTCTGTTCCATCACGCCCGCTTCACGCATTTCATGCCAGAGTTCATGGCCCTCGCGGATCCGCTCGCCGACGCCGGCAAAGACCGAAACTCCCTGATGCAGAGCGGCAACCGCATGCATGAACTCCATGATCAGCACGGTCTTGCCTACGCCCGCGCCGCCAAACAGGCCGGTTTTGCCACCGCGGACAAAAGGACACAGGAGGTCGATCACCTTGATACCGGTCTGCAACAGGTCACCGGTACCAATGGAATCCCACAGTGCCGCAGGCGGGGCGTGAACATTACGATAGGCCTCTGCCGCGAGGGGCGGGCCGCCATCGAGTGGTTCGCCAAAGATATTCAGGAGTCTGCCGAGGCACTCGGGGCTCACCGGGATGTGAAGGGGGGCGCCGGTATCGTAGACCGCCATGCCCCGACGCAAACCGCTAGTCTGGTGCAGCGTGATTGCTCGGACATGGCGCTGGTCAACATGTTGATGCACTTCAAACAGGCAGGAATCACCATCGAGCGGCGTCAACAGTGCCTGATGCAGTGGTGGTAGGAACTGGCATTCGATAGTCACCACCGGGCCGTGAACTTCGCTGATCACCCCGATCGCTTGCTTATCGGTTGTTTCCGCTGAGCCTGAGGCTCCCATCTGGCATATCCCTCCTTCAGGGGTAAGGGATAAACTCCTGTTCGTCACCGGGCACCTTTGCGAATCGGCCATCCCGCCAGTCCTGGATCGCTTGATCAATTCGCTCACGGCGGCTGGAGACAAAGTTCCAGTCTATGAAGCGGTCGCCCAGATGCTCTCCACCGACGATGGCGATACGGCTCGGTTTTACCGCCTCTATTTCGACTCCCTCAGTATCCTTGAGGATCGCCATCGCGTACGCAGGAATGCGATTGTCACGGGCGCGGACTTCACCATCGGCGACGTAGATGGCGCGCTCCTCTCCTGATGGTATCGACAATTTCTGTCCGGTTTGCAGGTGCGCCTCAACGTAGAGTGTTTTGGCGAATGTCTTGACCGGTGAGGTGACGCCGTAAGCGCTCCCCATCATGACACGAACCGGTACGCCATCCACCTCCACGGCGGGAATGTCAGCAGAGGGATAGTGATGGAATTCGGGTGGGCACTCTTCCTCTTCTTGCGGCAACGCCAGCCACAACTGCAGCCCGTGCAGCCGATGTGGCAGGCTGCGCACTTCGTCTCGCTCCCTCTCCGAGTGAACGATACCCGAACCTGCCACCATCAAGTTGATGTCGCCCGGCCGGATGGACTGCAGGCTGCCAAGCGAATCCCGGTGAAGGATTTCCCCCTCAAAAAGGTAGGTCACCGTTGCAATATTGATATGGGGATGTGGGCGGACGTTGATCCCCTGCCCGGCCGGGAAGTCCGCTGGGCCCATATGATCAAAGAAAATCCAGGGGCCAACCATTCTCCGTTCACGGGCAGGGAGTACACGCCTGACGGAAAAGCCACCGAGATCCCGCTCCCTGGGCTCGATAATCAGGTCCACGGCGTCACAGCCCTGAACGATGTCGCACTGCTGTTCCACTTCCCGGGTCAGGTTGCTCACCTTCGCGACTCCTATTTCATATCTTTGTTTTCGGTGTTTTGCAGCTGTTTCATCAGATACGCAGGTATTCTCTCTTCCAGCCAGTAGTGGGGCTTCCACAAGCTGCCACTAATGAAGCCGACGTGCCCGCCCTGTCGGCTGATTGCCAATTCCACACATTCACTGACCTCTTCTTGGCGCGGGACGGCGGATGAGCAGATAAACGGGTCGTCCTCAGCGTGAATGATCAGGGTCGGGCGTCGTATCTTTTGCAGCAGCGGCTTGCTGGATGCACGGGTGTAATAGTCGTCCACATCCCGGAAGCCATGTAGCGGCGCAGTAAATGCGTTATCGAACCGCCGGAAGTCCGCGAACAGTTCCCGATTGGTGAGATCTGGCAGCGCGGCCCTGATTCCCGGATCCTCACTTTTCCGCTCCAGGCTTCTTCGCAAGCTTTGCAGCAGATGGCGCTGGTAAACTCGTGAAAACCCGCTATTGATCCGCCGGCTACAGGCGTGCAGGTCCATCGGTGCCGAAACCGCCACACCAGCAGCCAGTGGGCACTGGTCACCGTCCTCCGCCAGCCACTTGAGGAGCACATTGCCCCCGAGAGAATAGCCCACCGCCGCAATGGGTGTATTCGGATATAGGGCCCTGAGTTTTGCCGTGAGCCAGCGTGGGTCGTCACTGTCGCCGCTGTGATAGGCCCGGGGCAGCCGGTTAGGCACATCACCACAGCCCCGAAAGTGCATCACGGCGACTTGCAGCTTTAAATCAAGCAGCTGTTGCATCATGCCCTGTATGTAGGGCGATGAAACGGAACCCTCTAGCCCGTGCAGCAGAAGGACCAGTGGGTGCCGCTCCGAGTCGAACAGGGGCTTTGGCATATGGATGGCCAAACGGTCCCCGTCATCTGTTTCGAACCAGCGAACCCGGGTGGTTATCCATGGCGTGGACCGGTGCAGCCGGGGGAAAAGGGTCTGGAGATGGCAATTACCAAGGCCGGTAGCGGGAACAAACTTCTTTGACATGACGACAGATCTGGCTTGGGAGCCTGACACGATAGCGCCGGCCTGAAACAATGAAAAGCCCGCAGTCGCCTCTTTACGGCTCGAACAGGGGTGGCGGTCCTAGGGGTTCCGCTGGGCCGCGTCTGATGCGCTGGTATCGTTTTGCGGATTCTCTTGCTCCGCCTGAGTAACCCGTGCATAGAGCTGGTAGTCGCCGCCCAGTAACAGGAGGTAAACGTTGTAAGGCTCGAAGTCGTTGCCCTTGTACATGCCCGGGCTACCCTCGGGCATGCCGGGGACCGACAAGCCCAGAGCATTCTCGGGTGGGTCGCTCAGGAACTGGCGAATCAGGCGAGCGGGTACATGGCCCTCGAACACATAGCGGTCTCGCCATACCGCTGTGTGGCAGCTACCGAATCCCTCCGGAATTGCCCATTGGGATTTCACTTTGCCCATGTCGCTGCGATTCGTCACCGCCGGGCTCATGCCCGCACTTTGCAAATGCTCAATCCAGTCTTTGCAGCAAAAGCAAAAACGATGCTTGAAGACCGTCAAGTCCTCCTGGTTAAAGGTGACCAGTGTCTCCTCCCGGCTTTCGATACCGGAGCTTTCCTTCGTCTCCTCGGCAACCGTGGGGAGCGTTACCAGCAGAACAGCACCAAGGACCGCGAATGCACGGATAGAATCAGTAAACTTCCGCAAAGTGGATGGCATAGTGATTACTCGGGTCAGTCCATTGGTAGGCCGTCGAGAAGCCGACAGACTTCAAAAGGGTTTTGAACCCTTCGAGGGTGTACTTATGGCTATTTTCGGTGTGTATGGTCTCGCCCTCCCGAAAGTGGAAGGTTTCCCCCCTGATATGCACGCTCTGGTCAGCGAGACTGACCAGATGCATTTCCACCCGCTGTCTGATCGGGTGGTAAAAAGAGCGATGCGAAAACATTGAAAGATCAAAATCGGCACCGAGTTCGGTGTTGATCCGCTTTAGCAGGTTCTTGTTAAACCTGGCGGTGACCTGCTCACTGTCATTGTAAGCCCGCTCGAGTACAACCGGGTCCTTATCCAGGTCAGTACCGATCAGCAGTGCATCTCCTGTCGAAAGCCTATTGGCAAAGCTGGATAGCAGGACGCTGGCCTGGTCCGGGTCAAAATTGCCGATGGTTGAGCCTGGAAAAAAAATCACTCTGCGACGGGCCTTCATCGCGGGTAGCTCGTCCCATACTGCCCGGGCTGTAAAGTCGCCGACAGCAGCGTGAATGTGCAGATTTGGCAGGCGGGCCTGGATGCGCGCTCGCGCTGCCAGCAAAATTTCGGGAGAAATATCCATCGGCATATAGCCTGCTGGTGAGGTCAGCTCTTCCAGCAAGGGTTCTACTTTTTCACAATTGCCTGCACCGGGTTCAATGATCAGTGCATCGGGACCGATTGCGCTCGCCATCTGCTCGAGCTTACCGGAGAAAATGTCCGCTTCTGTCCGCGTTACGTAATAGTCCTTCAGCTCGCAAATCCGCTCAAACAGACGGGATCCCGATTCGTCGTAAAGATACTTGCAGGGCAAGGTCTTCTGGTCGCGGCTCAGTCCACTGATGACGTCCTGCAGAAAGACCTGCACTTCTGGGTCTACGCCGTTATGGGGTGGGTTGATTGCCATATTCACGGGTTATCTCCTGCCAGGCGGAGGCCGGAAAACTGCCAGCTCTGGTGCGGGTAAAAGAAGTTCCGATAGCTCATGCGGATATGGTCCGCCGGCGTGACGCAGGAGCCACCCCGCAACACTTTCTGGTTACACATAAACTTGCCGTTATACTCGCCGACCGCATCAGCACTGGCCCGAAAGCCCGGATACGGTAAGTAGGCGCTGGAGGTCCATTCCCAGACGTCGCCGAGAAACTGTCTTTGGCCTCGAGCCGCCTGTGGTCGCCAGTTGCGCTTTTCCAGCAGGTTGGCAGCAGCCAGCTGGTCGGGTGCCCGCAGCTGGCAGGCGGCCACTTCCCATTCAAATTCAGTGGGGAGGCGCTGGCCTACCCAGCTTGCGAAGGCGTCGGCTTCGTAAAAGTTCAGGTGACAGACCGGCTCTGCGTCCTGCTCCGGCTGCAGGCCGGCGAGAGTGAACTGGTACCAGCGCCCTTCCCTGTTGCGCCAGTAGGCTGGGTGTTGCGCCTGTGTTTCTCGAACCCACGCCCACCCGTCAGATAACCACAATCGGGGCTCCTGATAGCCGCCGTCCTCGATAAATTCGCGATATTCACCATTGGTGACTAACCGGGAAGCGATGCGGAAATCCCGCAATAGGTTGCGATGCGCTGGTCCCTCGTTATCGAAACAGAAATCTTCTCCCTCGACACCGATACTGTAGGTGCCACCTGCAATCTCGATCCAGTCCAGAGGCTCCGGGCCGGATGGGGACTCCTCCTCTTCCTCACTGGCATCGAGGTAGGCCGGGTAGCCGGGATTGATTGAAAAGGCATGTTTGATGTCGGTAAGCAGCAGTTCCTGGTGCTGCTGTTCATGATTGAGTCCGAGCGTGACGAGCTTGTGCAGTGCGCCATCGATTTCAATATCACCCAGCAAGCGGCTCATGGCCCTGTCGACAAACTGTCGGTACTCGTAGATTTCCTCCCGGCATGGGCGGGAGAGCATGCCGCGATGGGGGCGACTAAATGGCTGGCCGAGCGAATTGTAGTAAGAGTTGAAGATCTCGTGATAGGCGGGGTCGAAGACCCTGTAATTCGGTATTTCCTGGCGCAGAATAAAAGTTTCGAAAAACCAGGTGGTGTGGGCAAGGTGCCACTTGGTGGGACTGGCATCCGGCATTGATTGCAGTTGCATGTCTTCCGCCGAAAGCGGATCTGCCAGGGATTCTGTCTCGTTTCGAATTCGCCGATAGCGGCTGAGGAGGCGGGACTGGACTTCTCTGGATACCTCAGGCGCTGGGAGTGTCATTCCGTATACATTCCGCGTCAGACTTCACTTCATCATACGCAGTTTTGGCGGCAATCCCATGAATTTGCCAGTCGAGAAACGCGATCTGGCGCCTCCTTTTTCGTGTTTGCACCAGGCACAAAAAAGGCCGGCAGAGCCGGCCTTTCTCGTTCTGATTGTCGAAAGTGACAATTAGAAGCGTACGGTGAAATCCGCACCGTACATGCGTGGCATGTAGCGCCAGCCCGGGCTGGCGCCGATAGCAGCACCAGTACCACCGTAACCACCGGCGATTTCCTCGTCGGTCGCGTTCTGCACCCACAGGGCTGCAGAGTAGCGGTCGGAAGCGCTGTTCCACGCTGCGCGCAGGTTCAGCAGCTGGTAGTCCTCGATGATACGAGTCGGATCGGAGATAGAGCCGATACGCTCATCCGTCCAGTTGTAGTCGCCGCGGAAGACCAGGTCGGCACCAGAGGTCATAGGTACGGTGTACTCAGCCATCAGGTTGAACTTGTTCTCCGGGGTGGATACACGCGGCTGACCCACGCGCGCTGCGGCGTCTTCCGCTGTCTCACCGATGGCCTCGATGTAGCCGAAGCGGGTGAACTCGGTATCCAGGTAGGAGTAGTTACCGGCGATGAACAGGTTGTCAGTCGCGGCCCACTGAACTTCCACCTCGGCACCGGTGCCCTCGGCATCGGAGTTACGCAGGTTGTAGCTGGGGATTGGAGTACCAACCAGGTCCAGCTCCTGCAGGTTGTTGTATTCGTAGGCGAATACAGAGGTATTCAGGCGCACACGGTTGTCGAACAGGCTGCTCTTCATACCGATTTCGAGGTTGACCACGTCTTCCTGGTCGAAGGAGGCCTCTACACCCGGACCGAAGTTCAGGGAGTTGAAACCACCAGCCTTGAAGCCGTCCGCCAGAGAGATGAACGTCATCACGTCATCGTTCCAGCGATAATCCAGCACGATACGGCCGGAAATATCGCTCCAGCTATCGCTCAGCTCGGAATCCAGCATGGGCTGGCCGTTATTGAAGAACGCGAGGCCCATCGGAATGCCGGCGTCAACGGTCGGCAGCATGATGGTGCCCTGGACCGGGTAGCCTGCAGGCAGGTTGACCAGCTCTACCGGGCCGCCCAATGTCAGCGGCAGGATATTCTGGTAAGCAGTCTCGATGGTGAAGTCCTTCTCGTCGGCGGTGTAACGCGCGCCGATGGTCAGGTCCATACGATCTGTCAGGCTCCAGGTGGCGTCACCGTAGATGGCCGCAGAGCGGTAGTCACCAGTGTTGAGTACGTTTTCGTTCCAGGCAGCGTCGGCCATTACCCACGGCTGAATGCCGCGCATCAGCTGGGCAACCATATCCTGGGGGTTCAGGTTCTGGGACGCAGTCAGGCCGGTGAGGCCGAAGGCGCCAAGGTTCAGAGCCTGGTCCAACTGACCAGAGCCGGCCAGCAGCTGGTAGACGAAGTTGGACACTGCCAGACCTTCCTGGCCACCCATCATCATCGCCTGGCGGACCTGCACTGCCATATCTTCCTGCTCGGTTTGGCTCAGTGAGTCAAACACATCCTGCGGGATGCCGAAGGCAGCAGAGTTACCCTTGAGACCTTCGTAAACTGCGAAGGATTCCAGGGAGCCGGAGGTGAAGTAAGCTTCCGTCAGGTGCTCCAGTTTCTCCTGGGAGTAAGACGCGCCTACGGTCCACTTGAAGGTATCTGAGGCGCCGTTCAGGCGGAATTCCTGGGAGAACTGGGTCTGGTCGTCGAAGTTGGCGGAACCAAACTTGTAGTCAGCCAGGGAAGTACCGTCCTCATCCTGCTGCAGGTGGGCGTCAAAGCCGCTGTAGGAGGTGATGGAGGTGAAGGTGAAATCTTCGAAGTCGCTGGTAACGGTCAGGGAGGTTCCGAAAGCGTCGCGATCCTCGATGGTCGGGGTATCCAGTGCATAGTCACCGAATACGCTGGTGCCACCGTCCAGAGCCTGCAGGCTCGGTACGATGGAGGAACGCAGTGCACTGCCCTGATCCATGACACCGTAGTTGGCGCGCCACAGTACCTCAGTATTCGCGCTCGGCTCCCACAGCAGGGAGACGCGGTAGGTCTGGGTGTCCTGGTTGCCGGCGTTGAAACCACCAGCCAGGTTGTCCGCCCAGGCATCACGACGGTTGTTGGAGACAGTCATGCGGCCGTAAACGTTGTCCGCCAGCTGCTTGTTCAGCAGCAGGTCGGAAGACTGGCGGCCGTAGTTGCCGGCAGTCAGGCTGACTTCGGTGGTGTCATCGGCCTGCGGCTTCTTGGTGATAATGTGGATGGCACCGCCGGTGGCGTTGCGGCCAAACAGGGTACCCTGCGGGCCTTTCAGTACTTCCACGCGCTCGATATCAGCCAGCGGCACTTCTGCGCCGGCGCCACGACCGGTGTAAACACCGTCCACGTACACTGCCACAGCAGGGTCGGAACCCACGGTGAAGTCACCGGTCTGGATACCGCGAATGCTGTAAGTCGGCTGCAGCGGGGTGTCGTTGTTCATCTCGACGCCGGGAGTAAACTTACCCAGGTCGGTGAGGTTTTCTACGCCCATTGCTTCCATGTTCTCGCCGGTGAAGGCGGAGATGGCAATGGGAACGTCCTGCAGGTTCTCCGCGCGCTTCTGCGCGGTTACCACTACTTCCTCGATCTCCGCGGCATAGGCGGTACTGCTGATCGCGGTGGCAATGGCAATGGCACCGGAGAGTGAAGACAGGCTGAATTGCCGGCTTTTACCGGTCTGATCGGCGTTGTGCATCATCGCGTCCTCGCGTTTGTTGTTATCAGAAAAGCGTGATGTTCTCGGGTTTTTGTTATTCCGCGCCATATTACGGCGCAGGATTCCGTTTTTAAAGCCTGTTATGACTTTTTTCTCATGACTGGTCAGTTCTGTTCGTATCCCGAGGGTTTGGTGCACTTTACTGGCATTAGATTCCTCTTTAAACGATTTTCTGTGACTGCCACATGTCCCAGAGTAACTGTTTTGGCGCCATGCTACTTGTTAATATGCGCCATCAAAGTGTTACTAACCGTATAAAAATTAAGAACTTAGTGCTGGAATCCATCATGTCCCCTACTCTGCTCAACAGCCGCAACCTGAAACGCCTGATCTTCGGGCTGCTGGCCCTCGTCGTAGCGCTGCTGGTCGCGGCTTGGCTCTGGCTGCGACAGAGCCTGCCAGTTTTCGAGGGAAGTCTCGAGACGGGAGTGGTGTCCAAACCAGTCACCATCGAGCGAGATGCTCAGGGCATCGCTTTTATATCCAGCGACAATCGCTCTGATATCGCCTTCGCCCTCGGCTTTCTCCACGCCCAGGAGCGGTTCTTCCAGATGGACCTTTTACGGCGCAATTCTGCTGGCGAACTTTCAGGGCTGGTGGGACCTGCAGCGCTCAAGCACGATCGTGAGGTTCGGCGACACCAGTTCCGCGCGCGAGCGGAGCGCAACATAGCGGCGATGCCGGAGGAAGATCGCCGGGTCCTCAGCCGCTATGTCGCCGGGGTGAATTTCGGGCTGGGTCAACTTGGTGCAGCTCCATGGGAGTATCTACTGCTGGGAACCGATCCCGAGCCCTGGACGGAAGCCGACAGTCTGCTCACCATTTTCAGCATGTACCTGACCCTGCAGAGCCCGGTAGGTAAATTTGAGTGGCGCGACACGGCGTTGGCGGAACTGCTGCCCGCCGACCTTTATGACTTCTATTTTCCCGATGGTGGCCAGTGGGACGCACCACTGATGGGTAACGCAAGAGAGCCGATCTCTCTGCCCACTACCAGCCTCGCTTCACTGCTGGAAGACGGCGATCCCGTCGTGTACCAGCGGATGGAGAGCGATGACAAGATTTACGGCAGTAATAACTGGGTTGTCGGCGGTGCGCTAACCGAACACGGTAGTGCCATTCTGGCGGATGACATGCACCTGGGCCTCAATGTTCCCAACATCTGGTACCGCGCCGGCTGGACGATCCCCGGCACTGACCGAGCTATGCGTGGCGCCACACTCCCTGGCGGCCCTATCGCAGTTGTTGGTACCAATGGATTGGTCGCATGGGGCTTTACCAACACCACGGCAGACTGGGGGGACTTGATTCGCCTGGAAGTGAGTGAGGACGGCACCCGCTATCGGACGCCCAAAGGGTGGCAGGAGTTTGAAGTTGCCAGGGAAGAGATTGCGGTCAAAGGGGCTCCTTCGGAAAGCGTCGAAGTGCGAAAGACCATCTGGGGGCCGGTTGTTGCTGAAGACCATCGCGGCACCCCGCTCGCGTATCGCTGGGTTGCGCATGATGTGCGCGGCGCCAACCTGAACCTGCTGCGCATGGAGACGGTAACTTCGGCCAGTGAAGCACTGGATCTCGGGCCGCAGCTCGGTATTCCACACCAGAACCTGGTGGTTGGGGATCAGGCGGGTAACATCGGCTGGACGGTTGGCGGACCGGTACCCCGACGGGTGGGCCTGGCCGGCGATCGCTCTGTGTCCTGGGCCAACGGTGAAGCCTATTGGGACGGTTACCTCCCCCCGGAGGAGCATCCTCGCATCTTCAACCCACCCTCCCATCGGATCTGGACCGCTAACGCCCGCACCATGGACGGGGAGTTCCTGCGGGTAATGGGAGATCACGGCTATGCCCTTGGCGCTCGCCAGCAGCAGATTCGCGACGGCCTGATGGCCCGGAACAGTTTTACCGAGCAGGATCTGCTCGACATCCAGCTGGATGATCGGGCGGTGTTTCTCGCTCGCTGGCAGAAGCAGCTGCTCCAGACTCTGGATGGCCTGGAGGGTTACGAGGATGTGTACGGCCATGTCTCCAGCTGGGGCGGCCGGGCGGCCGTTGATTCGGTCGGTTACCGCATTGTCCGCAACTACCGCCTCAAGTTTATGGAGCTGACAACGGCGCCGATTCTCACCTATATGCGTCGTTTCCAGCCGGACTTCTCCTTTGGGCCCACCAAACGTCAGTTCGAGTACAGCATCTGGGAGATGGCGACCCGCGAACCTGCGCATCTCCTGAACCCGGAGTTCGAGTCATGGTCGTCACTGAAACTGGCAGCACTGGACGCAGTGCTCACCGAGATGGCGGAAGATGAGAGACCGCTGGATCAACAGAACTGGGGCAGCGAGAATACCGCCCGCATTCAGCATCCACTGGGCAAGGCTGTTGATCTCGTGAACTGGTTTACCGCGATGCCAGCAGACCCACTGCCCGGTGACACCCATATGCCCCGCTTCCAGTCGCCGACCCATGGTGCCTCACAGCGCCTGGTGGTTTCACCCGGTCGAACCGATGCCGCCATTTTCCATATGGCCACCGGCCAGAGCGCGCACCCGCTCTCTCCGTTTTTCGCCAATGGTCATCGGGACTGGGTAGAGGGTCGCCCCTCCCCCCTCAAAGAGCAGGCCACCCGCTATCGACTGACCCTCCACTGATTTATTGCAGGGCGGGATTGACCGCCCTGCATCTTCGGCGGAGAAGTATTCCCGTTATGCGGTTTCGTCGAGTAAGGCGAAAGAGATAAAGGACGTGAGCAAGCCCAGGGGGACTACGAAGGGCAGCAACGGAAAGCAGAGCATCAGTACACCGGCGGCAATCCAGAGGTTTTTGACCCAGCCACGCTTGTGGCGGTAGCGCCGTGAATAACGACGGGAATGCGCGTCTTCCGGATCCGGCAGACAGATTTCACTCTCTCTGGGGAGGAAAGTGCGCACTATTAAAGTGCAGTAAAACCGGATCCAGGCCAGCCACATAATCCACACCGCTTTTCCGCTTCCATAGCAGTATAGATGCGGTCAGGCGGGGGACGATGTGAGAATCAGGGCTCGAACCAGCTCAGCTTTTTGTGCAGGCCGACAACCCCTCCGACAATGGTCAGCGCTGGAGCCTCCACGGCTTTCTCCACGGCAAGCCGGGGCAGCGAATCCAGGTCTCCGACTACCACCCTCTGTTCGCGCGTAGTGCCCTTCTCGACCAGTGCTGCCGGTGTCGACGCTGGAAGGCCGTGAGCCGCGAGCTGATGGCAAATTGTCTCCAGCCCCGTCAAACCCATGTAAAAAACAAGGGTCTGAGCCGGACTCGCGAGTTCACGCCAGGGCAGATGAAGCTCCCCCTCTTTGAGGTGGCCGGTAATAAAGCGCACAGATTGGGCGTGATCGCGGTGGGTGAGCGGAATGCCGGCGTAACTCGCACAGCCAGAGGCCGCCGTGATTCCCGGCACCACCTGAAAGGGGATGCCGGCATCCGCCAGCTTGTCGATCTCCTCGCCGCCGCGACCGAAAATGAAGGGGTCACCGCCCTTGAGTCGCAATACTTTCTTGCCCTCCAGCGCCAGATCCACGAGGCGTTGATTGATATCGTCCTGGGGCACGGAGTGAAACTGCTTCTTTTTTCCTACATAAATGCGCTCGGCATCCCGACGGACCAACTCCAGTACCTGATCGGATACCAGCCGGTCGTAAAGCACCACATCCGCCCGCTGCATCAGGCGCAACGCCCGGAATGTCAGCAGGTCGGGATCGCCGGGGCCGCCACCGACCAGATAGACCTCGCCGCGATTCAGGGAGCGCGTATCCGGTTCGGCGAGGGCCGCGTGCAGCAGGCGCTCTCCCTCCTTCGCCCTGCCCGCCTCGACCTCGGCAGCTACTGGCCCGGAGAAAACCCACTCCCAGAAGCCCTTGCGCGCCGGCTCGGGCAGCGCTTGCTTGACGGTGTCGCGGAATCTGGCTGCCAGTTCGGCGAGTTCACCGAGCCGCGGTGACAGCAGGGCTTCCATTTGCGCCCGAATGCCGCGAGCCAACACTGGCGCTGCGCCGCCACTGCTGATGCCGATTGCGATGGAGCCGCGCTCAACGATTGAGGGAAAGGTAAATGTGCACAGGCTGGGTGCATCGACCGCATTGACCGGAAGGCGGCGAGCTTGGGCATCCCTGGAGACTTCGGCGTTCACCGAAGAGTCCGATGTGGCAGCGATAACCAGCTCGGCCGAATCGAGGAATTGCGCCCGGTAGTTGGCCTGGAACAACTGGCCCCCACTCTCGCGCACAAGCCCTTTAAGCTCCTCGCCAACCTCGGGGGCTACCACAATCAGGCGCGCCTCTGCCTTGCGCAGCAAGCGCGCTTTGCGGGTGGCTATCGCGCCGCCCCCGACAATGACGCAGGGGCGGCCGCGTAAATCAAACGCGAGTGGCAGGTATCGCACCAAGGAATTTCCCTGTGATGTGGCCAGCAGGTGAGAGTCGGCCACAAACCGTTTAAATCAGTTGCCTGTGTATTCGGCAATTGAATTCCAAGTTGGCCTCCCGTATGCCAGCAAGCCGCGGGAGGCCCTGCTGCTGTTACTTCTTATCGGGGTTGATCGATTCCTTGCCACCCATGTATGGGCGCAGTGCGTTCGGGATCTCGATGCTGCCGTCCTCACGCTGGTAGTTCTCCAGCACCGCGATCAGTGTTCGACCAACGGCGAGCCCGGAACCGTTCAGGGTGTGTAGCAGTTCGGGCTTGCCGGTCTCCGGGTTCCGCCAGCGTGCCTTCATACGGCGGGCCTGGAAATCGCCGACGAGAGAACAGGAAGAGATCTCCCGGTATTTATCCTGGGATGGCAGCCATACTTCGATGTCGTAGGTCTTCCGTGCGGCGAAACCGATATCGCCACCACAGAGAATCACTGTGCGATACGGCAGGTCGAGTTTTTGCAGGATCTTTTCCGCGTGGCCGGTAAGGTCCTCGAGGGCCTGCTCAGACTGGTCTGGACGGGCGAACCAGACCAGCTCAACTTTCTCGAACTGGTGCTGGCGAATCATGCCGCGTGTATCGCGACCGTGGGAGCCGGCCTCGGAGCGGAAGCAGGTCGTGTGGGCCACATACTTGTGCGGCAGGGAGGCGGCATCCTCGACGATCTCGTCACGGTACAGGTTGGTCAGCGGCACTTCCGCCGTCGGGATCAGGTAGAAATCCCGCTCGTCTTCCAGCTTGAAAAGGTCTTCGGAAAATTTGGGCAGCTGTGAAGTACCGTACAGGGAGTCCGCATTCACGATGACCGGAACGTTGGCCTCGCGATATCCGTGTTCCTCGATGTGCATGTCCAGCATGAACTGGGCCAGGGCACGGTGCAGCTTGGCGACCTGACCGGTCATCACGGCAAAGCGCGAGCCCGTCAGCTTTGAAGCCACTTCGAAGTCCAGGCCGTTCAGCTGTGCGCCCAGATCTACATGGTCGCGAACCTCAAAGTCGAAGCTGCGGGGCATGCCCCAGGTACGCACCTCGACATTGTCGTCTTCGCTCTCCCCCTCCGGGACGGCCTCATCCAGCAGGTTGGGGATAGCGGAGAGTATCGCGTCCAGTTCCTGCTGCAGTTCACCGAGCGCCTCCTTGGCCTCGCTCAATTGGCCGCCGAGGGACTCCACCTCTTTCAATAGCGGCGCAATGTCCTCACCCTGGGCTTTGGCTCGACCAATATTCTTCGATTTGCTGTTGCGCTCGCTCTGCAGGCTCTCGGTACGAACCTGCAGCTCCTTGCGCCGCTCCTCCAGTTCCTGGAGGCGGGCCGTGTCGAGTTCAAAACCGCGCTTTTTCAGAGTCGCGGCCACTTGATCCATCTGGTTGCGAATGAGTTTGGGGTCGAGCATGGTGCTTTGTTTACCGCATTATAAATATTTCATGGTCAGGGCGATGGCCACGCCGGTGGCAGCCAGGCAGAGCACCAGGCTGATCAAAATATAGGCGAGGGCCATCAGGGGCTGGTCATTGTGCCACAACAGCAGTGTTTCCAGCGAGAATGTGGAGAATGTGGTCAGGGCGCCAAACAGGCCGGTCATCAGTAGCAGCCGCCATTCGGGAGAAAGCATGCCGCGCTCAATAATTGCCACGTATACCACACCGATCAGGAAAGAGCCCAGGACGTTGACGATCAGGGTGCCGAGTGGAAAGCGGCCCTCGAACACGGGGTAACTCCAGACACTTACCAGATGGCGAACCAGGGCTCCGATCGCCCCGCCCACTGCAATTGCCAGCCACTGCATCCTCTCTCCCCATTCTTCCACCCCAAGCCGTGAGGTGGCCCCTGTGTTGGTCAGTTCTTGCCGGACGGATAGCGCCGCTGCGGACTCTCGAGGTTCAGCTGGCGCAGTCTTTCCAGTTTTTCAGAGATCTTGAGCTCAAGTCCGCGGGGAACCGGCTCGTAATAACGTCGCTCGGCGATCGCTTCCGGAAAGTAATTCTCACCGGCAGCGAACGCGTCGGGCTCATCGTGGGCATAACGGTATTCGGCGCCGTGGGACAGGCTCTTGGCCAGCTTGGTCGGCGCATTGCGCAGGTGGATTGGGACCTCGTAGCTGGGATCCCGGCGCACGTCCGCCAGCACCCGCTTGTAGGCGCTGTAGACAGCATTGCTTTTGGGGGCGACAGCGAGGTAGGCGATCGCCTGTGCGATGGCCAGCTCCCCCTCAGGACTGCCCAGGCGTTCCTGCACATCCCAGGCGCCGAGGGCAATCTGTAGCGCGCGTGGATCGGCGTTGCCGATATCCTCACTGGCCATGCGCACGGCACGGCGCGCCACGTAGAGCGGATCGCAACCACCGTCGATCATGCGCGCGAACCAATAGAGCGCGGCATCCGGGTCTGAGCCGCGCACCGCCTTGTGCAGGGCTGAAATCTGGTCGTAGAAATAGTCCCCCCCCTTGTCGAAACGCCGCACATCGGCGCTCAAGACCTCTGCCAGGACCGCCTCATCAATCACGTAACGGCCGCCCTCTTCCCGCGACAGGTCGCAGGCTATTTCCAGCAGGTTCAGTGCACTGCGGGCGTCGCCGTCAGCAGCCCGTGCGAGCTTGGCGAGAATCTCCTCGTCGATCTCAGGCTGCAACTTATGCAGTGCCTCGTCTTCGGCAAGCGCACGGTGCAGCAACTGCAGCAGTTCTTCTTCCGAGAGGTTGCGCAACATATAGACCCGACAGCGGGACAGCAGTGCGTTATTCAGCTCGAAGGAAGGGTTTTCTGTGGTCGCACCGACAAAGGTAACGGTGCCCTCTTCGACATAGGGCAGAAACGCGTCCTGCTGGGCCTTGTTGAATCGATGCACTTCATCCACGAACAGGATGGTGCCTCGCCCGCTCTGGGCCCGCTGCTGCTCGGCCCTGGCCACGGCCTCGCGGATATCCTTGACCCCAGCCAGCACTGCGGAGAGCGTGGTGAAGTGGGCATCACACTCTTCGGCCAGCAGTCGCGCAAAGGTCGTCTTCCCGACGCCCGGTGGTCCCCACAGAACCATCGAGTGTAGCTGGCCGCGCTCAACGGCCTCGCGCAGGGGTTTTCCCGCACCCAACAAATGCTTCTGGCCCATATACTGGGCCAGAGAGGTTGGGCGCATGCGCGCGGCTAGCGGCTGGTTTCGCGATTGACTCGCAAAAAGGTCACTCATCGCGAATGATGTCCGTCCCCGCAGGTGGCTTGAAGTTGAACAGCGAGTCAGTGAGCTTCGGATTGGCCTGGACCCGGTTGAACTGAATCTTGGTGGTCTGCCCCATGCCGTCGCGAACGGTCATTCCCGACGGAAGGCCCTGGTTGGAAAAGCGGATTTCCATGGCCTTGAAGGGGGCGTCGGCGCGTTTGGGTGTCAACTGGAAGGCGCCATCCTTCGCATTGACGTCAAAGGAACTGCGAATCTCCTCGACCTTGCCGCCGAGCAACAGTGCCGGTGTCTCCTTGAGTCGGTTGTCGACCGGGCGGATGGTGACCTGTTCCAGGTCCGGGTCGTACAGCCACAGCTTGCGATTATTGGTCACCAGCAGCTGCGGGAAAGGCTCACCGGTTTCCCAGCGCAACTTACCGGGTCGCTGGACCGAGAATGTACCGCTGCTCTTTTGCAGCACCTCACCACGTTCATCGATGAGGGTCTGCTTGAATTTTCCTGAGATAGCACCGAGGGGTTGCAGCAGGCGGCTGAGGTCATCGGTGGCATCGGCCAGGGCGCCAGTGGAGACCAGGCCAAGGGCGAGCAAGGCATTACGCAAAAACATTTTCATTGCTGATATCCATTTCGGGACTGTCCCTAAAGATTAGATGGCGGCGGGTGAACTCCACCTGAATGCGCGGACGCTGCAATCAGGCTGGTGGCGGCGCCAACACCTCGCGGTTGCCATTGTGTCCGGCCGGCGAGACAACACCTGCAGCTTCCATGGCATCGATAATTCTTGCAGCGCGGTTATAGCCAATCCGCAACTGTCGCTGCACCGAGGAGATGGAGGCCTTGCGAGACTTGGTGACGAACGCCACCGCCTCGTCATAGAGCGCATCCGATTCTGGATCGTCGCCCTCTCCACTTTCGGTTTGCATACCCGGCACAGGGATAGAGTTGTTACTCTCATCGACGATGCCATCGATATAGTCAGGCTCTCCACGCCGACACCAGTCGGCCACGACTTTGTGCACTTCATGATCATCAACAAAGGCGCCGTGGACACGCACAGGCACTCCGCTTCCGGGCGGCAAGTACAGCATGTCGCCATGGCCGAGCAGCTGTTCCGCCCCGCCCTGGTCGAGGATGGTGCGGGAATCCACTTTAGAGGAAACCTGGAAGGCGATTCGGGTCGGCACGTTGGCTTTGATCAGGCCGGTAATGACATCCACGGATGGCCGCTGCGTGGCGAGCAGCAGGTGAATACCAGCAGCTCGCGCCTTCTGTGCAATACGTGCGATCAGCTGCTCTACTTTCTTACCGACAATCATCATCATGTCGGCGAATTCATCGATGACCACCACGATGGCCGGGAGCGGTTTGAGCTCAGGTCGGGTCTGCTCTGCCTCCGGGACACTAGACATCGGGTCCGGCTGCCAGGTGGGGTCGGTCAGAGGTTCGCCGGCCTCAGCAGCCTCCCGGACCTTGCGATTGAAGCCCGCCAGGTTGCGGACTCCCATGGCAGCCATGAGCTTATAGCGACGCTCCATTTCACCCACGCACCAGCGCAGGCCATTGGCAGCATCGTTCATGTCGGTGATGACCGGGGTTAGCAGGTGTGGAATGCCCTCGTAAACCGACAGCTCCAGCATCTTCGGGTCTACCAGAATCAGGCGGACCTCTTCCGGTGTCGACTTGTACAGCAGGCTCAATAGCATCACGTTAATGCCCACGGATTTACCTGAGCCCGTCGTTCCCGCCACCAGCAAGTGGGGCATCTTGGCGAGGTCGGCCACCACTGGCTGACCGGAAATGTCGTGACCGAGGGCCAATGTCAGTCGCGATTTGCTGTTTTCGTAGACATCCGCTGAGAGCACCTCGGTCAGGCGCACCATCTGCCGATTCTCGTTGGGGATCTCGATACCGACGACGGACTTGCCGGGGATAACTTCCACCACGCGAACACTGATAACCGCCAGGGAGCGGGCCAGATCCTTGGCCAGGTTACTGATTTTGCTTACCTTGACCCCGGGTGCCGGTTGAATCTCGAAACGGGTCACGACAGGGCCGGGCAATACAGACACTACCTCGGCTACGACGCCGAAGTCTTTGAGCTTCAGCTCAAGCAGCCGCGACAGGGCCTCCAGGGATTCCCGGGAAAAGCCCGCTTTCTTGTTCTGGTCGGCCGCATCCAGCAACTCCAGTGGAGGCAGCTTGCCGGTCACAGGACCGCTGGAGAAAAGCTCGCCCTGCTTTTCCTTCGCCGCACGGGGGCTTGGCTTCGGCGCGGGCGCCACGGGTTCGATCTTGGGTGGGATGCGCTTGGCTGTCCTCTGCTTTTCCTCCAGCACTGCCGCCTTGCGCACGACAACCGCCTCTCGCGCTACACGCTCTTCGGCCCGTTGCTGACGGGCGCGCTGTATCCTGTTGCCAAGCCAGCCGAGGAAACCGAGCAGGTTTTGCCCGATAGCATCTGCCAGACGCAGCCAGGACAGCCCCGTGAATACGGTAATCCCAATGGCAAACAGTGCCAGCAAGAGAATGGTGGCCCCAACGTAGCCGAGGCTCGCCTCCCCTGCCGTCGCCAGGGCTGCTCCGACGATGCCGCCATTGGAGAAAGGCAGCGGCTGCTCCATCTCGGCGAAGCAAAGCGTCGCAAGGCCGGCACCGGTTACCAGTAAAACGATCAGCCCGGCCACCCGGAGCGTAAAGAGAGGGCCGTGGAAACGGGCATTGCGGTCGCGCAGGATACCAACCGCCCGCCAGCCGATCAGGATCGGGAAGAGATAGGCCATCCAGCCGAGCAGCGACAGACACACGTCTGCCAGCCAGGCCCCGGTCGGGCCGATGGCATTGTGAATCTCCCCACCGACACCGGTGTGGGACCAACCCGGGTCCTGGGGGGCGTAGCTGAGAAGGCTGATCGCCACAAGCAGCGCGCCCGCGAGCAGGGAGATCAGGGCTCCCTCCCGGAGAAATCTGGCAATCAGGGATTCGGGTTCACCGGCGGCTTCCCGGCTACTCTGTGCGCTCGCGCTGTCGGCCTTCAATGGCTTACCTCAATTTCTTCGCGCCCCGCTGCTGCCTGCGAGGCTGCCCCAGTTACTTCTTTTTGTTACTCAGCCGCTCACTTCCCGCGGCTCTAGGCGACTGTGTACTACAGCGCTGTGCGAAATGCTACCGCGCAACGACTCCAGAATCAGTGTCAGGTAACAAAACCTTGTTGTAAATCAGAATGTTAGGGCATTTTTCTAATACAAACTGTGAGTTTTGTTGAGCTTTGTCGAAATGCGCGCCGCGTGCAATTTTTGCTCAACCAGTGAGGTCCGATTAGTGAAATCATTGCCCTTAATTGGGGATATAGAGCCAAACTATTTCGCCGCCCCCCTTCAATCCCCTATGATACGCGCTGATCTAATAGGCCCCGTCACGGCATGATGCCCCGGGACCCGGTGCGCGGATAGCGCGTACACTGTGTTCATCAGTTTGTTGAAGAGTCTTTCATGAGCAATAACCATCACCGCCTGATTATCCTGGGTTCTGGCCCAGCCGGATACACTGCCGCCATTTACGCCGCTCGCGCCAACCTGCAACCGGTTGTGATCACCGGCATGCAACAGGGCGGACAGCTGACTACCACTACCGAGGTTGAAAACTGGCCAGGCGGCGTAGCGGAGCTGCAGGGCCCGGACCTGATGGTGCAGATGCAGCAGCATGCTGAGCGCTTTGAAACGCAGATCATTTTCGATCACATCGATTCCGTCGACCTGAAGCAGCGTCCTTTCGTGCTGAAGGGCAATGAAACCTACACCTGCGACTCACTGATCATCGCCACCGGCGCATCAGCGCAGTATCTTGGCCTGCCTTCCGAAGAAGCTTTTCAGGGGCGTGGTGTCAGCGCCTGCGCAACCTGTGACGGTTTCTTCTATCGCGACCAGAAAGTGGCTGTTGTCGGCGGTGGCAACACCGCAGTGGAAGAGGCGCTGTACCTGTCCAACATTGCCAGCGAAGTTACCCTGATCCATCGCCGCGACGAACTCCGCGCAGAAAAGATCCTGCAGGACCGCCTGATGGACAAGGTGGAAAACGGCAACATCAACGTATGCTGGCACCAGACCCTGGACGAAGTCCTCGGCGATGATAACGGCGTAACGGGTGTGCGCCTGCGCAGCACTCAGGATGATTCCACCAAGGAGCTGGACGTATCCGGGGTGTTCATCGCCATCGGTCACAAGCCCAATACCGATATCTTCAAAGACCAGCTGGAGATGAACGGTGGCTACATCATTGTCCAGAGCGGATTGGATGGTAACGCGACCCAGACTTCTATCCCGGGTGTATTTGCGGCCGGTGATGTTTCAGATCACATCTATCGTCAGGCAGTTACCTCTGCGGGTACTGGCTGCATGGCGGCCCTGGATGCAGAGCGCTACCTCGACTCCCTGTCTGACTGATAAGTCCCGACCGTCAGTCGCCGCTGGAGTAGCGGCGGCGACTGCCTCCCGCCTATCCGCCCAGGCTCCTGCCCGCGAGGTGTATCTTGAGCGGTAACTCCGAGGGTAGATTGACGCTGCTGGACGAGCATCGCATCGACTTCCCCGACACGGCCAACGCCCTGCTGGATCCGAATGGTCTTCTCGCCATCGGCGGCCAGCTGAACCCCGACTGGCTTCTTGCGGCCTACGAACGGGGGATCTTCCCCTGGTTCTCGGAGGACCAGCCAATCCTCTGGTGGAGCCCCTCGCCTCGCTGCGTGGTTTTTCCGGGCCGTTATCGCATTGGTCGCAGCTTACGGAAGGTGCTGCGAAGAGGAGACTTTTCGGTGAGTTTCGACCGGGCATTCAAGGATGTCATCACCGCCTGCCGGGCCCCGCGCTCCTATGCGGATGAAACCTGGATCACCGATGACATGCTCGAAGCCTACCTGGCGCTACACCGCCGTGGCCATGCGCACTCGGTCGAAGTGTGGCAGCGGGATCAGCTGGTTGGAGGGCTCTACGGCGTCGCCTTGGGCAGGATCTTTTTCGGCGAGTCCATGTTTCACAGGGTCACCGATGCCTCAAAAGTCGCTTTTGCTCACCTGGTTCGCCAATTAGACTTGTGGGGCTGCCCGATGATCGACTGCCAGGTGAGCAATCCCCACCTGACCAGTCTCGGTGCAGTGGAGGTGCCCAGAGAGACCTTCGAGCGCGAACTTCGCTCGGGAATCGCCATGACACCCTTTCCGCAGCCATGGAGCCTGACGTGGACCTATGAGTAAGTACTCCCAGCTGGACTCTGTCCGCCTGCTGGCCACTCTGCCCCACCCCTGTGGTTACCTTCCGGATCAGGAGGCGACCACGGTATTCGTGGATCCGCAGACGCCCATCGACCAGCGCCTGTACAGTCGCCTTTCGGAGTTGGGCTTCCGGCGCAGTGGCGCCTACCTTTATCGTCCGCAGTGCGCGAATTGCAGGGCTTGCATCCCGGCGAGGGTCCCGGTGGGCCTGTTCGTGCCCAACCGCAGCCAGCGGCGCTGCTGGAAGCAGAACCGGGATCTGGATATTTTTCACGTAGAGAACATCGATACCGATGAGCACTACGAACTCTATGCGCGATACATCGAGCGCCGCCACCAGGATGGTGAGATGTATCCGCCCAGTCGCGACCAGTTTCGCAATTTCCTCACGCCGGCCTGGGGCGCCACCCGCTATATCGAGTTCCGGGCCAGGGGTCGACTGGTGGCCACCGCTGTATCTGACGTGCTCACGGCGGGAATCTCTGCGATCTATACTTTCTTCGATCCCGACGAGACCCGCCGAAGCCTCGGCAGCTACTGCATTCTCTACCAGATTGAGTGGGCAAGAAGGCTGGGACTTCCAAGCCTGTACCTCGGGTACTGGATCGAGGAGTGCCAGAAGATGGCCTACAAGCGCCAGTTCCAGCCCACCGAGTTGCTGCGGGACAACCGCTGGTCCCTGCGTTCACCCTAGGGGTTCTGGAGCCGGGCTTTGCTCTGCAGTAGCTTTTCGTGCAAAATGCACGCCCGTCGTACCGCGGCCGTGCCGGCGCGGAAGTATGAACTAAGCATTGGTAAAGGTTACTGCCGCATGGCAAAAGACGATTACATTGAAATGGAAGGCGAGGTTATCGACACCCTGCCGAACACCACTTTCCGCGTGAAGCTGGAAAACGGCCACGTGGTCATCGCCCATATCTCAGGCAAGATGCGCAAAAACTACATTCGTATCCTGACTGGCGACAAGGTAAAGGTAGAGCTGACTCCCTACGATCTGACCAAGGGACGTATCACCTACCGCGCCCGCTAATCGGCATCCGGTCACCCCGCTCCCCGGGGAAGACCGGAACGCAAAAAAGCCACCTTGAAGGTGGCTTTTTTCGTTCTGGCCCGAGGGGGTTTTGGCCCCGGGGCCGACGAGGATCAGGCGCTGGCGGTAACGGCCGTGCGAATCACCAGCTCGTCATTTTCCACCGACACCTCTACCCGGCCCCCCTCCTCTGCCAGTTCACCGAACAGTACCGCTTCTGCCAGGGGCTTACGCAGCCTGTCCCTGATCAGGCGGGCCATGGGGCGGGCACCCATCTTCTCATCGTATCCGTGTACGGCGAGCCATTCGCGGGCCTCGTCATCCACATCGAGGGTCACCCGGGCATCATCAAGCTGCGACTGCAGCTCCACCACGAATTTGTCGACCACCGTCTTGACCACATCAAGGTCCAGGGCGCCAAACTGGATGATGCTATCCAGGCGGTTACGGAACTCGGGTGTAAACATTTTCTTGATTTCCTCCATGCCATCGGAGGAGTGATCCTGGCTGGTGAAGCCGATGGAGCGCCGACTCATCAGCTCTGCGCCGGCGTTGGTGGTCATGATCAGAATCACGTTGCGGAAGTCCGCTTTGCGGCCGTTGTTGTCCGTCAGCGTGCCGTGATCCATGACCTGCAGCAGCAGGTTGAACACTTCCGGGTGTGCTTTTTCGATTTCGTCCAGGAGCACTACGCTGTGCGGGTGCTTGGTGACTGCGTCAGTCAGCAGGCCACCCTGGTCGAAGCCCACATAACCCGGAGGCGCACCGATCAGGCGCGAAACTGTGTGCCGCTCCATGTACTCCGACATATCGAAGCGGATCAGCTCGATTCCCATGACTTTCGCCAGCTGACGACAGAGTTCTGTCTTACCGACACCCGTGGGGCCGGCAAACAGGAATGAACCGATGGGTTTCTCCTCTGACCCAAGTCCGGCCCGGCTCAATTTGATCGCCGTGCTGAGGGCGCCGATGGCGTTATCCTGACCGAACACCACCATGCGGAGGTTATCTTCAAGTTTTGCCAGCTGCTCCTTGTCGGAGGCTGAAACGCTCTTGGCCGGGATGCGGGCCATTTTGGCGATCACGGTTTCAATTTCGTGCACACCAATCAGATCATTTCGATCCTCTGGGGCGAGCAGAGCCTGGTAGGCACCCGCCTCATCAATCACATCGATGGCCTTATCGGGCAGGAATCGCTCAGTAATGTGGCGACTGGATAGCTGTGCAGCCGCCTCCAGCGCCGCATCCGTATAGCGCACCTTGTGGTGATCTTCGAAGCAGGCCTTCAGGCCCTGCAGGATCTGCACGGTTTCTTCGATGCTTGGCTCATTGACATCGATTTTCTGGAAGCGCCGCGACAGGGCCCGGTCTTTCTCGAAGATGCCGCGATACTCGGTAAATGTCGTCGACCCGATACAGCGCAGTTGTCCGCTGGAAAGCAGGGGCTTGAGCAGGTTTGAGGCGTCCATGACGCCACCGGAAGCGGCACCGGCACCAATGATGGTGTGGATTTCATCGATGAAAAGAACGGCGTGCTCGCGCTTCTTCAGCTCTGCGAGTAATGCCTTGAAGCGCTTCTCAAAATCACCGCGGTACTTGGTTCCTGCGAGAAGGGAGCCAAGGTCAAGGGAGTAAATGGTGCTCTGCCGCAGGGGCTCTGGCACATCCTCATCGACGATGCGGCGCGCCAGGCCCTCGGCAATGGCTGTTTTGCCGACGCCGGACTCCCCCACAAGCAGCGGGTTGTTCTTGCGGCGGCGGGCCAGTACCTGGGTAACCCGCTCTACCTCCGGGGCGCGTCCGACAAGGGGGTCGATCCTGCCAAGGATCGCCTCCTGATTGAGGTTGGTAGCGTAACTTTCCAGCGGGTCAGAACCTCCCGGTTCTGCCCCGGGGCCGATCTCTTCTTCCGTCTGCTCGGGCGATGGCTCGGGATTGTGGTGATTGTTTCCACTGGATCCCACGCGGGAAATCCCGTGGGTGATGTAATTCACTACATCGATACGGGCCACACTCTGCTGTTTCAGATAGTAAACAGCCTGGCTTTCCTGCTCACAGAAAATAGCCACCAGTACATTTGCACCGGTCACTTCTTTCTTGCCCGAGGATTGCACATGAAATACGGCACGCTGCAGGACGCGCTGGAAGCCCAGAGTTGGCTGTGTCTCGCGCTCTGTATCGGCCTCAGGTATCAGGGGTGTGGTGGAGTCGACAAACTCGAGGAGTTCCCGGCGTAGTGCGCTGAGGTCTGCGCCACAAGCGTGCAATACATCTGCGGCAGATTCATTATCCAAGAGTGCCAGCAGCAGGTGCTCCACGGTCATGAACTCATGGCGCTTTGCACGAGCGCCCTTGAACGCCAGATTGAGCGTTACCTCTAAATCCTTGCTGAGCATCTGAACCTCAAACCGTATTCGCCAAAATCACCCGTCAGTTCCACTTGGGCGCGCGCCGGATGACGGCGTCTTGCGTGTGCCTGAATCCTTTCAGGCGACGGGACCCTGGAGTCAATCGTCCTCACTGTCGTCCGCTTCGATTTCACACAGCAAGGGGTGCTGGTGCTCTCTGGCGAATTGATTGACCTGCGCGGCCTTTGTTTCCGCTATATCTCGAGTATAGACACCACAGATGGCTTTTCCCTGTGTATGCACCTGCAACATTAGCTGAGTGGCGCGCTCTCGCGTCACACTGAAGAAGGTCTCGAGAGCCTCCACGACAAAATCCATTGGCGTGTAGTCGTCATTAAGCATGACGACCTTATACATGGGGGGCGGCTTCAGTTTTGGAGCCGCCTCCTCGAGGGCCAGGTCGCCGTCCATCTCATACGAGTAGGAGTCCTCATCGGATCCGTCGGAGTGTAGTTTAATGGCCAGAGATATACCCATAGTGAAACTCAATCGAGAATTGCCGGAAGTGCTGTGCAATGCTCGCAGCGGACCGATCCCCACCTCCTAAAGGGGGGCAGCTGTGCTGCGGGCGCCCATTGTAACCTCATTTGCCCTGCTGCACAGGGTCGCGGCGCGCAGCTTGACATTCCCGCAGCACTTGGCTACAAGAGGGTTGTACGCATCTATTGGGGTGCCTCGCGGGCAGGAAAGCAGTCGAGGGGCCTGAACCGATAACTATAAAAGCAGACTCTGTAAGGCGGCCTGCAGTCGCCCCGGCAATTAGAGGGAATTCGCCATGCCTACCGGTACCGTCAAGTGGTTCAATAACGCCAAGGGATATGGGTTCATCCTGGCCGATGAGGGGGGAGAGGATCTTTTTGCCCATTACTCGGCTATCCAGATGGAAGGTTACCGTACGCTGAAGGCTGGCCAGCAGGTCTCCTTCGACATCATCAAAGGCGACAAGGGCTACCACGCAGCCAATATCAGTGTCGGCACGTCCGAAACTGCTGATGCCGGCGCTTCCGATGCCGAGCAGGCGGAATCGCGGCGGGTGCGCGAAGCCGAGGCCCTGGACTGACGCCGACACCATACCCTGATCGGGCGCCACTGCCCCGCTCACCCGGCCCTCTTCTAGCCGCTCGGCCCAGGGCACAGCTGCCTGCAGGCGAGTTGTGCCTGGAGAATGGAGGCCAATACCAATCTGGTTGTTAATGCGCTGTAGCAAGCTCAGCCAGGCGCCAGACATAAAAAAAGGCCCCGCAATTGCGGGGCCTTTTTTGTTGCTTCGGAGGGGGCAACCCCTCCGCTGCTGGTCGTCAGGCCATGTGCTTGATGACTTCGTCACCGAACTCAGAGCAGGATTTCAGGTCTGCACCATCCATCAGGCGCTCGAAGTCGTAGGTTACGGTCTTGGCTTCAATAGCACCTTCCATACCCTTGACCACCAGGTCTGCAGCCTCGTTCCAGCCCAGGTGGCGCAGCATCATCTCGGCGGACAGGATCAGGGAGCCCGGGTTTACCTTGTCCTGACCAGCGTACTTCGGTGCAGTACCGTGAGTCGCCTCGAACAGCGCAACCTCGTCAGACAGGTTTGCACCCGGAGCAATACCGATACCACCGACCTGGGCCGCCAGGGCGTCAGACAGGTAGTCGCCGTTCAGGTTCAGGGTGGCGATCACGTCGTATTCCGCCGGACGCAGCAGGATCTGCTGCAGCATGGCGTCGGCAATTACGTCTTTCACAACGATTTCTTTGCCAGTTTTCGGGTTCTTGAAGCTGCACCAGGGGCCGCCATCAATCGGCTGGGCGCCAAACTCTTCGCGAGCCAGCTCATAACCCCAGTCGGCGAATGCGCCTTCGGTGAACTTCATGATGTTGCCCTTGTGCACCAGGGTCAGCGAGTCGCGGTCCTGATCGATGGTGTACTGCAGAGCCTTGCGCACCAGGCGCTTGGTGCCCTCTTCGGAAACCGGCTTTACACCGATACCGCAGTTCTCCGGGAAGCGGATTTTCTTAACGCCCATCTCGTCCTGCAGGAACTTGATGACTTTGGTCGCTTCTTCGGTGCCAGCCTTCCATTCGATACCGGCATAGATGTCTTCGGAGTTCTCGCGGAAGATCACCATGTCTACCTTGTTCGGCTCCTTGACCGGAGAAGGAACACCGGTGAACCAGCGAACCGGACGCTGGCAGACATACAGGTCCAGCTCCTGGCGCAGGGCTACGTTCAGGGAACGGAAGCCGCCGCCAACCGGAGTCGTCAGCGGGCCCTTGATGCCCACGGAGTACTCTTTCAGCGCTTCGAGAGTTTCAGCGGGGAACCAGTCGCCAGCATAGGTTTCTGCAGCTTTTTCACCGCAGTAAACTTCCATCCAGGAGATGGCTTTCTCGCCACCGAACGCTTTCTCTACTGCAGCGTCGATCACCTTGCGCATTACCGGGGTGATATCCACGCCGATACCGTCACCTTCAATGAACGGAACGATGGGACGATTCGGAACGGTCAGCGAACCGTCGGAATTGACTGTGACTTTCTGGCCGTCTGCCGGCACCTGGATATGACCCATATTGCTTAAACTCCCAAAACTCTGTGACTTTTTAGGTCGGGTGTTGCTTACCCTTTTCCCCTGACCCTACGGGGGCGGGATGGAAAAAACGGCGGGATTATAACAGCATCCACCCGTTTTTGTAGTTGAATTACAATGCCTTAGCACCGGACGCCGCGTTAAATGCCGCCCGACACAAGCAATTTATGACGATTGATGTCACAACTTGGAGCAGTATTTGAGCAAGCTCATCCTCCTCAACAAGCCCTATGGCGTGTTAAGTCAATTTACGGACAACAATGGGAGGCCTACCCTCGCGGACCTCGTCGACGTCCCCGGGGTTTATCCAGCGGGGAGGCTCGACTTTGACTCGGAGGGCCTGCTCCTTCTCACGGATGACGGGCGCCTCCAGCACCAGATTAGCCATCCCCACAAAAAGCTGCCGAAAAGCTACTGGGTGCAAGTGGAGGGGCGGGTCACGGAAGAGGCGCTTGGCAAGCTGCGTCAGGGTGTGGTGCTCAAGGATGGCCTGACCGCGCCAGCCAAGGCGAGCAGGCTTCCATCTCCGTCCGTCTGGCCACGCACGCCACCCGTTCGCGAGCGAAAGAATATCCCCACTTCCTGGCTTCAGCTAACCATCACGGAAGGCCGCAACCGGCAGGTGCGCCGCATGTCTGCAGCTGTGGGGTTCCCTACCCTGCGGCTGATACGGGTGGCCATTGGCAGCTGGCGCCTGGGGGAACTGAGACCGGGTGAATTCTCAGTCACCGAGGTTCATGCAGCCCCAGAGGCTGGCAGGAGGAGCAACGTGCGGCGACGAACTCGCCACCGCTAACTAGGCTGAAAACTGGAATTTACGCCCCATCATGGCTGGATAGTTGGTACCGGACGGAATTCGCAGGTAAAATTGCGCCCCATTTTTATAGTTGTACCGACCCCGATTGACTCTCTTTATGTCAGCGACCAATACCTCCACCCCGAAAAAACGCGTCATCGTCGGCATGTCCGGCGGTGTGGATTCCTCCGTAGCGGCCCTGTTGCTGATCCAGCAGGGTTATGAGGTGGAGGGGCTGTTCATGAAGAACTGGGACGAGGACGACGGCACTGAATATTGCACCGCCAAGGCCGACCTGGCGGATGCCGAAGCGGTCTGCAAGCGCCTCGGGATCAAGCTGCACACGGCAAATTTTGCCGCGGAATACTGGGATCATGTCTTCGAGTATTTTCTGGCGGAGTACAAGGCCGGCCGTACACCCAACCCCGATATCCTCTGCAACCGGGAGATCAAGTTCAAGGTTTTCCTCGAGTATGCAGAAATGCTCGGTGCTGACCTGATCGCCACGGGCCATTATGCGCGCCGCAAGGACATCGACGGGCGAACGTACCTGCTGAAGGGCCTCGACAACAACAAGGACCAGAGCTATTTCCTGCATGCCGTGGGCGAAGCGGAGTTTGCCCGGTCCCTCTTCCCTCTCGGCGAGCTTGAAAAGCCGGAAGTGCGCCGTATCGCGGAGGAAAACGGGTTCATCACCCACGACAAGAAAGACAGCACCGGTATCTGCTTTATCGGTGAACGCCGTTTTAAGGATTTCCTTGAACAGTATCTGCCGGCTCAGCCCGGTGAAATCGAGACCCCGGAAGGGAAAAGCATGGGTCGTCATGCCGGACTGATGTACCACACCATCGGGCAACGCCAGGGTCTCGGTATCGGCGGCGTGAAAGGTGCGGGCGACGCGCCCTGGTATGTGGTTGGCAAGGACCTGGATCGTAATGTGCTCATCGTGGCTCAGGGCGCTCACCATCCCCTGCTCTACGCGACGGGCCTCGAGGCGAGCCAGACCCACTGGATCAATGGCGCTGCCCCGGCACCGCAGTTCCGGGCACGGGCAAAGACCCGCTACCGCCAGCCGGATCAGGACTGCCAGGTGAAGGTGGAAACCAACGGCAGCCTGACCGTCCACTTTGATCAACCACAGCGCGCCATCACCCCCGGCCAGTCACTGGTGCTTTACGATGGTGAAATTTGTCTCGGTGGTGCCGTGATTGAGCGCGCCACCGGTATCGGTGTCGATGTGAATCGCTAGAAAGCAATACGTGATATTGCTGAAAAGTTAAGGAGTGAACTTGAGCAAGTGGCGGGAACAGGCGCTGGCGCTGGCGGCCGTATTCCAGTCGGCGGTGATGGTGGAACGTCTGGCAAAGACCGGAACGGCCCCTCAGGAAGAGCTTGAAACAGCTGTGTTCAGCTTATTCCAGCTGAGCCCGGAGCGGACCGAAGACGTCTTCGGCGGGGCGGAAAAGGTCCTGCCCGGCCTGAAAGTCGCCAGGCAGTTACTCAAGACCCGCCGCCACCCGGAGTACACGGATTGCCTGCGTTACGTGCTGTCGCTGTTGTACCTGCAGCGGCAGCTCAGTAAAAAAAGCGACCTGCTGTCGATCATCGGCTCAAGACTGGAGAAGGCCAAGGTACAGGCGGAGCACTTTTCTCTTACCCACGAGAATGTGTTCTCCAACCTCGCTACCATTTACAGCGACACTCTCAGTACCTTCCGTTTTCGAATCCAGGTGCTCGGCGACTTCAACTATCTGCAGCAGCAGCGGATAGCCAACCAGATCCGCACCATGCTCTTTGCCGGCGTCCGCGCCGCTACGCTCTGGCGCCAGCTCGGGGGCAGTCGCATGCACCTGATCTTCCAGCGCAGGAAATTGCTCGCCGCGACTGAAGAACTCATCGCGCAACTAGAATCACCCAATACCTGATTTTCGGAGAACATCCATGACAGTCGAGTTATCCGCCCTGACCGCGGTTTCACCCATTGATGGCCGTTACGAGAGCAAGACCGCTCCGCTGCGCGAGGTTTTCAGCGAATACGGCCTGATCCGCGCTCGCGTCGAGGTGGAAGTGCGCTGGCTGCAAAAGCTCTCCAAGCATCCGGAAATTTCCGAAGTGCCGGCTTTTGATGGCGAAGCCAGTCAGCTCCTGGACGATATTGTGGCCAAGTTTTCCGTGGAGGACGCGGCGCGCATCAAGGAGATCGAGCGCACCACCAACCACGATGTGAAAGCTGTGGAGTACTTCCTCAAGGAGAAAGTCAGCGCAAATGCCCAGCTGGCAGCAGTGAACGAATTCATCCATTTTGCCTGCACCTCGGAGGACATCAACAATCTGTCCCATGCCCTGATGCTCCGTGCCGGTCGCGACCAGGTGCTACTGCCGGCAATGAACCAGATTATCAGTGAGATCGCTGACCTCGCGAAGAAGTTTGCCGAGATTCCGATGCTGTCCCGCACCCACGGCCAGACAGCCAGCCCCACCACCGTCGGTAAAGAATTTGCCAACGTGGTCGCTCGCCTGCGCCGCCAGATCAAGCAGATTCACGATGTCGAGCTGCTTGGCAAGATCAATGGTGCGGTCGGCAACTACAACGCACACCTTTCCGCGTATCCCGAGGTCGATTGGGCCACCAATGCCGAGGAGTTCGTCACCTCCCTTGGCCTGACCTGGAATCCCTACACCACACAGATCGAACCGCACGATTACATCGCCGAACTGTTCGATGCCATCGCCCGTTTCAATACCATCCTGATCGATTTTGACCGGGATATCTGGGGTTACATCTCACTGGGATACTTCAAGCAGAAGGTCGTTGCCGGCGAAGTCGGCTCGTCCACCATGCCGCACAAGGTCAATCCCATCGATTTTGAAAACTCCGAGGGTAATCTGGGCCTGGCAAACGCGGTGTTCCAGCACCTGGCGTCAAAACTGCCGGTCTCCCGCTGGCAGCGCGACCTCACTGACTCCACTGTCTTGCGCAATATGGGTGTCGGCGCCGGTTACGCGGTCATCGCCTATGCCGCGACCCTCAAAGGTCTCGGCAAGCTGGAGATCAATCTCGACCGTCTCGCAGAAGATCTGGACAACGCATGGGAGGTCCTCGCCGAGCCGATCCAGACCGTGATGCGTCGTTACAACATTGAAGAGCCTTACGAAAAGCTGAAGGCACTGACCCGGGGCCAGGGTATCACCCAGGAGACTTTGAAAACGTTCATCGACGGACTGGAAATTCCCGACGATGCCAAGAAGGACCTTTACGCGCTGACCCCAGCCTCCTATATCGGCAATGCCGTTGAACAGGCAAAGCGCATCTAATGTCTCCGGGCGGCGCCATCACTGGCGCCGCCAATTCCCGCCCTTTCCTACCGATGTCGTTAGTGCTTTACTGCAGGCATCGTTGGTTCCCGTCGATTTCCAGATGCCCCGAGCGGCATGACGGCGACTCGTATCAATCCAGGCATATTGGCAGTCACAGCAACCATGGATACAGCACTCACCCATCTGGGAGAAATGCCGGTCGAGGTCTTCCTGAAAGACTACTGGCAGAAGAAACCCCTGCTCATTCGCAACGCTTTCCCTGGCTTTGTATCCCCACTCTCCGGAGAGGAGCTGGCGGGTATGGCGCTGGAGGAAGCCATAGAGTCCCGGCTTGTACTGGAGCATGGTGAAGATGGGCCCTGGGAGCTACGCCAGGGGCCTTTTACGGAGGAGGATTTCCTCGCCCTGCCACGATCTCACTGGACCTTGCTGGTACAGGCGGTCGATCAATGGGTGTCGGAGATCGCGGATCTCAAACGCCGCTTCCGCTTTCTTCCGGAGTGGCGACTCGATGATGTGATGATCAGCTACGCAGCGGACGGCGGAAGCGTCGGCCCCCATTTCGATTACTACGACGTCTTCCTGCTGCAGGCCGAAGGCAAAAGACTCTGGCACCAGGGGCCGAAAGCTACCGATTCCAGTCCCAGGCTCGAAGGCACCCCACTGAACATCCTCAAGGAGTTCGAGCCCGAGAACAGCTGGCTCCTTGAGCCCGGCGATATGCTCTACCTGCCGCCACAGTACAGCCACTGGGGTATCGCCGAAGGCCCCTGCACAACGATCTCCGTCGGTTTCCGCGCACCTTCGGCAAAGCATATTCTTGAGGATCTCGCTGCAGAGGTAGCCCTGCATCTCCCCGATCACTTGCGCTATACCGACGCAGGGCTGGAAAGAGCAGACAACCCCGCTGAGATCGATCCCGCCGCGGTGCGGCGCCTGCAAGAGCAGCTGCGAACCTTGCTGGAACAACCGCTGCAGATCGCACAGTGGTTTGGTGCGGTGATGACGGAAGCAAAGTATCCGGACATTGTGGCAATGGATGCGGGTGATGCGGCAGACTGGCGGGAGCAGTTGCTGCAAGGGGCTACGCTGATGCTCAACCCAGCCTCCCGTTGCGCCTTTTCGCGGGAACCCGGTACCCTTTTTGTTGATGGCGAGGCCCTGCCGGTTGATGAAGGTTTCGCCGTGCAGTTCTGTGCGGCACGAACGATCAGCGCCCAGGATCTGGACGATTACCCGGAGATTGCCCGCGAAAGTGGTTTGATCGACACGCTGGTGGCCCAGGGAACCCTGATTTACCCCCCGGAGGATTTCTGAGATGGCGGAGTTCGAAATTGCGGTGGCGGACTGGGATCGGGACCTGGATGCCATTCGCATGGTTCGAGAGACCGTATTTATCCGCGAGCAGAAGGTCGACCCCGCGATCGAGTGGGATGATCAGGAGACGAGTGCAGCTCACTTTCTCGTGCGGCTCGAAGGTGAGCCGGTCGCCACTGGCCGTCTTACCAGCAAAGGAAAAATAGGCCGCATGGCTGTGCTACCCGCCTTTCGGGGTAGGGGTCTCGGGCTGCGCCTGCTGGAAGCAATTTGCAACTATGCGCGAAGCCGGGGGCTGCACCATGTGTTCCTCCACGCCCAGTGTCATGCACAGGACTTCTACGCCAAATCCGGTTTTCAGCCCGTCGGCGGAGAGTTCGAGGAAGCAGACATTCCTCATATCAAAATGGAGCGAAGCTTTGATTGAGAGCGGGCACGAGACTGGTTTTACCACAGCGGAAGATCCAGAGCGCATTGCGCTACAGGATGCCGAGGCGTTCGCACTGGCACTGATCGATCTATGCCGGAATTCCCGGCGCGAAGTCTGCCTGTTCTCGAATCATCTGGAGAGGGAGCTCTATCACCGGGAAGATGTTGTAGAGGCACTGTCCGCATTCGCCCGACGTAGCCCCTATGCCCGTGTGCGCATTCTCATCCGCGACAGCGACCCCATGTTGCAGCGCCATCACAGGCTGTTGGCACTGCTACAACGCCTGCCTTCGCGGATTGAGCTGAAGAAACTCCAGCCAACGGTGGATACGCCAGACACCGAGTTTGTTGTCGGCGATGATGCGAGATCCCTGTTGCGGGAAGATCGGGAGCAATGGCTTGGCGTTTACTGTCCTGCTGATCGGGTGCGCTGCCAGCGATTGCGGGAAGCATTCGAGCAAGACTGGCCCCTCGCAGTGCGAGACGCCAGCCTGCGTCAACTGGTTGTCTGAGACTCAACCTGCCTGCCTGGCCTTGAATTCCCGCCGGCGACGGTGGAGAACCGGTTCCGTATAGCCGTTGGGCTGTACTGTTCCCTCGAAGACCAACTCACAAGCGGCCTGAAAAGCGATGCTGTCATCGAAATTGGCTGACATATCGCGGTATGACGAATCGCCGGCATTCTGACGATCTACCACTGCGGCCATACGTTGCATGGTTTCCATCACCTGTTCACGGGAGACGATGCCGTGCTGGAGCCAGTTGGCGATGTGCTGTGACGAAATCCGCAGTGTGGCTCTGTCCTCCATCAAGCCGACATCGTTGATATCCGGCACTTTAGAGCAACCAACGCCCTGCTCCACCCAGCGCACTACGTAACCGAGGATTCCCTGAGCATTGTTGTCCAGTTCCCGCTGGATCTCTTCGGCCGTCCACTCGGGCTTATCGGCTACCGGGATCGTCAGGATGTCATCCAGTTGCGCCGGCTCACGCTTGGCCAATTCTTGCTGACGCTCGGACACATTCACCTGGTGATAATGCAGTGCGTGCAAGGTTGCGGCAGTCGGTGACGGCACCCAGGCCGTGTTGGCGCCGGACTGCGGGTGGCCGATCTTTGCCTCCATCATGTCGGCCATCCGGTCCGGCATAGGCCACATGCCCTTGCCGATCTGCGCCCGGCCCTGGAGGCCTGAGGCCAGGCCCACATCCACGTTCCAGTCCTCATAGGCACTGATCCAGGCAGACTGTTTCATCTCGCCCTTGCGAATCATCGGTCCCGCCAGCATGGAAGTGTGGATCTCATCACCCGTGCGATCGAGGAATCCGGTATTGATGAATACAACCCGCTCTTTTGCCGCCGCTATACAGCCCTTGAGGTTTACCGTGGTGCGACGCTCCTCGTCCATGATGCCCATCTTAAGGGTATTGCGGTCGATCCCCAGCGCATCCTCGATGCAATCGAACAGGGTGTTCGCAAATGCAACCTCCTCCGGGCCGTGCATCTTCGGTTTCACGATATAGACGCTGCCGCGACGGGAATTACTGGTCGGACCATTTCCACGTAAATCATGCAGGGCAATCAGGCTGGTGATCATGCCGTCAAGAATGCCTTCTGGGACTTCGTTACCCTCGGCATCCAGGATCGCCTCATTGGTCATCAGGTGGCCAACATTGCGGACAAACATCAGGCTTCGCCCCGGAAGCGTCAGGGGTTCGCCGTCGCGATCGGTATAGGTCCGATCGGGATTCAGTTTGCGAACCTGGGTTTTACCCCCCTTCTCAATGGCCTCCTCAAGATCGCCCTTCATCAGGCCAAGCCAGTTGCGGTAAACCAGGACCTTGTCCTCCGCATCCACCGCGGCTACGGAGTCTTCACAATCCATGATGGTGGTCAGGGCGGCCTCCATCAGGATGTCCTTGATGCCGGCACTGTCGGTCTTGCCGATGGGACTTTCGCGGTCAATCTGGATCTCGAAGCGCAGACCATTACTCTGCAGCAGAATCGCTTCCGGATTGCAGTTATCACCACGGAAACCGAGGAACTGTCCACGGCTTTTCAGGGTGGCAATCTTGCCGTTAGATAATTGCACCTCCACCAGATGGCCATTGACCCGGTATTCCACCGCATCAGCATGACTACCCTGAGTCAGGGGCGCCGCCTGATCGAGGAATTCGCGCCCAAAGGCAATCACCTTGACTCCACGGGCCGGGTTGTAGCCGGCACCCTTTTCAGCGCCGCCCTCTTCGCTAATCACATCGGTACCATAGAGGGCATCGTAAAGACTGCCCCAGCGGGCATTGGCCGCGTTCAGTGCATAGCGGGCATTCATGACCGGAACCACCAGCTGGGGACCAGCCATGGTGGCGACTTCCTCATCAACGTTTTCTGTGGTCACTTTGAAGTCAGCCGGTTCGTCGAGCAGATAGCCAATCTCTTGTAGAAAGGACTTATAGCGGTCAAGATCCCGGAAAACGCCCGGATTCTCCCGGTGCCACTGGTCGATATGGGCTTGAATCTGGTCCCGCTTTTCAAGCAGCTGGCGGTTGATGGGGGCCAGTTCAGTGATGATCTTCTCCAGTTCGGCCCAGAAATGCTCGGCGTTCACACCGGTACCGGGGATGATCTCCTCGTTGACCAGTTCCTGCAGTACCTTCGCCACCTGCAGTTTTCCGATTTGGACTCGCTCCGTCATATCCAAGCCTCTTGCTGAATAGGTTATCGATATTTCATTCCCGGGATTTTAAACAGTCGCCAGAGCATAACACCAATTTATAGGCGCAATTCCCGCCATTCACTTGAGCAATATTGACTTATTTCGACATGTAGGCGCGCAAAAAATTTGGCCGCTTCTCCCGCATTCCGCGCGATCTATCGAATTTGCATCACCGGCTAGCCACGCTCCAGCCGTATGCTAGCTTGGATGCCGGGCCCTGCTGAGGTACCGAAGTGGCGGTTATGGCAGAGGGGTTGCTGGGGCCTCGAGACGCGGTATTCCCGGTGTGCAAGGACGGGAATGAACCGCTTAATAATAAGCAATCAAAAGGCATCCCAATGAAACTCACCAAGTCGCGTTTAATGACGGCCCTCACGGCCGCACTACTGGCAACCCAGGTTACTGCCAAGCCGCCCGAGGGTGGCGGAGGCAATGGTAATGGTGGTGGCGGAGGCGGAAATGGCGGCGGCAGCAGCTACGAGTACTATCAGGCCTGCGGCACAGCCACCAATAGTGTCAGTACCGCTCAGGCTTCGCTCCTTATCGGTGGCGCCGAGGCCAACGCCAATGGTGAAGAAGCGGCTACCCAGTGGCTGGTGAGCCACGCCCCCGGGGGAGACTACCTGGTGCTGCGTACTGGCGGCACCGGTGGGCAGGCGGACTGGATGTGCAGCACCTTCGGATCGGAGCTGGGCTCGGCCGCAGAGCTCTCTGTTGATGGCACTAGCGCAGCCAGTGACCCTGTAGTTATCTCCTATATCCAAAATGCCGAAATCATTTTTATCGCCGGCGGTGACCAGAATGAGTACGAGGACTTCTGGAAAAACACCCCAGTGGAAGACGCACTCAACGATCACCTGAATGTAAAGCGAGCACCAATTGCCGGAACCAGCGCCGGACTCGCGATCCTCGGCCAATCCTACTATGCGCCGGCCAATCTCGGTGTGCTATCTCGTGAGATTCTCGACGATCCCTACCATTCAAATACTCAGGATATTAACCATGGCGATTTTCTCCTCCATCCCCAGCTGGACGACGTGATCACAGACAGTCATCTGGATCGAGTCAGCGGTAAAGGCCGAAGTTCTGAGACCCGTCATGGCCGCACCTTCGGCTTCCTCGCCCGAAGCGCTCAGGACCGCGGCACTCTAAACGCGCGGGCAATCGGCCTGGAAGAAGCCACATTGCTGGCCATCGACGCCAGCGGTGTGGCGACCGTATACGGAGAAGGTGCAGCCTATTTCATGCGCCCAATCAGTTTCCCCGAGCAGATCACTGCCGGCGCACCCCTCATCTGGGATAACGGTGGTCAAGCTGTATCCGTTTACAAGATTCAGGGCGACAATAACGGGAATGGAAACTTTGACCTCGGTGCCTGGAGCGGCTCCGGCGGGAGCAGCAGCAACTGGTATACAACTTCCGGGTACGACGGATTAAATTGCCAGACCGGTTGCTGATCAGCCACATCGCGAGCGCGATTGCGTCCAACCGGAAACAGGCGGGGCCGTTTCATCTGGCCCCGCTTTCGTGCCTCGGCAGTTCTGACCCTTAAGGGTCAACCTGAGCTGACCGCCCTCAATCAAAGCTGGCGCCCGATATCCAGGATCAGCCGGCGCAACCAGCGGTGAGGCGCGCTCTGCTGGAGTAACGGGCTCCACGCCATCTTCAGTTCCAGCGGTGGAATTTCCAATGGTGGGTCGCGCCGTACGATGCGGGCATTGCCCTCGGCCAGCTGAGCCAGGCGTGTCGGCACAGTGACGATCAGGTCGCTCTGCTCTGCTAACAGCATGGCCACCTGATAGTGACGGGTAAAAACCGAGATATCGCGCTTTTCGCCCAGCCTACCAATTGCTTCATCGACCCACCCCAGGCGCTGCACGTCCTCAGGATTTACGCCCACGCCGACGCCCATGCCCGTTTTGCTGACCCAGATGTGCTGAGCACGCAAATAGCTGGTGAGACTGTAGTCATTGAGAATTGGGTTATCTGCGCGCATTACACAGGAAAAGCTGTCCCGCCACACGGTTGCCTGATGGAAGCTCTGCGGCATGCTGTCAAAGCGGTTGATCACCATATCCACTTTGCCCTGCTCCACATCGACGAAGCTGACATCGCTGGGGGTCATAATGTCGAGACTAATCCCCGGTGCCTGCTCCCGCAGCTGTTTCAGCAGGGCCGGGATCAGGGTCGATTCCGCATAGTCACTGGCCATGATGCGGAAAGTGCGGCGGGTTTCTGCAGGCTTGAAGTCCCGGTTTGGCTGGATCACTCGATCGATCGAAGCCAGGGCCTCGCGCACCATCGGCTGCAGTTCCATAGCGCGCTCCGTGGGCATCATGCCCTCACGGGTGCGCACCAGCAGGGGGTCATCAAACAGCTCTCGGAGGCGCTTGAGCCCGTTGCTCATGGCGGGCTGGGATAACCCCAGATAGTTAGCGGCCCGGGTCACGTTGCGCTCACGGAGAAGCACATCCAGGTAGACAAGGAGGTTGAGGTCGGCTCTTTCCAGATTCATGGCTTATTCGTCGAACTGATAGTGAAAATAATGGCAATAAATTAGCCAAATTATGCCACTGGCACTAGGATACTCAACACATAAATGCAGTCACTTCGAGGAATAAGCCATGTCCACTTACGCTCAAGAAATAAATAAAGCCGCCGAGCTCTGCAAAGCCAATGGCAGCTCCTGGGATGCTATTAACCCGGAATCCGTGGCCCGCATGCGCCTCCAGAACAAATTCAAGAACGGCCTGGATATCGCCAAGTACACCGCCGATATCATGCGTAAAGACATGGCAGCCTATGACGAGGACACCAGCAAGTACACCCAGTCATTGGGATGCTGGCACGGCTTTATTGGCCAGCAGAAGATGATCTCCATCAAGAAGCATTTTGAAGGCAAGACCGATCGTCGCTACCTGTACCTGTCCGGCTGGATGGTTGCAGCCCTGCGCAGTGAATTCGGTCCCCTGCCCGACCAGTCCATGCACGAGAAAACCGCGGTATCTGGCCTGATCGAGGAACTGTACACCTTCCTGCGCCAGGCAGACGCCCGTGAACTGGGCGGTCTGTTCCGTGAGCTGGATGCGGCTCGCGAAGCCGGTGACAAAGACGCCGAGAAGTCCATTATTGATAAGATCGATAATCACGTGACCCACATCGTGCCGATTATTGCTGACATCGATGCGGGCTTCGGCAACGCGGAAGCCACCTACCTGCTGGCCAAGAGAATGATCGAAGCCGGTGCCTGCTGTATCCAGATCGAAAACCAGGTCTCCGACGAGAAGCAGTGCGGCCACCAGGACGGGAAAGTGACCGTTCCTCATGAAGACTTCCTGGCCAAGATCCGTGCGGTGCGTTACGCCTTCCTCGAGCTGGGTGTGGACAACGGCGTGATCGTTGCCCGTACTGACTCTCTGGGCGCTGGCCTGACCAAGCAGATTGCAGTGACCAATGAGCCGGGTGATCTGGGCGATCAGTACAACGCCTTCCTGGATTGCGAAGAAGTGGCTCCGGGTGACCTGGCCAATGGCGATGTCATCATCAACCGTGAAGGCAAGCTGCTGCGTCCGAAGCGCCTGGCCTCCAATCTGTTCCAGTTCCGCAAGGGCACCGGTGAAGCGCGCTGCATCCTCGACAGCGTCACTTCCCTGCAGAATGGCGCCGACCTGATCTGGATCGAAACCGAGAAGCCGCACGTAGGTCAAATCGGCGCAATGATGGACGAGATCCGCAAACAGGTCCCGAATGCCAAGTTGGTTTACAACAACAGCCCGTCTTTCAACTGGACCCTGAACTTCCGCCAGCAGGTATTCGATGCCTGGAAGGAAGAAGGTAAGGACGTTTCCGCCTACGATCGCGACAATCTGATGAGCGCCGAATACGACGATTCCGAGCTGTCCAAGGCGGCTGATGAGAAGATCCGCACCTTCCAGCAGGATGCATCCCGTGAGGCCGGTATCTTCCACCACCTCATCACCCTGCCGACCTACCACACCGCAGCCCTGTCCACCGACAACCTGGCCAAGGAGTACTTCGGCGCGAAGGGTATGTTGGGCTACGTGGAAGGCGTGCAGCGCAAGGAAATCCGCCAGGGTATTGCCTGCGTCAAGCATCAGAACATGGCCGGTTCCGATATGGGTGACGACCACAAGGAGTACTTCTCCGGTGAGGCAGCCCTGAAAGCAGCTGGTAAAGACAACACCATGAACCAGTTCGGCTAAGCGAGCAGGATCTTTCGGTTACCAGGGGCGGCGCAAGCCGCCCCTTTTCATTTTCCCGACGGAAAGGAAAGCGGTGGGCTATCGATGCCGATGTTCACGACTGACAGTTTCATAATGGGATAGCTCAACACATATTCATCGGACTCCTTCGTCGCCATTGATCGGGCAACAATCTCAAGAGCTACCAGATGAGTTTTTGATTCACGCATTTATGGGCCGCATTGCGGCCTTTTTTTGTCTGACCCAAAGAAACCTCCGCGGTGATGATAAGCACGCCAGCAGGGTCTAACCTTAGAGCATCGGTGTGTTAAAGCGATAGTCACCATGGGTGCTACCAGCCAGGTTCTGATATTCAATACCGGCAGCTCGTCCCTCAAGTTCGCGGTTGTCGACCCCTCCACAGGACTGGACATTGTAAGTGGTATTGGAGAATCACTAGGCAGTGATGAGCCAGCGCTGGAGTGGGAATGCCGAGGGGTCGAGCAGGCTCGAAAACTGGCATCGGGTTCCGGACACCGGGAGGTCATTGAGCTCCTAGTAAGCGATGTACTGTCAGAACTACCGGATCTGCGTCAGCGGTTGGTCGCCGTCGGCCATCGAGTGGTCCATGGCGGCGAACACTTCGCAAACTCGGTGATTATCGACCAGGAAGTCATAACGACCATCGACCAATGTTCGGCTCTCGCTCCGCTGCACAACCCGGCCGCGCTCGCCGGCATCCGCGCCGCCCAGGCCGCGTTTCCGGAGTTGCCCCAGGTAGCGGTATTCGATACTGCCTTCCACCAGACGCTGCCGGAACACGCTTTCCTCTACGCACTGCCCTTCTCCCTATATCGGGACCACAGAATTCGTCGTTACGGTATGCATGGAACCAGCCACCGTTTTGTCAGTGAGCGAGCGGCGATGTTGCTGGGCAAGCCATTGGAAGAGACCAACACGATAACAGCCCACCTGGGTAACGGCGCCTCGATCACAGCAGTCAAGGGCGGCGCCAGCGTTGATACCAGCATGGGCATGACACCGCTGGAGGGGCTGGTGATGGGCACCCGCTGCGGTGATATTGATCCCGGTTTATTGCTTCACTTGGTCGAGACCCTTGGAGTGACAGCGGCGGAGTTGAACCGACTGCTGAACCGGGAAAGTGGCCTGCTGGGCATTTCCGGGCTGAGCAATGATTGCCGTGAGCTTGAGCAGGCAGTAGTGGATGGACATCGCGGCGCGCTACTAGCCTTGGAAATATTTAGCTACCGGTTGGCAAAATACATCGCGGCTTACCGGGTTCCTTTGCGACGGGTGCATGCGCTGGTATTTACCGGAGGGATCGGCGAGAACTCCAGCTGGATTCGGGCGCGAACCATGCACTGGTTGGGCGCCCTTTCCTATGAGCTGGATAGCGAGCGCAACGACAAGATGCGTTTTGGGGCCGAAGGGGCAATCAGCCGCGAAGGAACACCGACAGTGCTGGTGATTCCAACCAACGAGGAGTGGGTGATTGCCCGGGATGCCGCAGCACTCGTACAAGGGGAGAACCGGTAGTGCCACGTACAGTCATGCTGGTTCCTCTCAGTGTCAGGGTTGGCATCACTTCTGTCAGCCTGGGCATCATTCGCGCGCTTGAGCGTAACGGTGTCGGTGTTACCTTTTTCAAGCCGGTCACAGAGCCACCAGCAGCCGACGGCGGCATTGAACGATCAACGGAGATATTGCGCAAGGCATCAGATCTCGAAATTCTCGATTCCTTCAGCCCGCAGTACGCCGAGTCAAAAATATCCAATGGGAAACTTCCAGACTTGCTGGAGGAGATCCTGGCGCGCTATCGCGAGGGGACGAAATCAGCCGATGTGGTGATCGTCGAAGGTGTGCTCCCCGATACTGACAGCCAGTTTGCCAATCAGCTGAACTACGAGATCGCAAAAACCCTCGATGCAGAGGTGGTGATGGTGGTCTGCCCCTACCGCGACTCGACACAGCAGCTCCGTGAGCGACTCGAGTTTGCCAAAGCGATTTTCGGCGGAGACAGGTCTTCGCAAGTTGTGGGTTGCATCATCAACAAAGTGGGTGCCCCCACAGAAATGCCGGATGCACCGGGCGCAGATATTACCGGTGTCTTCACCCAGCCAACCCGGCCCCGCAGCCAACTGGACATCCTCTCCCTCTACGGCAAAAGTCCGCTACGGATTGTGGGCTGCATTCCCTGGAATGCAGACCTGCTGTCCCCACGGGCAGTGGACTTGGCCCGCCACTTCAACGCAGAGGTGATCAGTCGCGGAGAACTGGAAAACCGACGACTCCACAGCATCACCTTCTGTTCCCGCTCACTGAGCAACATGGTATACCGCTTCGAGCCCGGCGCCATGCTGGTGACTTCCGGTGACCGCACAGATGTCATCGTTGCGGCATGCCTGGCGGCCATGAACGGCGTCAAGATCGGCTGCCTGCTCCTCACCGGTGGCTACTACCCAGAGCCGATGGTACGCAAGCTGTGTACCCCGGCACTGGAAACCGGTTTGCCGGTGATCCTGGTCCAGGACAACACCTGGCAGACCGCCATGCGCCTGCAGAACTTCAATACCCGCACGCCGACAGATGACCGGGATCGCATCGACCGGGTACAGGATTTTATCGCCGGACATCTGGACCACCACTGGGTCCAGTCCCTGAGTGTTGAATCGGCGAGACCCAAGCGTCTTTCCCCACCGGCGTTCAGATATCACCTCACGGAGCTCGCGCGACAGGCCAACAAACGTATCGTACTGCCTGAGGGGGATGAGCCACGCACGATCCGCGCAGCCCTGATCTGTTCCGAGCGGGGCATTGCCCAGCCCGTATTACTTGGGGACCCCACAGACATCCACCGGGTCGCCGAACAACAGGGTATCCACCTGGGAGACAAGATCCAGATCAGAGACCCCGAAGAGATACGTGAACGTTATGTAGAACCCATGGTGAAGCTTCGCAAGAAGAAGGGCCTGACTGAAGTGGTAGCCAGGGAGCAGCTCCAGGACAACGTGGTTCTGGGCACAATGATGTTGGCGGAAGGTGAAGTGGACGGGCTCGTTTCCGGTGCGGTGCATACGACCGCCAACACCATCCGCCCTGCCCTGCAACTCATTAAGACCGCTCCGGATACCCGTCTGGTTTCGTCGGTATTTTTTATGCTGCTCCCAGAGCAGGTGCTGGTCTACGGTGACTGTGCCATCAACCCGGACCCCGATGCGGAGGAGCTTGCGGCCATCGCCATCCAGTCCGCGGACTCGGCGCAGGCATTCGGTATTGAGCCGCGCGTGGCGATGATCAGCTACTCCACCGGGAGCTCTGGTACCGGCACCGATGTCGAAAAGGTTCGGCAAGCGACTCGTATCGCCAAAGAGCTCAGGCCGGACCTGGTGATCGACGGTCCGCTCCAGTACGATGCTGCAATCATGGAAAACGTAGCGGAGAAAAAGGCACCCGACAGTCCGGTTGCGGGCCGCGCGACCGTGTTTATCTTCCCCGATCTCAATACTGGCAATACCACCTACAAGGCCGTTCAGCGGAGTGCGGAGCTGGTGAGTATCGGGCCCATGCTGCAGGGGTTGCGCAAGCCTGTTAACGACTTGTCCCGTGGGGCCCTGGTCGATGACATCGTGTATACCATAGCGTTGACCGCAATCCAGGCCGGACTCTGACAGCCCAACACCGCACAGCAAGGGGACGGAGATCTTCCTGCAATTTGTTAGGTCGGAGTCCCTGTATATACTCCCGCAACCTGACATGAAAAAGGACGTTCAAGGGGGATCAGGGAGTGATGCTGGAAGCCGCTACGCTCGACGTTAAGCCTTCAGAGGAAGAGGCTTTCGAAAATGCCTTTACGCAGGCGCAACAGATCATCAGCGGGATGGTTGGTTATATTTCCCATGAGCTGCATCGGTGCCTCGAGAAACCAAGCCGGTATCTCTTGTTGGTGCGCTGGGAAAGACTGGAAGATCACACCATGGGTTTCAGGGAATCACCTGAATATCAGCGCTGGAGAGAGCTCCTGCACCACTTTTACGAGCCATTCCCGACAGTGGAGCATTACTCCGGCATTTTTCCCTGATTGCCCCGCAGTGGACGCCGCAGATCAACATAGTTCTTCAGCGCAGCCGCCACCGCGTAACCTTCCAGCCTGTGCTCGTAGGTGTCGGTCCCCTCGAAGCCCATGCGCTCCAGGCAACGATGGATATAGGCCGCATTTTCGGACCGGTCTCGATGGGCGGCGCGCCCGCTGATGATCAGGGGCAACATCTTCCACCACTTGCGGCTCTGCACTTTCAGTTGTTTCAAGGCGACTGCCAGCAGGGCTTCCTCGTCGGTGAAGTCGGTTCCGAGCGGATAATGCGGCAACAGTGCGAGCCGCTGCGGATCATTAAATGCGGCGCGGATGCGCTCCGGCGTGTTGGCAGTAAATTCCAGCGGAATATCGTAGTCTTTCTCTATCTTCCCAGCAGACTTGGCTTTCTCCAGTAATGCGCCCTGGAAACGCGAGTCACAGATACCCAGCATTGCCACCATTACGTCCCGGTCCTTCTTGCCACGAAGGTCAGCTACGCCATACTCAGTAACAACGATGTCGCGAAGGTGACGGGGGATGGTAGTGTGGGGGAATTCCCAGACGATATTACTCTTGGTTTCGCCGTTGCTGAACCGCGTACTGGGCACTGCGATAATAGAGCGACCATCATCCAGCTCATGGGCCTGAGCGACAAAGTTGTACTGCCCTCCGACCCCACTCACCACCTGGCCATTGGCCAGACCGTCGGATATCACGGAACCGTTGAGAGTAACCATCATGGCCGAATTCACGAAGCGGGCCTCCCGGCGCTGCGCCACCTTGAGCGCCCGATGCTCCAGCAGGTCGTTGATGTAATCGATGGCGGTCATGTTGATACCTGCCAGTTCTTCGGCCGGCATCTCCCTCAGCTCCCGGTACATCGAAGCGGGGCCAAGATAAAAGCCCCCGTGTAACCAGGTTCCCCCTTTGAGCTTCTGGTTTGCGCAGCTACCGAGCAAGCGCCGGCGTCCGCTCTCACTGTGCAGGTCGCACTCCTCCTCCTCTCCATCCGGGCTCAGCAAGCGATGTCCTCTCCAGCTGTAGCTGGGATCGATAACGCCAAGCCGCTGTAGAAATTCGGTGTCCTCTGGAGTCAGTGGACTGCTGATCCGGCCAGATCGTTGCAAAGCAAGGAGAATGTCCTCTGTCGCACTTGGAGTGATCACCCCATCGTCCAGAAGCCGTTGTAACACGGCGTCCGGATAGACTTCCCTTTTCAGGATGTCCATACGCCGAAGGTGTAAAAAGCCCGGCGGTACCATCTCGCTCGCACCGTATAGGCCCTGCTCGAACCGTTCCACTTGCAGAGGCAGACGATGTCGAAACTGCAGCGAATCGTCGCAGGTCAGATCCCTGAGTGTCTCCGTATAGGTAGCGTTGTAGACCTGCCGAAGTCCGAGCACATGACAGATGGCGTCCCCAAGAGCACCAATCCCCACCTGCAGGGTGCCGCCATCTTTGATCAGGCTTGAGATATGGAATGCGAGCGCGTATTCCGTAAAGCCCACCGGAGGCGAAGGAGCTGCAAATAACGGGGCATCGAATGGTTCCCCCTCCAACAGGAAGTCAAACGCCTCGCACTCCAATTCCGAGTCACCCGGCATATAGGGCAGCTGAGGGTTGCACTCGCCGACGAAAACAAGACGGTGATCACCACGCTGCTGAGCCATGCGCAACAGGGGTAATGTGAGATCTGGGTTGCTACTGAGGCTATAGCGATCTCCATTGGGGTCGGGCGACACCATTTGTGCAATCACATTGACACCGCGGTCCATCAGATCCCGCGGTACATGGGTATAGTTGGAACTGACATAGTCCTGCTGTACCGCCGGATTGTTCAGGTAAGCGCCGGTCAGCAGGAAGAATTCACAGATTTCGATATTATCCGGCAGCATCCGCTTATGCCTGGCCGGTGTGTAGGCGAGATCGATATATTCGCTGTAAAGCCGATCCAGCAATGGCTGGATAAATCGCCGCTCGATCTCGCTATTTCCCTTGGGGCGCTCCAGGGTGAGGGCGGTGAAAATGGTAAGGGAAATAGAGGGGTCCTCCGCTGCCCGGGCGTAGAGGGCATTGGCAAAATGGTTGGCCTTTCCAATCCCCAGAGGTAGGCCCAGGACAATCTTTTTGCCGATGGCCTCGATGACTGCATCTACACAGGCCTCAGCGCAGTCGAAGCGCTGAGGCTGCTGCGGATCCCTGCCCTTCTCCATGGATGAAACCTCGCGCGGATTACCGCCCCTCGCTACTTGCTCAGATCATCGAAGTGATCTACCTGAATGGCCATATAGACGGCATCAGCGACCTCGCGCAGCTTATCCGCTTCCTCATCAGTGATCAGGTTTTTCTCTCGCGCTTCTTTGATGGTGTCCTGGTTGAGCATGCGGATACCTGCCTTCTTGAGCTTATCCCTGGCCTCTTCGTTGGCACAGACCAACTGGAAAGCCTGCTCAACGATATCGACACCATCACCCGGATTGCCCAGGAAAACCCCCTTGGTGAGGCGGTCGCGGGTCTCGGAGGGAGCCATCAGCAGCTCCGCACACACCTGGGCCTGGCGGTCCGATGCCGAATGGATGCTGTGCCCCCAGGGCATGGTGAGAAAGTGCATCAGGTGGCCGAGGAAACGGTGCGGGAAGTTCTGATAGACCTCGAGCAGGCTCTGCTCGATCTTGTGAAGCCCGGCGCGCATGGCAAATTCCAGCAGGGGCCGGTCTTCCTTCGGTGAACCATCGTCCTTGAAGCGCTTCAGTGTACAACTCAACAGGTAAAGCTGGCTCAGGACATCACCCAGTCGCGCAGAAATCAATTCCTTGCGTTTCAGCTCGCCACCCAGGGACATAAGCGAAATCTCTGTCGCCAGGGTCAGAATAGCGGAGTAGCGATTTAACTGGCGATAGTATTTGGCCGCATACCCTACCCCTTTCGGGCTGCTGGCGAAAATACCGACAGTCCAGCCATGAAAAATACCGCGGAGAAGGGTCTTGATCTGGAACCACATATGCTTGGGCAGCAACTTGTCCAGCTCAGCCACGCCTGCCTCGGTATCCGGGTTTTCGGCCGCCATCATTTCATCCAGCAGATAGGGATGACAACGGATCGCGCCCTGCCCGAAGATCATCAAGCTACGAGTGAGGATGTTGGCACCCTCCACCGTGATCGCAACAGGCACAGCACGGTAAACGTTGCCCAGGTAGTTCAGGGGGCCATCCATGATCGCTTTACCAGCATGGATATCCATGGCGTCGTTGATGGCGTCACGGAGGCCGTAGGTCGCGTGGGCTTTCATGATGGCGGAGACCACTGCCGGCTTGTGTCCATGATCCAGGGCGCAGGTCGTGGTTTTATGCGCACTGTCGAGTACATAGGCAATACTCGCGATTTCGGCCAATCGCCGCTGGACACCTTCGAATTTGCCGATAGGAATGCTGAATTGCTCCCTCACCCTGGCATAGGCACCGGTCATGCGGGCAGCCATCTTGGCGCCACCGGTGGAGAGGGATGGCAGGGAAATGCCCCGCCCCGCAGCGAGGGCGCTCATCAGCATGTGCCAGCCGCGGCCCACGTTTTCCTGGCCGCCGATAATCCAGTCCATGGGGATAAAGACGTCTTCCCCCCAGTTGGGACCGTTCTGGAACGCCTGCATGGCTGGAAGGTGGCGCTGGCCAATGGTGACACCTTCGGTGTCCGTGGGGACGAGGGCTACGGTAAATCCCAGCTCCTCTTTGTCCCCCACGAGATGATCCGGATCGTAGAGCTTGAAGGCGAGTCCAAGGATGGTCGCGACGGGACCCAGGGTGATGTAGCGCTTGTGCCAGTTCACCCGCATGCCGAGGGTCTTCTCCCCCTTATAGTCGCCATAACAGACGACTCCGGTATCGGTCATGGAAGCTGCATCAGAACCGGCCTCGACACCAGTCAGGCCAAAACAGGGGATCTCACGGCCATCTGCGAGTCTCGGCAGGTAATAGGACTTCTGTTCGTCAGTGCCGTGGGCCATTAACAGCTCGCCCGGGCCCAGCGAGTTGGGCACCATCACGGTTACGCCGACACTGGTGCTGCGCGTGGAAATCTTGGTAACGATGTCGGCATGTGCGGTCGGAGAGAACCCCAGTCCGCCATACTCTTTGGGAATGATGATGCCGAAAAAGCGCTCCTTTTTGAGGAAGTCCCACACTTGCTCGGGAATACAGCGCTCTTCGAAGCTGATCTTCCAGTCATCGATCATCTGGCACAGTTTCTCGACCGGGCCGTCGATAAAGGCCTGCTCCTCCTCTGTCAGCTCTGGTGGCCCCATGTTGAGGAGCTGATCCCAGTCGGGCTTACCGGACAGTAATTGCGCATCCCACCAGACTTCACCAGCCTCCATGGCCTCCCTCTCGGTCTGGGAGATCGGCGGCAAAACCTTCTTGATCAATTTTAACAGGGGACGGGTCAACCACTTCTTACGCAGGTCGCTCATGTCAATAATTCCAGGTGTTGCGTGAATTTGATCCGGTGCAGGAATGGCTACGAACTGAACACAACTTCAGCTCACATGATAGGCGACCTCGATGGACAATGGTCGTCGTCCCGGTCACAGTCAGACCGGATTGGCGCCTAATTCCTCTCACGGGAAGAGCTTCCCGGGTATCAGACCTTGCAGGCGATTGGAGCGACGTGAATGCCCCTACTCATGTGACGGGAAGTCAGAGTAGATTCGAGATCGAAATGGAGTCGGGGTTAGAGAAGCGGCTTGCCCGAGACGATGACTCCATTGTTGTCGGCGTAAATATAGTTGCCCGGGGTAAAAGTCACACCACCGAAACGCACGGCAATGTCCCTCTCCCCAATTCCTTTTTTTTCCGTCTTCATTGGGTGAGATCCCAGCGCCTGAACCCCGATTGGCAACTGTCCAATCTCGTCGACATCCCGGATGCAACCGTACATGACGATTCCTTCCCAGCCGTTCGCACAGGCCTTCTCGGCGAGCATGTCACCGAGACAGGCGCGCCTCATCGAACCACCGGCATCCACGACCAGCACTCTGCCGTTACCTGGTTCTGCAACCGCATTTCTGACGAGCGAGTTATCCTCAAAACATTTGATGGTGGTGATTTGCCCTCCAAAGCGCTCACGGCCGCCGAAGTTAACCATCATGGGCTCGAGCACTTCTACTTGTTCGGGGTGGGCATCACAGAGATCCGGGGTGCTGATCATCGCTACTCCTTGCTTGTTCATTGCGGATGGGAAGGCGATTCATGCCTAGCGGTTAATGACCCGCTTTCGACGCATCATAAGCTCACCAAGTCTAAAGGTTGCCCGGGCTTGAGCAAAAAAATATCGGGCATTCATCACAATGATGATGCCCGAGCAGATCACTGCGTATGTCTGATGAATAAAGTCTTACCAAGTCACTTTTACCGGAGTGCCAACACGAGCATAGCGATAGAATTTCTGTGCCATGTGTGGGGGCATACGCACGCAACCATGTGATGCGGGATAATTCGGCACATGACCGGACGCATGCAGGCCTACCCCGCCATTGAAACGAATGTAGTAATTCATCTTGGCACCTCGGTAGTAGGTACCGGGAGGACGGCGGTCCTTACGGGTATTGACGTCTGCTTTGACGACCCGTCCAGTCCGTCTATCAACATAACTACCGTAAATGGTGGAGCGATGATTGGGGTGCTTCGAAAGTACCCGGAAGTGGCCCGGGCTCGTTTGATAGCCTGTCTTACCGGAAGAGACTTTTGAAACTCCAACAAGGCGCCCGCCTTTGTAGAAGTAAGCCCGCTGTTCGCTCAGGTCGATGTGAATCTGGGATGAGCCGGAGGAGTTGGCGGCAGCGTGCTCGTCGAACCAGTTGATGCCCCGTGTATTGGCAGCAGCATTCGGTGCCGCGAGCGCCACGAGAAGACAGAATGCCAAACCGGCCAGATAGAGTTGCTGGAAATTTAATCTGGATACTTGCATGGCTCACCTCGCACGACTCAATGAAGGTCACCCGCTATAGCTTCGAAGTCGGCGCCGCCATAAATGGCTGGTGAGCGCCGCGCTTCTGGATGCCTCGGGGCTCAGTGTCCACTGCAGCAGGATTTTCTAAATGAAGGATGTGCAGTAGAACTATTTCGATTCTATTGCCATAAATAAATGTGCTTAGATTGAATTGTTCTTTTCTGGGACCGGGTTAAACAGGACGAAGATTTCGATAAGGTAAGAGTGAGTCAGGGACAACTCGAAGGCTGGAAAAGCAATGCAGAATAACGTAAAAAAATGAAACTTTTTACTTACGCAAAAATTACCCAATAAAAAAGCGACCCCGAGGGGTCGCTTTTTTGAATGTCAGACTTCCTCGTTGGCGAGGAACAGCCAGGTATCGACAGCGGTATCCGGATTGAGAGAGACGCTATCGATCCCCTCATCCATCAACCAGCGGGCGAAGTCCTTGTGGTCTGATGGGCCCTGACCGCAGATGCCCACGTACTTGCCAGCCTTGCGGCAGGCCTGAATAGCCCGCGATAGAAGCACCTTCACGGCAGGATTGCGCTCGTCAAACAGGTCGGCAACCAGACCGGAGTCGCGATCGAGGCCTAGCGTCAGCTGAGTCAGGTCATTTGACCCGATCGAAAAGCCATCGAAATGCTGGAGAAACTCCTCGGCCAGCAGTGCATTCGAGGGCAATTCGCACATCATGATGACTTTGAGTCCGGCCTCACCACGCCTGAGACCATTCTCTGCCAGCAGGTCGATGACCTCTGCGGCTTCTTCCGGGGTGCGGACGAAGGGCACCATGATCTCAACGTTGGTCAGTCCCATTTCATCCCGAACTTTCTTCAATGCCTTGCACTCCAGCGCGAAGCACTGGCGGAAGTCTTTGGAACGGTAACGGGCAGCACCGCGGAAACCGAGCATCGGGTTCTCTTCGCTGGGTTCGTACAACTGGCCGCCCAGCAGGTGAGCGTACTCATTGGACTTGAAGTCGGAAAGCCGAACAATTACGCGGTTGGGCGCGAATGCCGCGGCCAGTGTCGCAATGCCCTCCACCAGCTTCTCGACAATGAAATCGTCAGCGGAAGCGTAACCACCGATACGCTTGCGGATGCTCTTCTGCAGGTCGTCGGGCAGGCTATCCAGCTCCAGCAACGCTTTCGGATGGATGCCGATCATGCGGTTCAGAATAAACTCCAGCCGAGCCAGGCCGACACCCTGATTGGGCAAGTGGCTGAAAGCAAAGGCGCGATCCGGATTGCCGACATTGAGCATGATCTTGAACGGCAGCTCTGGCATATCGCTGACTTCGGTCTCCTCGCGCTCGAAGTTCAGTTCGCCCGCCATGACAAAGCCCGTATCGCCCTCTGCACAGGAGACTGTCACGGGGGTACCGCTCTCAAGCTTGTCCGTGGCATCACCACAGCCCACCACGGCGGGAATGCCCAGTTCGCGGGCAATGATGGCCGCGTGGCAGGTCCGGCCGCCACGGTTGGTGACAATGGCGCTGGCTTTTTTCAGTACCGGCTCCCAGTCCGGGTCGGTCATGTCGGTGACCAGTACCTCTCCGTCCTGCATCGCCGCCATATCTTCTACGGAATCCAGCACGCGGACCTTGCCGGCGCCGATCCGCTGGCCGATGGCACGCCCTTCACACAGCACTTCCCCACGCTCGCGAAGGTGAAAGCGCTCCAGGCTGGTACCCTGGTCGCGCGAGCGCACGGTCTCGGGGCGGGCCTGGACGATAAACAGCTCGCCGCTGTCACCGTCTTTTGCCCACTCGATGTCCATGGGGCGTCCGTAATGCGCTTCGATCTTGCAGGCCTGGTCGGCCAGGCTGGTGAGCTCGGCATCGGTGAGAGAGAAACGCTGACGATCTTCCTCGGGCACCGGCACGGTTTTGACAGAACGGCCGCAATCGCCGCTGCTGTCGTAGACCATTTTGATCGCCTTGCTACCGCGGTTGCGACGCAGAATAGCGGGTCGGCCCGCCTTCAGTGCCGGCTTGTACAGGTAAAATTCGTCTGGATTCACCGCACCCTGCACGACAGTTTCACCGAGGCCGTAAGACGATGTGATGAAGACTACGTCGCGGAAGCCACTTTCGGTGTCCAGGGTGAACATCACACCGGCCGCACCTGTCTCACTGCGTACCATGTGTTGGATGCCGGCAGAGAGAGCCACGCCGGCATGTGCATAACCGGTATGAACGCGGTAGGCAATGGCGCGATCATTGTAGAGGGAAGCGAAGACCTCCTTTACCGCCTTGAGGACAGACTCGATTCCACGAATGTTCAGGAAGGTTTCCTGCTGACCGGCGAATGAGGCATCCGGCAGGTCCTCGGCGGTGGCGGAGGAGCGCACGGCCACCGCGGTCTGACCGCCACCCAGGGCCTCGTAGCCAGTACGGATCTCATCTTCCAGGGTGTCGGGGAACGGCGTGTCGAGAATCCACTGCCGGATCTCCTGCCCGGCGGCGGCCAATGCGGTAACATCCTCTACATCGAGTGTCTGCAGGCGGTCCGCAATCCGCTGCTCCAGGCCCTCATGGGTGAGGAAGGCGCGAAACGCCTCCGCGGTAGTGGCGAAGCCACCCGGAACATGGACGCCGGCACCGGCCAGTGACGAAATCATCTCGCCCAGTGATGCGTTCTTGCCGCCGACCTTGTCGACATCACCCATGCCCAAGTGAGCGAATTCGATTGTGAAGTTCGTCACGCAGTTGCCCTCAGCTGCTGGAAATCTGGCGCTGATTATAAGGATGCATTTTGTAAAAAATACCCGGCAAATTACGGCAAAAATGTAGTTTTTCTACAACAGTTGACTACAAGTTCAGCAACGTTAGCCTGCCGGGAAGCAATAGACGGAAAATCGGAACATGGCGAAAGACAAGCGGACAGCTTTTTTTATCTCGGATGGTACAGGCCTGACGGTGGAGGCCATTGGACACAGCCTGCTTGCCCAGTTCAGGGATCAGCAGGTGGAACAGGTGACCATCCCCTATGTGGACTCTCCTGAGAAGGTGGAGCTGGTCTTGAAACGCATCGAGCAGTCAGCCGCTGAATCCGGCCTGAAGCCGGTGATCATTACCAGTATCGTTTCAGACAAAATCCGCCAACAACTACACCAGAGCTCGGCGCTGATGCTGGATGTCTTTGAGAGCTACCTGACACCTCTGGCGAGCCTTTTCGGCCGTGACCCGGCCCAGAGTGTCAATGTTTCCCACGGGATCGCCGACGATCGCCGCTACAGTGAGCGAATAGAGGCGGTACACTTCGCCATGGATAACGACGATGGTCGGCGGGTGCGCGAGTTTGATCGCGCTGACGTAATCCTCGTCGGCGTTTCACGGTCTGGCAAGACGCCGACGTGCCTTTACCTGGCACTGCAGTTCGGCTTGCGCGCCGCCAACTATCCCATCACCGAAGAGGATATGGACTCCACTACTCTACCCAAGATCCTGCGTCCCTATCGTCACAAGTTGTTCGGTCTCACCATCGACCCCGAGCGCCTGATGAGCATTCGACAGGAGCGGCGGGCGAACAGCCGCTACGCTTCCCTTGAGCAATGCGAGTTCGAAGTTCGGCAAGTAGAGCAGATGCTGCGACGAGCACAGGTGCCCTACCTCAATGCCACCCAGCTCTCAGTGGAGGAACTCGCGACCCGACTCATGTCGCAGGCTGGTATTGAGCGCCGTATCGGTTAAAGTAGCCGCCTTTTTATCCTCCACAGGAGCGCCGCCGGTGAACCGATGCCGGCGGCAGGCGTAAACGAAGCTGGAATGAAATCGCTACAGATCGTATCCCTGCCCTATTCCCTGAATACGCCGGCGGCTTTTCAGGCCATCGCCGACCTGCCGGCACCCGTATGGCTGGACAGCGGCCGGCCATTGGCGCGCGGGGGCCGCTACGACATCATCAGTGCCGACCCGATCAATACCCTTGAGCTTACCGCCGATTCCGAGGCGCCGTTTGCGGCACTGGATGACCTGTGGTGTGAATTGAGCCAAGCAGATAGCGATGCGCAACTACCTTTCTGCGGTGGGGTGATCGGATACGCAGGGTATGAACTGGGGATGGAGGGTAACTTTCTTCCGCCTGACCTGCGTGAAACACCCCTGCCTGCGGGGTTCTTCGGCCTCTACACCTGGGCCCTGATCGTGGATCACCAGCTACAGGCAAGCCACTTGGTATTTCACCCAGCCTCGTCACCGGTTCAAGTAGCGGATCTGGTGGCACGCTTCACGGCCGTGCGCTGGCAAACCGAGCCCAGAGCCGGACGCTTCCGCCTGCTGGAACCCTTTACGCACGAATTATCTGGCGCTGCGTATCAACGCCGCGTAGCCCGGGTGCTGGAATACATCCAGGCCGGTGACATCTATCAGGCAAACTTTACCCAGCGCTTCCGTGCCGGCTACGAGGGGGACCTGTTCCAGGCGTACCTGGCGCTGCGCAGCCGGGTTGCTGGCCCATTCTCCGCCTATCTGGAGATTCCCGATCGTGGCAGTATCCTGAGCCTCTCACCCGAGCGATTCATCTCTGCGGACGGCGCCCATGTACAGACACAGCCGATCAAGGGCACTGCGCGTCGCCAAACCGATCCCGAAAAGGATGCGCAGGTTGCCGCGGCACTTCAGCGCAGCGAGAAAGATCGGGCGGAAAACCTGATGATTGTGGATCTGCTGCGCAATGATCTGGGTAAATGTTGTCAGCGCGGTACCGTTCGCGTCCCCAACCTGTTTGAACTGGCCACTTTTGCCAATGTTCACCACCTGGTCAGCACGATTACCGGCGAGTTGCCGGAGTCGTGTACCTTTGCCGACCTGTTGCAGGCAAGTTTTCCGGGCGGCTCCATCACTGGTGCCCCCAAGCGCCGGGCGATGGAAATCATCCGCGAACTCGAATCCAGTCCGCGCGGCGTCTATTGCGGCAGTATTGGTTACCTGAGCAGCTGCGGGCGTGCCGATACCAATATTGCCATTCGCACTTTTTCGGCTGATGCCCGAAGACTTACTTGTGCCGCCGGTGGCGGCATCGTTGCGGACTCAGTGCCCGCTGCCGAGCATCGGGAATGCCTCGACAAGGTCGGCCTGCTCCTCTCCACGCTGGAGTCTCTCCAATAGCGCTTCCGGTCTCGCACTGCGACCGCTGGCGGTTTTTTGGTTATAAAACTATCCCGCATTGATATTTCACCAGGCCTTGCTCGCTTGGTACCTTGCGCGCAAGGATGGTGGTAATGGTGCCTAACGCCTGTCCACCCTGGCAGTTTGGGAAAGGAAACAATCAATGCGGATTACCTTTGTAAAGAAAGTACTTGTGGATGGTAATCCCTGTGCGAAATGCCGGGATGTCGAGGAAAAGCTGCGTGAAAATAACCAGCTGGAGCTGATGGATCAGATTGTCATCGCAGACGAGCGCGATGCCGATAGCGCGGGCATGCAGCTGGCCCGGAAGCACGAGGTTTCACGTGCACCGTTCTTCCTGGTAGAGGAGCCCGGTCAGGTGCCGCGCGTCTACACCGTGTACTTCAAGTTCGTGAAAGAAGTGCTTCGCCCCCTCTCACCCTGACCTCAGCTGGTAGCAACAGTGCTGGCGTGCAGGTCCAGCACCCGCGGCTTAGTAAACGGGCAACTCGAGACCGGCAAAGAGTTCATCGAGTTCTGCCCGCGATGAGGCGTGTGCTGCCTGATCCACCAACTCTCTTGTGAGGTGTGGAGCAAACTGCTGGATAAATTCATACATAAAGCCGCGCAGGAATATGCCTTTGCGGAAGCCAATCTTCGTCACACTGGACTCGAAAAGACTACTCGCATCCAGCGCAACCAGATCCTCATCCGCTTCATCTACGGCCATATCGGCGACGATCCCAATCCCCAAGCCCAGACGGACATAAGTCTTGATCACGTCAGCGTCGGCGGCGGTGAACACGACTTTGGGAGATAGACCGCGCTCGAGGAAAGCCTCGTCCAGCTTAGAGCGACCGGTGAAACCAAAGACGTAAGTGACGATTGGATACTGGGCGATGTCTTCAAGGGTGAGCTTGCTCACCTGGCACAGCGGATGATCACGCGGCACCAGCAGGCACCGGTTCCAGCGGTAAACCGGCATCATGACCAGGTCACTGAATAATTCCAGCGCCTCGGTGGCGATTGCAAAATCGGCGGTGCCATCTGCGGCCATCTCTGAGATCTGCATCGGCGTACCCTGATGCATATGCAGCGACACGTCCGGATAGCGGCTGATAAATGACTTGATGACTGGTGGTAACGCATAGCGCGCCTGGGTATGGGTGGTGGCGAGGGACAGGCTGCCCTTCTGGTCGTTGCTGAATTCCTGCGCGACCTGCTTGATGTTCTCGACCTTGCGCAGTATCTCGCCAGCCGTCTTGAGGATCGCCTCACCCGCGGGAGTGACGCGGGTCAGGTGCTTGCCGCTGCGGGCAAAAATCTCGACCCCGAGCTCGTCCTCAAGCAGGCGAATCTGCTTACTGATACCGGGCTGGGAGGTGAACAGGCTCTGTGCGGTCGCTGAGACATTGAGGTCGTGGTGTGCCACCTCCCAGATGTAACGCAGCTGCTGCAGCTTCATGGGCTCTCCCTTTCTCGACACTCACGCATTCCCGCGTGCCGGACACCAAGTTATAAAAACGCTATGAGGTTATTCGAGAAGAGAATAGCAGCCGAGCCTTCTACCAGCCAAGTCCCCTCAGGCTAGCAAACGCGAATTTTCGCGCCCCAAGAGACCGCCTCAGCTGGGCTCCTCGTTGGCGATCCCGTGGGGCACGTGGCCGGTCGCGACATGCTCTGCCGCAGAGGCACAGTGGTTGGGCTGATCATCGAAGAAGACGTCGGCCCCGAAAGCTCGCAGGAACTCGCCCTTTGGTAGCCCTCCCAGGAACACAGACTCATCCAGACGGATGTTCCAGGCCCTGAGAGTTCGGATCACTCGCTCATGAGCCGGTGCGGATCGTGCCGTAACCAGTGCCGTGCGAATCGGGCAGTTATCGGCATCGAACTCCGCCTGAAGCCGCTGCAGTGCCTCGAGGAACCCCTTGAACGGACCGCCGCCCAGGGGCTGCTGTGCTGAGGCACGCTCGGAAGCGGTGAAGGCTTCGAGACCCTGGCGCTTGAAAATCTGCTCAGCCTCGTCGGAGAACAACACTGCGTCACCATCGAAGGCAAAACGGAGCGTGTCATCTTCGCGCTGGCGAGAACCTCCGGCCACCAACGTTGCCGCGGCAACCCCCTGCTCCAGTGCATGACGTACATCGCGGCCATCGCTGGAAAGGAACAGGTCACAGCCGAAGGGGGCAATGTAACGATAGGGACTTTCCCCATTGCAGAAGGCTGCACGGGTGATATTGAGCCCGTAATGCTCGATGGAATTGAATACTCGCAGCCCGGTATCGGCACTGTTGCGGGAGAGAAGGATCACCTCTACCCTTGGCTCGCCTTCCAACCGTTTGTTGATCTGCAGGAATTTCTTGACCAGCGGAAAGGCATCTCCCTTCGGCAGCACTTCATTTTCCCGCTCCACCTGGTGGGAAGAAAACGCCTCAAGACCCTGCTCTTCAAATACCTGATGGCTCTCGCGCAGATCAAATAATGCACGAGAAGAAATCGCGATCACCAGCTTGTTGGCGAGCTGCATGTCAGGGCGCCTCCACGTCGTCCAGACCGCCGGGGCGGGCCTCGTCGCGATTCCGAACCAGGATTGTCAGCAACATCTGCTGAAGATCATCTTTGGTGCGCTGGGACCGCACTCCCTCCTGGTTGACGATCACCAGGAATACCGCGTGGAAGGTTTCCAGCGTGAGCCTGGCAACACGGTTCATTTCGTTGGGCGGGCAGCTAAACCCGAGCCGCAGGAACATTTTGGTGAGATGGCGGATCACCAGTTCATCATGGCGGGCATCCAGTTCGTGCAACTCGGGAATGCCCCACATGGCCTGAACCAGCGGCAGCAGACCGCGCTGCTCGCGATAGACAGCCAGAAGACGCTCCAGAAGTTCTCCGGTAAATGTCTCCAGGGACATTTCTTCGAGTTCCCCCTGGCCAAGCTCCTCGAGTGCCGCTGTCATACCGGCCAGCCATTGCTCTCCCATGGCATAGAGAATGGCATGTTTATTGGGGAAATAATGATACAGGGAACCGACGGAAACGCCGATTTCCTTCGCAATCAGAATGGTGGTCAGGTCGTCCAGCCCAACCTCTTCCAGCAATCGGCCGGTCGCATCAAGAATCTGCCGAGTGCGCTCGCGGGCTCTCGCCTGAACCGGCTCGCGTCGCGGGGTCAGTTGGCTCTTGCGCTTTTTCTGGTCTGTACCTGTCAACACCTTCCCCCCATCTCTGTTTGGGCCAGTTTATCACCTTTTTCCGCGGTTGCAGGCACCCGGCAACCGCGACCAAGGGTCAAAAAAAACCGGTGCAGAGCACCGGTTTTTTCGGGAGAACCGCATTCCTTAGAAGCGGTAATCCAGATTAACACCAACCACGCGACCGCGGGATGGGTCAGTCTTGGTTGCGGGCAGGTTGTACAGTGCCTCGGCGTAGCCCCAGTGGTAGTACTCCTCACCAGTGAGGTTCTCGGCATAAATGCCTGCAGTCCAGCTGTCACTCGGCGCGGTCAGTGCGACGCGCATGTTGAACACATTGCGTGCATCCAGCCTCACGTCGTCAGTGTTTTCCAGGTCGGACCACTGTTCGCCGGTGTAGGTGTACTCACCGGAAACAGAGAGCTCACCCAGGCCGGTGGTGCGACTGTAGGTCAGTACCGCAGCAGAGGAGAACTCCGGGGAGAACGCCATCTGGTTGCCATCACAGGAATCGCAGAACTCAGCCGGCGCACCGGTGAACTCGGTATCAAGCCACGCCATACCCAGGTACAAGTCGAGGTTATCCGTCAGCAGCCAGCGGGCATCCAGTTCCAGGCCCTGGCCCTGGGATTCACCAACATTCCGGGTGATTGCCGCAGCGCCCACGAAGAACGCCTGCTGCAGATCCTCATAGGTGTACTGGAAAGCGGCCGCGTTCAACGCCAGGCGGTTGTCCAGCAGACGAGCCTTCAGGCCCAGCTCGTAAGAGAGTACGTTCTCTTCATCAAACTTGCTCGGCTCGGCGTTGCTGCTATCCACCTCATAGCCCTGCTCGTCCAGCCACTCGTACTGGCTGTCTTCGGTAGTACCATAGGCAGGATCGGTGATGTTGTAGGACAGGTAATCGAAACCGCCGGACTTGTAGCCGGTCGCCACACTGGCATAGGCCGTCAGTTCGTCGCTCAGCACCTGTGTCAGGGTTACACGACCGGAGACATTGTCCCAGGTGTTGTCGGCCACGATCGGTCCGTTGGTATACATCGCCTGGTAGTTCCAGCCGCCGGTCCAGGTATCAGGCCACGGCGAGTCAACGCTGTAGGACTTCTCGTCCTCAGTGTAACGAACACCCAGACCCAGAGTGGTGGAGTCGGTCAGGTCATAGGTGGTGTTGGCAAAAACGCCCCAGCCGGAGTATTCACCCACGGTGTCGGCTTCTTCGATGGAAAGATTGCCGGGCGCGTACTCCCAGGGATCACCCTCGAAACCAAAGGCTTCGTCGAGAACGTCCTGAGGCAGAGCATCACAGGTCACGAAGCTGTCGAGGCCCTCTTCCCACTCGTCGGCATAGATGCCGTCACAGATGAAGTCCTCGTTATCGATACCGGCAAAATACGCATTGACCTCTTCCTCGTAATAGGAGGCACCCAGCACGTAATTGAACGGCCCGGAGTTATTGGAGGTCAGACGGAATTCCTGGCTGAAGAAATCGCCATTCTGGTCGCGCACATAGGTATCGATATGCTCGGCAGTGCCGTCGAAGTCCTCAACATAGGTGTAGTTGTGGGTCTTGTAACCGGTAATGGAGGACAGGGTTGAACCGCTGGCCAACTCGTGCTCGACAGTCAGGATGACGTCGGCGATCTCGGCCTCATCCTTACCAATCTGGTCGTTGTAGACCTGATCGTAATCGCCTTCCAGAATCGGGTAGTTGTAACCAGCATCGTTGTCGAAGGCGCGATAGATGGTGCCGTCGCTGATACGGTCCTCGTACTGCGCCAGCAGGGTGACTGTGGTGCTGTCAAAACCGTCGTAAACGGTAGTGATGCGCATGGCGTTCAGTTCGCTGGCACCCAGGTCACGGCCACCGGCCAGGTTCTCTACGTGACCGTCTTCCTGGAAGTGCTTACCGGCAAAGCGTACGGAAAGGTCATCACCCAGCGGCATGTCGAGGCCACCCTCGATCTCAGTGCGGCCGTACTGGCCAGCACCTACGGAAACCTCACCAGCCATTGTGTCACCAGGCTTGCGGGACACCATGGAGATGGCTCCGGAAGCGGTGTTACGGCCAAACAGGGTGCCCTGCGGACCTTTGACAACTTCGACGCGCTCCAGGTCGTACATGCTCGGCGTCGCACCGGTGCGGCTCTGGTAAACGCCGTCCAGGAAGATACCCAGTGCCGGATCGCTGCCGCTACCAAAGCTGTTGTTGTTGACACCGCGAACTGATACGGAATCGAAGTAGGAGTCGGTGGTCTCACCAGAAACCCCCGGGGTCAGCGCGAACAGGTCTTTGAAGTCGCTCAGGTTGCTGTTCTTGACCGTGTCGCCGGTAAAGGCGCTAACCGCCATCGGCACATCCTTGAGGGACTCTGCACGCATCTGCGCGGTAACAGTTACCTCTTCAATCTGTGCCGCGGTAGCACCCGTGCTGACAGCAATGACTACGGCACCCACGGCCGAAGCCAGGGTGTTCTTGGTCGTGAACAATTGTTTCTCGTTAACAGGCATGGTCGTCCCCGTGTTGTTTTTATGCAGGGCTGCTCATCCGATACCGCTGATGACAGTACCCAAGTGATAAAACTTGAAGCTTCGTTATCCCACAAACCGAATGATTATTCAAATTTACATTCTGGATTACGGATTCATTGTTTTCTGGCACTGATTTGGTGCAGTTTCAGCTGCCCAACTTGTCCTTCAGGCTGTAGTAGAGCATCCCCGCCACCAGTCCCGGCCACCGGAGCAGCGTGCCGCCAGGGAAGGTCGGTGTCGGAATTTGCGCCAGTATATCAAAACGTTCCTCGGTGCCAGCTATTACTTCTGCAAGCAACTTGCCAGCGAACGTGGCGGTCGGCACACCGTGGCCGGAGTACCCCTGGCTGTAGTAGATATTTGGCTCCAGCCGGCCCAGATGCGGCATCCTGTTCAGGGTAATGGCCAGGGTCCCGCCCCAGCCGTACTCGATGCGGGTATCGGCGAGCTGGGGGTACACCCGCAACATGTACTTGCGCACAAAGCTGCGGATATCCTGCGGGAAGCGGGAGGTATAGTTCTCACCACCGCCGAAAATCAGCCGGTTGTCACCGGATAGCTTCCAGTAGTCAATGACAAACAGGGTGTCCTGGAGGGCGTGATCGTTGGCGATCAGCTCCTGGGCCAGGCTATCCGAGAGGGGCTCGGTGGCCAGAACGAAGTTATTGATCGGCATGATCTTCCCCGCCATGCGGGGCTCAAGGTTACCCAGGTAACCGTTGCAGGCCAGCACCACGTTGCCAGCCCTCACCTGCCCTTTTGCCGTCTCCACCACGCAAGGTGAACCGCCACGGTAGCTGGAGACCCGGCTGTGCTCGAAGAACTGCACTCCAGCGGCCGCAGCGGCATCAGCCAGGCCAAGGGCATAATTCAGAGGGTGCAGGTGCAGGGAACCACTATCGATTTGCGCCCCATAATAACGCTCGGAGCCCACCAGGCTGCGGACCTCGTCTTCGCCGACATAACGCATCTGGTCATAGCCATAGCGTTCCCGCAGCATTTCCACTTCCTGCTCAAGATCACTGTTGTGGCTGCGCTTTGCCGCCAGGTGCATGATGCCCCGCTTGAGATCGCACTGGATGTCGTGCTTTTTGATCAGGGACTCGACCAGCTGAACCGCTTCCACTCCCATATCCCAGAGTTCTTTGGCGGTATCGAAGCCCAGCATCTTCTCGAGGTCTTCCTGCCCTTTTCTCTGGCCAACACCCACATGGCCACCATTGCGCCCCGACGCCCCCCAGCCTATCCGCTCAGCTTCCAGCACCACCACCTTGTAGCCGCGCTCCGCCAGGTGCAGAGCTGAGGACAGGCCTGTGTAGCCTGCACCAATCACGCAGACATCCGCTTCCACGGTCCCCTCCAGCGCTGGATACACTGGTGCTGCGTTCGCGCTGGCGGCATAGTAGGAATCGGTATGCCCGACCAGTTTGCTGACCGTACCTGCGTTATTCATAGATTCTTCTCCAACTGCGTAGGGTCCCCGGGCACCCCAAAAACCGAACAATAATTCAATTTATAATTGAATAATAATTCGGTTTCTTGTCATAATCAAAGCCTGCAATCTGGTTTATTGACCTAATTGCCTCCCGCATCGGCCACCAGGCACCCTTGCCTGTGGACTGTTCGGCCCCATAAAGGCAGCGCCGATACCCCCCGATCCGGGCGTATACTAAAACAATCCCTCCAGGGGGAATCCTTCGACCAAGGTGTAACATGGACAAAATTACAAAGTGGCTGGCAGAGCACAACATCTCTGAGGTGGAGTGTCTGGTGCCCGACATGTCCGGCAATGCCAGGGGCAAATTTACCCCCACGGACAAGTTCCTCACCGAAGACAGCCGGCTGCCGGAAAGCATCCTCGTACAAACCGTCACCGGAGACTATGTCGATGAGCACAACGAGCTTGTCGACCCCGCCGACACCGACATGCTGCTGGTACCCGATCCGGATTCCGTGCGCCTGAATCCCTGGGCTAACGAGCCCACGGCCCAGATCATCCACGACTGCTACACACGGGATGGCCAGCCGCATCCGATCAGCACCCGCAACATTCTCAAGTTCGTACTGGCCAAATATGAGGCCATGGGCTGGAAGCCGGTGGTCGCGCCCGAGGTTGAGTTCTACCTGGTCAAGCGCAACCTGGATCCCGATGAAAAACTGTCCGCCCCGGTTGGCCGCTCAGGCCGCACCGAAAAGACACGCCAGTCCTACAGCATCGACGCGGCCAACGAGTACGAGCCGATCATCGAGGACATGTACGACTTTTCGGAGGCCCAGGGCCTGGACGTGGACACCCTGATCCACGAGTCCGGCACGGCACAGATGGAAATCAATTTCCTGCACGGTGATGCGCTTCGCCTGGCCGACCAGGTTTTCACTTTCAAACGAACCGTACGTGAGACCGCGCTTCGCCACGGTATCTATGCCACATTCATGGCCAAGCCGATGGAAGATGAGCCGGGCAGCGCCCTGCACATTCACCAGAGTGTTGTCGACATCGAGACCGGCAAGAACATCTTCGTGGACGAAGATGGCCGTGAAAACCAGCGCTTCATGCACTTTATTGGCGGCATGCAGAAGTACACCCCGGGCTTCATCAGCTTCTTCGCCCCTAACGTAAACTCGTATCGCCGTTTCACCCCGGAAATCGCGGCGCCCACCAGCCTGCACTGGGGGTATGACAATCGCACGACCGGCCTGCGGGTACCTGACAGCTCACCACAGGCCAAGCGTCTGGAAAACCGTTTCCCTGGCGCGGACTGTAACCCCTACCTGGCAATTGCGACCTCCCTCGCATGCGGGTACCTGGGCATGGTCAATGAAATCGAGCCAACCCCACCCTATAAGGGGGACTGCTCTTCAGAGCCGATCAGTCTGCCCCGCACACAGGAGCACGCGCTCAGCCTGCTGCTCGAATGTGAAGAAGCGGCAGAAATGTTCGGGGAGAAATTTGTACGCGCGTGGAGTGCGATCAAGCGGGATGAATACGAGGAATTCAACCGGGTGATCAGTTCCTGGGAGCGCGAGTACCTGCTGCTCAACGTGTAGCCCACCTACCCCAATAAAAAAGGCGGCCAGATGGCCGCCTTTTTTGTGCGCAATCCTGATGGAAGAAACAGCCGGGATTTCCCTCCGGCTGCTCTATCTCCCCACCCGATTACTTGTGGCTCGGATCCTTCCAGTATTCCTTCACGGTATCTTTCATCTCACGTGCAAGGATGGTGATACCAAAGAGGTTTGGCAGGGTCATGATGACAATCGCCACTGCAGACAGATTCCAGATGATGGTGGTGTCCTCGATGGCCGCCCAGAAAAACGCCAGCACGTAGACCAGCCGGTAAGGCATCACCGCCTTGGGGCCGAACAGGTAGATCATCGAGCGGTCACCATAGTATGACCAGGCGATAGCGGTTGAGAAGGCAAACAGGAGAATACCGAGTGTCACAATCAGACTGCCGTATTCGCCAAAGAAACCGCGCTGGAATGCCACATTGGTCAACGCCACGGAATGCACCAGGGAGTTACCCCAGATTTCCACGTTCTCATTAACGAAGCGGCCATCCCGAACTGTCAACACGCCACTGAAGCTGTCATCGGCAACCCGGTACTCCACGTCCTCGGCAATCGAGCGCGCATTGATCAGGGTGAACTCACCTTCGTTCAGAGCGCGGCCATCGGCCACCACGACAGAACCGTTGAACGGCTTCACTTTACTGTCGCCATTACTCAGGAAGTGGAACAACTCGCTGACATGCTCCTGATCTTCATCGGTGTAGCTGCCCGCAACCGCCACCATGTCTGCGCGCTCGAAGCGGTTCATATGCTTCTCGGTCCAGACCCCGGACGACAGGATCACCAGTCCAGTGAGCGTACAGATGATGATGGTATCGATGAACGGTTCCAGCAGCGAGACCATGCCCTCTGAAACAGGCTCATCGGCACGGGCCGAGGCGTGCGCAATAGGCGCGGAACCCTGCCCCGCTTCATTGGAGAAGAGACCACGATTCACACCGCGGTTGAAGGCATAGGCGAAGCTCGCCCCGAGGAAGCCACCCGCAGCCGCAGAGCCGTTGAAGGCATCCCGGAACACGGCCAGGAAAGACGGCACGATGTTCTGGTAGTTGTAGATGATGACTGCCAGTGCACCGACGATATAGAGCACTGCCATGATGGGTACGATCGTAGAGGTCACCTTGGCGATGCGGGTGATACCGCCGATGATCACCATGCCGAGCAGAACTGCCAGCACCCCACCGGTAAGAGCCTTGTTGAGCCCGAAGGTGTCATACATCGCCTGGGCAATGTTATTGACCTGCGGCAGGCTGCCTGTGCCAAATGAGCTGATAACGGTAGCGATCGCAAACAGCACCGCCAGCCACTTCATATTCAGACGCCGCTCCATGTAAAACATGGGGCCGCCTGCATAGTAGCCGTCCGCTGCCTTGATCCGGTATTTGTGCGAGAGAGTTACCTCGACGAATTTTGTCGTCATGCCCAGGAAGGCGGTGACCCACATCCAGAAGAGCGCGGCCGGCCCACCGAGAAAGATAGCCAGGCCAACACCACCGATATTGCCCGTGCCGACAGTACCGGAAAGTGCGGTTGAGAGTGCCTGAAAGTGAGAGGTATCACCGGGATCACCGGGCTTATCGTACTTGCCCTGCACAATCTTGATCGCATGGCCGAAGTAACGAAGCTGCGGAAAGCCCAGAAACAGGGTAAAGAACAGACCTACACCCAGCAGCACCCAGGGAAACCATGGCGCTGAACCGAGCATCCCATCCATGGACAATAGGATATTGTTAAAGGATTCCAAGCTGACCCCCACTACTCTTATTCGTTTTGCTTGTTTTATAAACAGAAAATTCTGTCAATTTTGCCGGGCAGATTAGCAGTTTACTGTTGTTTATAACAGTAAGGCATAGGCTTACTGCAGGAATCCAAAATGCTCCCGGTGCGGGAAGAGCCCAAAATGCCCTCCTGTATGCACGAAAACCAGATTCTCGCAGTGCCGGTATTGGCCGCGATGCAGCTCTTGCAGCAAACCGTGGAATGCTTTGCCGGTATAAACCGGATCCAATAGCACCCCTTCCAGGTTTGCCACTTCGGCAATGGTCCGGTAGACCGGCTCTTCAGCGATGGCGTAGCCCGGACCGATATAATCCGCATTGACCGAGATATCCAGTGCTGCCGGATCAAAGCCACCGCTGTAGCTGGACGCCCAATCGGCCACATCCTCCCGCACCTTGTCGTAGAAGTACTCGGCACTATCACAGACGGCAAACCCGGTGACCCGAGTCTCTGCCCCCACAAGATGGCAACCGAGCGTGAGCCCCGCCTGGGTGCCCCCACTACCGGTTGCACAGATAATCTGCTCCGGTTCGAAACCCGCCGCCTTGCAGTCACTCAGCAATTCCTCGGTTCCGGAGATATAGCCCCAGATACCGAGCCCATCACTGGCCCCCGTCGGGATACAGAGCGCACGATGGCCGCGCTGCTCATAAAAGTCCCGCCAGTAGTCAAAGAGCTCCGCCTGGCGAGAGAAGTATTCCCGCGGCGGATAGAAAGCACAGGAGGCACCGGCCAGCTGATCCACAAGCAGGTTTCCATCAGCTGCGCCACTGTGTTCGCCGCGGAGAATCAGCTGTACACGCAGCCCAAGCTTGGCTCCCACCAAAGCCGTGGTGCGACAGTGGTTGGACTGAATGCCTCCGCAGGTGATCAGGGTGTCACATCCGCGCTCCCGAGCGGCACCCGCAATAAACTCAAGTTTACGCAGCTTGTTTCCCGACATACCGGATTCGGTCAGGTCATCCCTTTTCACCCACAACCGGGGGCCGCCATGAGGGGTGGAGTGCTTCTCAGTGAGCCGATCAAGAGGCTGAAGCGGAGTCGGCAGTCTCGCAAGACTAATTTTTGAAGGATATTCGAGTGGCATTGTTCTTCCCTAAGCTCGCACGGTTATTGTGCATTTCCTGCCCAAACAAAAAACCCGGCTTTCGCCGGGTTTTTCAGCTGCCGGCCTGGCCGGGAGCGCCGATCTGAATCAGATCTTTTTGATGGTTCCCTTGGGAAGGATTGCGTGCACAGCAACCTTCTGGAAACGCAGCTGGGTATTGTCGGCTACTTCCAGCACGATGTAATCATCATCCACCTTTTCGATGCGCCCCAGCATGCCGCTGGTCATGACCACTTCATCGCCCTTCTTCAGGGCACCGACCAGCTCCTGGTGCTCTTTCTGGCGCTTGCGCTGCGGACGAATAATGAAAAACCACATGAAAGCGAAAAGACCGGCGAACATGATCAGTGTAACCATCGGGTTACCCTGCGGGGCCGGCGCTGCTTCCTGTGCTACTGCGGCGGGAATGAAAAAGCTCATGCAAAACCTCAAAGAGTCAGCCAATAAATTGCAGCCAACTCTAACGGGTTTGCCGGGCGTAGGCAATCAGAGGGGACTGGCGAACAGCAAGACCAGCCCCCTTTCAGCTTAGAAGCGCTGTCGTACCTGCCGGCGATAGCCGGTTGGTGACATTCCAGTCCAGCGCTTGAAGGCACTGGTGAAGCTGGTCCGATCTGAGAAGTCCAGGATGCGCGAGATACCATCAACACTCAGTGCGGTATCCTTGAGGAAATGCACTGCATGACGGAAGCGAACATGGTCGCGGAGAGCCGCGAAACTCAGGTTGTGCTCCTGAAGCCGGCGCTGCAAAGTGCGCGTCGACATACTGAGGTCTGATGCCACCGGTCGAATCGCAAGGGATGCCTTACCGATCCGCTGCTCGAGGACATCGATCACCCTCGCGGCAATTCCAAAGCTGGTGGCCTCCGGCGGGGCCAGCAATTGATCGAGGATGTTGGGATCCCCCGACAACCGCGCCTGCTGGAGAGGCTTATCTTCCGAGAGGGAATCCTGGTCTGGCTGAATCTGGTTCATGAGCTGCTCCTTTTATGTTCCGTGAGCCGCAGTTGTTATTCTGTGTCCGCTTCCTGCGAACCCCTTTTCCTCAACCTGCCCCGTTTACTTCTTGTTAGAGCGGGCTACTACCCGGGTGCCGGGATGCACCTGATACCGACAAAGAATTATTGCTACAGAGCTGTACAGTTTTTAAGCAAACCGCGCCGACCACGTCCCGAGGGATACAACTCTGCATCGGCGCACCTTTCCTTCACACCACCGAGTATAGACCAAGATTTGATAATGCAAGGGGCGACAGCAAAATTTTTTGGTTAATGTCAGGAAAGGGAGATTTGCGCCAAAAGACCAGAAGCGGGGATATTGCGGTGGCCAGATTGGGCCACCGGCGGACAGAAGGCTGAAAACAAGGCGTCTCAGGAGAGGTTTTCACGGATCCAGTTCAAGACCTCATCGTGATGGGTCTTTGTCTTCACCTTGTCGATGATGTGCTGCAGCCGCCCTTCCCTATCGATGATGAAAGTGGTGCGCAGCAAGCCCATGTATTCCTTGCCCATAAACTTCTTGAGCCCCCAGCAACCGTACTTGTCGGCAACCTTGTGATCCTCGTCAGCAAGAAGGTCGAAGTTCAGCTCATGCTTGTCGATAAACTTCTGCAGCTTCGCCTCAGGGTCTGGGCTCAGGCCGAGTACGACTGTATCCAGATCGGCAAACTCTTTCTTGGCATCACGAATTCCGCAAGCTTGAGTCGTGCAACCCGGAGTCAGCGCCTTTGGATAGAAATAAAGCACAACATTCTTGCTGCCCCGGAAATCTTTCAAGGCAACCTTCTCTCCGGCCTGGTTTTTCAGTGTAAAGGCCGGCGCTAAGTTGCCGATTTTCGGAAATGCCATGATTACCCCCTCAACAATAGTGACGAGACCCTGTGCCTAATCAGCAACAGGTCTCAGGTTTTGAAAAACGGCATATTATAGGCGAGGCCTACTTCTGACAGCAGCGCACCAGTTAAAAGTCTTGCACGCTGTAACGGGATTCCTTGCGGGCAAAAATACCGCAGTCACTGAGTTTTTGCACCAGGGCCGCGCGCTCCCCATCAGTAAGAAACTCACCGATTTCCAGACAACCCTCGGGGCCGGCGAAACTGACTGAAGCCGGTTCCGCCGCATTACCACCCATTCGAACGAGGACCAACAAGTTGTCCCGCGAGAATTCCCGATGGTAAAAGCTTTCCTGTCGATGACCCCGACAGCAGTCAAGCACTACGCGCTCACCGCTAATACGGATCACCTCCCGCCGGGTACCCTCCATGTAAACGTAGGCAAACAAAACCCCTAGCAACAGCACTTCTAGACCCGCAAACGGCAGAATCATCCATGCGCCTGCCAGGGCGAAGGCGAGGCTGATGCCCAATGAGACGGCCACCAGGGACACAAACACCCACAAATTACCGGAGAGGGACAGAGACTGGTTGGGGGCGAGGAGAATACAGGCGTTCTTGCGTGATACGCGGCCTACTTCAGTGACCATAGCGACAGAACCCGTTGCATAAGTCCCTTTAGTGTAGACACGGGAATGCAGAGTTAAAAATCGCGCCACCCCCCCCCCCCTCGGCGCAGTCTGCTCACCTGGCGGGCGGGAGCAAAGATCAGGCGGGAGGCAACGATCCCGCGTCGGGCCGCTACCCGGAACTACGATGCTGCCTGGTCGCAGGAAGCTTATTATGAACGTCGTATCACACAGTGCCGGAAATGAAAAACCCGCGGAAGCCGCGGGTTTTTCTAAACGGACAAGCAGAGGTGCTTACGGCAGCAGGTGAGCCACTGCGTCACGCTCTTCTGCCAGCTCTTTCTCGGTCGCAGCCATCTTCTCGCGAGAGAATTCGTTGATGTCTACGCCCTGCACGACGGTCCAGTCGCCATCTTTGCAGGTGCACGGGAAAGAGTAGATCAGGCCTTCCTGGATGCCATAAGAACCATCGCTGTAGACAGCCATGCTGGTCCAGTCCCCTTCGGCAGTGCCCAGGGCCCAGTCGCGCATGTGGTCAATGGCAGCATTGGCTGCAGAAGCGGCGGAAGACGCTCCACGAGCCTTGATGATCGCCGCACCACGCTGCTGCACGGTGGGGATAAAGTCGTTTTCGTACCAATCCTGCTCGACCTTGTCCATCGCCGCCTCACCACCGACCTTGACCTGATGCAGGTCCGGGTACTGGGTGGAGGAGTGGTTACCCCAGATGGTCATGTGAGTAATGTCATTGACCGAAGAGCTGGTCTTGCCCGCCAGCTGGGAAAGCGCGCGGTTGTGGTCCAGGCGGGTCATGGCAGTGAAGTTACGCGGATCGAGGTCCGGCGCATTGCGCTGCGCAATCAGTGCATTGGTATTGGCCGGGTTGCCGACAACCAGGACTTTGACATTGCGGGAAGCAACGTCATTGAGGGCCTTGCCCTGCGCGGAGAAAATGGCCGCATTGGCTTCCAGCAGGTCTTTGCGCTCCATGCCCGGGCCACGCGGACGCGCACCAACGAGCAGCGCATAGTCTGCATCTTTGAACGCCACGTTGGCATCGTCACTCTGGACGATACCGGCGAGCAGCGGGAAGGCACAGTCTTCCAGCTCCATCGCAACGCCCTTCAGGGCTTCCAGGGCCGGAGTGATTTCCAGCAGCTGCAGGATAACCGGTTGATCCTTACCCAGCATCTCGCCGGATGCAATTCGAAACAGCAGAGAATAGCTGATCTGGCCGGCGGCGCCGGTAACAGCAACTCGTACAGGTGCTTTCACGTTAGTTCTCCCTCGTTTGTGAGCGGCCCGCATTATAGAGACTTACGGCCAAATTTCACCTCGGCACACAACCTACTCGACCAAAGTCGTAGCTCGGGGACTGTATTCCGGGCTGATAAGTTGATCAGGCGACTGCCACCGCCTGATAGCGAGACTGCAGAGCCCGATATAGCTGCTCGCTGTAATCGGGGGCAGCTGTGTCGAGCGCGCCGGAGAGTTCCGCCAGATGCTCGTTGTCTTCACGACCCTGCCAGGTCTTTACATAACTGCCATCTTTGTAGCCGTTGTCCTGGCGGAATCGATTGAGGACGTTCTTGCCAACATAGCGTTGGTAGAGTTCTGCGAACTCCAGCTCCACATCAGCCATTAGCTGGGCAAAACCGACCAGGTCGAAGCTCCGGCTCGCAAGGGTGTTCAGCGTGAAAGCCTCCAGGTGCTCGCGGAAATCCCCCGCTGTCGGCTTGGATGCTTGCAGCTCGGCGATCATGCGCTCAGCCACAATTTCCGGAGCGCCGTGCTGCAACTCAAGACTGAGCCCGAAGTGCCAGATATCCACCAGCTCCAGTTTGACCTGATCCATTTCCGGACTCTGCTTCTTCCACCACTTCCAGCCGTAGTGGTCCAACAGTTCGGCACTCTCTACCCAGATAGCGCGGTACCAGGGGAATTTCTGCCCCCGCCAGTCCGCATTTACCACGGAATTGATCTCGTCTTGCAGGCGCAACATCACCTGCAGCTGTTCTTTCATCATGGAAACCCCTTTTGCGGCTCAGGCGGCACGCGGGAAAAGTCGGTAGAAGTTTTCTGTTGTGATTTCGGCCAGTTGCGCATACGGGATGCCGCGCAACTCGGCAATAAATTCTGCCACCTCGCGAACGTAGGCAGGGATATTTGGCTTACCCCGATATGGGACCGGCGCGAGATAGGGAGAGTCTGTTTCCACCAGCAGGCGATCCAGTGGCAACCTGCGGGCCACGTCCCTCAGTTCCTCGGCGTTCCTGAAGGTCACGATCCCGGATAGGGATATGTAGTAGTTGAGGTCGAGTGCTGCCCTGGCCATTTCCCAGCTCTCGGTAAAGCAGTGCAGCACCCCGGCGTGCTCCGGATTGCCATGCTCGCGAATCAGGTCAATGGTGTCCCCGCGCGCGTCTCGGGTATGGACGATGACCGGCAGTCCGGCCCTGCCAGCTGCCTGCAGATGCGAAGTGAAACTCTGCTGCTGGATCTCTCGGGTCTCGGTGCTGTAGTAATAATCGAGCCCCGTCTCTCCCAGAGCGACAACTCCGGGCTTTCCCGCCAGTTCGATCAACCTATTGACGTCCGCCAGGCCGGAATCCACGTCCAGCGGGTGTACCCCCACCGAACAGACGACATCGGGGTGGGCCCCGGCGATGGCAACCACATTCTCCACATTGTCGAGACTGATACCCACGCAAAGGAACTTGCTGACCCCGCGGCTTCTGGCGAGTTCGAGTACGGCATTCAGGTCACCATCAAACTGATCGAGCTTTAGCCGATCAAGGTGACAGTGAGAATCCACCAGTAGCGGAGTCTCGCCGCTCGCTGTCGGGTTACCTTCAGCTTGCGAATGGCCGGGTTCAGAAGACACTTGGTTACCTCAGTTGTCGGGGGAGCGTTACAGCGTATGGGTCGGACGGCTGGATTCGAGAGATCCGGCCAGATAGGTCTCAATTTTGCCCTGCGCGATATTGTCCTTATCGCTGAACTGTACACCGATACCGGGGGTACGGTTTCCCTGGGCTCCGGCGGGTGTGATCCACACGACTTTACCTGCGACAGGGACCTTCTCGGGCTCGTCCATCAGGCTAAGCAGCAGGAATACCTCGTCACCGAGGTTATAGGACTTATCTGTGCTGATGAACAGGCCTCCATTCTTGACGAACGGCATGTAGGCCGCGTAGAGCACTGATTTGTCCTGAATCTTCAGCGATAGGATGCCGTTACGGGCACCGCCCCCCATGCCTTTCATGGCCAGACCTCATTGTTCGTTATTGCCGCTAACTTATCTGAGCCAGTCCGTCGTGTCCAGACAGGGGGTTCCGGTCCTGCTAACCGCCGTAGAGGCGCGTCCAGCGGATCAGGAGCTCCTCCATCAGCAATCGACGGTTGGGGTTGGCGCCACTGGCCAGCGCCTGCCGGGCCTGTAGTAGCTGGTCGTAGAATGAGAATAGCGGTCGCAACGCTTCCTGACCTGAACCGGGCAGGCGCTGGAGGAACCTTCCCAACTGCTCATCCACGCCGCTATCACTGCTCCGGGCCCTCAGCATCTGCACCAACCACTGCTGCCAGAAAAGCAGCAGTTCAGTGAGCTCACACCCATCACCGGGAGTCTCCCAGCGCCCGGCCAGAGTGACCGGTGAAGCCGTCCCCTGCGACAGCCCCGACAGGTCGGCGAGAAACTGTTCGCGCAGTTCCAGTGACTCCGGCTCTGCCAGGGCGAGAGCACGCAACGGCGCCCCACCCGCGACAGCAAGTGCGCTGCGTGCAGACGCCCCCTCCAGCCCCCCATCTCGCAGCCACTGCAGGGCTGACTCCTCGGCAGGAGCAGGGAAAGGAACTGTCTGGCAGCGGCTCCGAATAGTGGGCAGCAGCCCTGCAGGAGCGTCACTCACCAGCAGGAAAATCACCGAAGAGGCTGGCTCCTCCAGGTTTTTCAGCAGGGCGTTGGCGGCATTGATATTCATGGCTTCAGCCGGAGCCAACAGGACTACCCGCGCCCCTTCCCTGCCGCTGGTTTGGCCGACAAACCCACCCAATTGGCGGACCTGTTCAACTTTGATTGGACCGCCCTCTTTCTCCGGCTCAACGCGCAGGAAGTCAGGATGGGAACCCGCTCCCCAAAGCCTGCAGCCGCGACATTCGCCGCAGGCGAGTCCCTGCCGTGGTGAATCGCAGAGCACTAGTGCGGCAAATGCCTCGGCAAACCGTCTCTTGCCAAGCCCCGCTTGCCCGCTCAGGAGCAATGCGTGCGGGCAACGTCCGGCATGCCACTGGGAGCCAAGACGGGTCCAGGCATCCCTCTGCCAGGGCAGTGGCGAGGGTATGGGACTTTTCTGGATATCAGCTTGAGACAACGGTTTGAATTCCTTGTAACCCTTCTCAGGGGTGTTTGAGCAGGCTTTCGAGCTCCACCGCCAGCCGCTGCTGCACTTCGTCGAGTGGACGCGCGGCGTTTACCACCGCGTATCGATCAGGCGCTGCGGCCGCGCGGGCAAGATAGGCATCGCGGACTTTGTGGAAGAACCCCAGCTTTTCACTCTCAAAGCGATCGGCAGCTCCAGTCTCTGCAGCCCGGGACAGCCCGATCTCGGGATCCAGGTCCAGCAGGAGCACCCGATCCGGCCTCAGGTCGCCCTGAACGGTTTGCTCCAGTTGCGCAATCAGGCCGCGGTCGAGGCCACGACCACCCCCCTGGTAGGCGTAGGTCGCATCAGTAAAGCGGTCGCAGATGACCCAGGCTCCCCGGGCAAGGGCTGGCCGAATAACCTGGGCCAGATGCTGCGCTCGCGCAGCAAACACCATCAGCAACTCTGCTGTGGGGTCGACGCTTTCCTCGCGATTTTCGAGTAACAGCGCCCTTAACTGCTCTGCCAGAGGCGTCCCACCCGGCTCTCGTGTCTGAATGAAGTCGATATCCCGCTCGCGCATCCAGTCGGTGATGAAACGCAGGTTGGTGGACTTCCCGACCCCTTCACCGCCCTCGAGGGTAATGAATCTTCCTTTCGGCATACTCAGTTCTCTTTCCCTGGGCTCGAGCGATAATCCGCGCGGCGCTTCAACTGGTACTCACGGACTGCGCGGTTGTGCTCAGCCAGGGTCGAAGAGAAATGATGGTAACCGTTCCCCTTGGCCACAAAGTACAGGCTGTCACCATCCTTCGGGTTCAGCGCTGCCCGGATAGCCTCCCGGCCCGGCAGTGCGATGGGAGTCGGCGGCAGCCCGTTGATGACATAGGTGTTATAGGGCGTGGCCTGACGGAGATGGGAACGCCGCAAGTCACCGTCAAAGTCCTCACCAAGCCCGTAGATCACCGTTGGATCTGTCTGCAGCCGCATACCGCGTTGCAGCCTGCGAACAAAGACACCGGCGATTTCATCCCGCTCTGACGGCTGACCGGTTTCCTTCTCGACCAGTGAGGCCAGAATCAGCGCCTCCTCCGGAGTGTCAAAGGGCAGCGCATCGCTGCGCTGCTCCCACTCATCTTCAAGCACCCTGCGCATGCGCTCATGCGCCTGCTTCAGCAGCTCAATATCCGTGGTGCCTGAGCGGTAAATATAGGTATCCGGAAATATCCAGCCCTCGAGACTGGGCGCATCAAGCCCCAGGGCCTCCAGGGCGCTCTCCGTTGACCCGCCGGCATCCGTTTGCACGACATTGCGGCCGGCGCGGATCTGGTCCAGAGCCTGCCGCGCCGTCCAGCCCTCAACCAGCGTCAACCGATAACGGGTCACGTCACCCCGGTGAAGACGGTCCACCAGGTCCATGGCATTCGTGCCCTTGGGCAACAGATACTCTCCGGCGTGAATGCCAGTCTTGTCCTGCCAGTATGCGTAGAGAAGTACCAGTCGCGGCCACTTCACCACCCCCTCCGACTGCAGTTGCCGCAATACCCTGGAAAGGTTACTGCCGGTTTCTACCTGAAACCGCAGCCCACCCTCTTCCACTGCCAGAGGCTGAACGAGACTTTTCTGAGCCCCCAGCGAGGCAATGCCAACGGTGACCAGAAGCAGAACTGAGCCTGCGAGCAGGAAACGCCAGGGCCGCTTTTTCTGTTTGCCTTTTTTCTTATCTACCACAGCTCTTCAACCACCAAATTCTGTAAACGAGATGTTTGCTGCCCAACCGCCCATTTGTGCGACCCGTTGAGCGCCCGCACGGGAATCACACCGCGAACACTGTTGCAGATCGCAACCTCTTGCGCCGCCTCAAGGCTTTCCAGGTCGAGAGAGGTCTCGACAATGGCCACCCTTTCCCTGAGCCAATCCCGCATGACTCCACGGACACCACAGTGTGCAAGGTCGGGCGTGACCCAGCGACCATCCTGCCAGAGCAGCAGATTACAGCGCAGCGTCTCTACAAGTAGCCCCCGGTCATCCAGCAGCAATCCATCGTGGAGGAGATCATTAAAGGGCAACTCCTCCATGGCGCGATTATATCGCGACCGGGCCAGCTCTTTGCAGCCCGCATTGGCACTTTCGCCACAGGGGAGTCGTGTCTCACAAAGATACAGGGTCACGCCCTTACCTAGACCTGCGGGAGCCACTAAAGGTTCTGCCCGCAGGTCCCAGTAGGGGCAGCCATCAAAGAGGCCGACGCGCAGGCGCAACCTGAGCTCGTGGTGGCTCAGGGACCCGAGCGCTTTACCAAGAAAGCGTCCGATACGGTCTAGAACGGACACCGACACCCGGTTACTCCGCATGAGGCGCGCACGATGATAGGGCCACAGGGGCACACTGCCGCGTGCGCCACGCATGGTTTCGAGAAGACCATGGGTAATCTGCGCATCATCGGGAAGGGAGCCAGAGGCCTGGCCATTGATGACTAGCAGGGGGAGATCCATCTGGAAATGCCAAAGACAAGCGCCCGTCGCGAATGACGGGCGCTCGGTGCGTTAAACGCGCTTGAAGATCAGAGAGCCGTTGGTGCCACCGAAGCCGAACGAGTTCGACAATACAGCATCGATGGACAGCTTCTGGGCCTCACCCGGTACCAGGTTGATACCAGCGCACGCCGAATCCGGATTTTCCAGATTGATCGTGGGCGGCGCTACCTGATCGCGGATCGCCAGAACGGAGAAAATTGCCTCAATGGCTCCCGCCGCACCCAGCAGATGACCGGTCATGGACTTGGTGGAGCTCACAGCAATGCCTTCGGCATTGTCGCCAAACACAGATCGCACTGCCTGGATCTCCGCCTTGTCTCCGAGCGGCGTTGAGGTGCCGTGGGCATTGATGTACTGAACTCCTTCAGGGCCCAGCTGAGCGTCGTTTAGCGCATTGCGCATAGACAGAGCTGCACCAGCCCCGTCCTCGGGGGGAGAGGTCATATGGTGAGCGTCGCCACTCATACCAAAGCCTGCGAGCTCTGCCAGAATCGTCGCACCGCGGGCCTTCGCGTGTTCATACTCCTCCAACACGAGGACACCTGCGCCCTCACCGAGAACAAACCCATCTCGATCCTGATCCCACGGCCGGCTGGCAGTCTTGGGGTCGTCATTGCGGGTAGAGAGTGCGCGAGCGGCACAGAAACCGCCGAGTCCCACGGGGGTGGTTACCATCTCAGCGCCACCGCAGACCATAACGTCAGCATCGCCGTATTGAATTGCCCGCAAGCCGAGGCCAACGGCATGGGTGCCGGTGGTACAGGCCGTCGTCGTGGAAAGGTTCGGGCCTTTCATTCCATATTTAATGGAAATGTTGCCGGCAACCATATTGATAATGGCCCCAGGGACAAAGAAGGGAGACACCCTGCGTGGGCCCCTCTCTGCGATCAGCATCGCATTTTCCTCGATCGCCGCAATTCCGCCCATGCCGGAACCGATGCAGGCACCAACACGGGGCGCATTGTCCTCAGTCACTTCCAGGCCGCTGTCCTCTACCGCCTGAATGGCCGCGACCATTCCATACTGCAAGAACATATCCATCTTGCGGGCGTCTTTGGCCGCCATGTACGGCGTCGGATCAAAGTCTTTCACCATCGCCGCAAAGCGGGTGGAAAAGGCAGAGACATCAAACTTATCAATCGGTGCGGCACCGCTGGTGCCCGCGAGGATTCCGGACCAGGTTTCATCTACGGTGTTGCCCAGCGGGCTCACCATTCCCATTCCGGTAACGACTACTCTTCTACGCGACACTCGTCTTCCCCCGAATATCTACTGTGCGCTGCACCTTTGGCCCGGCACTGCCGGACCTTGCGCCGAAGTGCAGTCACTTTTCCTTGGCGCTAATAAAACGAAAGCCGTTCTATGCAACATAGGACGGCTCTCGCAGTACACATGGTTTCGGGCACAGTGCGTCGACCCGTAACCTAAACTTCCCAGCTGGGATTAACCAAGGTTTTCCTTGATGTAATCGATAGCCAGCTGGACAGTTGTAATTTTTTCAGCTTCTTCGTCGGGAATTTCGGTTTCGAATTCCTCTTCGAGAGCCATTACCAACTCAACTGTGTCGAGGGAGTCAGCGCCCAGATCTTCAACAAAAGAGGCTTCAGGTTTTACGTCTTCTTCCTTAACGCCCAGCTGTTCAGCAACGATCTTTTTTACGCGCTCTTCAATGCTGCTCATGATTCAATTTAACTCCTAGTGGATAAAAATCTGTTGTGGTCGCTACTGCTTTCTTACTGTTTTTAACAAAAAAGTAAACGACCGGCTCACACAGCTTCCGGATAATGCGAGGCGGCATTGTACCCTGATTTTTTCGGGATGTAATGCACCGCCTCACACGGCCATCTGCAATTCTATAAAATCTTTAATAATCAGTGACTTAGATCAGCTTTTTAGAGCTGTTCTCAGCCCATATACATCCCGCCATTCACATGAATGGTCTCACCGGTCACGTAACCGCCTGCCTCACTGGCCAAAAAAGCGACAACGGATGCGATCTCCTCGGGGGCTCCAAGGCGACCGAGAGGAATTTTGCCCATCAGGGCTTCTCGCTGGGCTTCCGGTAAAACCTTGGTCATATCGGTATCGATAAAGCCCGGGGCAACGGTATTGACGGTGATGCCCCGTGAGCCTACCTCTGCAGCCAGTGAGCGGCCAAAGCCTGCAACACCCGCCTTGGTGGCAGCGTAGTTGCTCTGGCCCGGGTTGCCCATACTGCCAACCACGGAACTGATATTAATGATGCGACCCCAGCGCGCCTTGGTCATGTCTCGCAGGCAGGCTTTGCTGACGCGGTACACAGCGGTCAGGTTAGTCTCCAGAACAGACGCCCACTCATCATCTTTCATGCGCATCAGCAGGTTATCTTTGGTGATGCCGGCGTTGTTGACGAGAATTGTCGGTGCACCAAACTCAGCTTTCACGCTTTCCAGCAGGCCGGCCACGCTATCTGCACTGGTGACATCCAGCACCTTACCGCTACCTGCAATGCCTTTTTCGGCAAAGCGCTGGCTGATCTTTTCCGCCCCACCTTCGCTGGTTGCAGTGCCAATTACGATGGCGCCCTGCTCTCCCAGCATATCGGCAATTGCAGCGCCGATACCACGGCTGGCGCCAGTGACCAGAGCTACCCGGTCTTTTAAAGAAGTATTTAGTGTCATTCTGTCTCTCGCTCCCGTTTACTGGGATTACTGTGCAATCGTCTGCAGGGCTTCCTGCAGCTGGGCCGGCGCCTCAATATTGTGGCTGCTGAGCTGACGATCAATTCGCTTGGCGAGGCCCGCCAGGACTTTGCCCGGCCCACACTCAACGAGGATCTCAATGCCGTCCGCCGCCATCGACTGGACACAGGAAGTCCAACGAACGGGGCTGTAAATCTGCTCAACCATCAACTGCTTGATTGCCGCCGGGTCGGATTCTGTTTTGGCATGCACATTGTGCACAACCGGTACTTCCGGTGTGCGGAACTCTGTCGCATCAATCTGAGGTGCGAGCTTTTCTGCCGCCGGGCGCATCAACTCCGTATGGAAGGGGGCGCTGACCGGCAGCGGCATCGCTCTCTTGGCTCCTGCCGCCTTACAGGCTTCAATCGCCCGCTCAACTGCAGCACTGCTACCGGCAATCACGACCTGACCCGGAGAGTTATAGTTGACTGCCGCAACTACTTCACCCTGGGCAGACTCACGGCAGGCGGCCTCTACGGCTGCGTCATCCAGGCCGATGACCGCGGCCATCGCGCCCTCGCCCGCAGGCACCGCCTCCTGCATCAAGCGCCCGCGTTCACGAACAAGGCGCACCGCATCGGAGAAGTCGAGCACCCCGGCACATACCAGCGCGGACCACTCTCCGAGACTGTGACCGGCCATTCGGGCGGGGACTGCCCCACCGCGGGCTACCCACACGCGATACAGCGCCACACTGGCGGTAAGAAGAAGGGGTTGGGTGCGCTCAGTAAGGTTGATGTCCGCCTGCTCGCCATTCTGGCTTAAATCCCAGAGGTCGTAGCCGAGAACATCTGAGGCTTCGGAAAAAGTCTGCTGGACTTCAGGAAACTCAGCGGCCGCGTCCGCAAGCATACCTATCTGCTGCGAACCCTGACCGGGGAAAACGAATGCGAGCCGTGCACTGGTCATGGAACATCCTTTAACCTGGTTGGCGAAACGGGGCCGTGGCCTACTTACGGCGCCAGGGCCCGACTCAATCGGCCGGCGAGGTCCGCCTCGGCACACTCTTTGGCAGTAATCATGGCCCGGTAAAACGCCTCACTACTGGCGCCCCCGTGGCTCTTGATTACGTTGCCTTTTACCCCCAAAAAGCTGGCGCCATTATAGCGGGCGGGTTCCACCTGTGTACGCCATTTTCGCAACAGTTTTATGGCCAATTGGCCAAAAAAACGCTTGAATGGATTCTTGCGCTCAATCGTGAACGCTTTTTGACCCATGAGTCGGATCACGCCCTCTGCGGACTTCATGGCGACATTCCCCATCAGCCCATCACAGACGACGACATCGGCAACGCCGGTGAAAATATCGTGCCCCTCGACAAAGCCAAAGTAGTCAATGCTCGACTCGGATTCAAAAAGCTCCGCAGCACGCCGGATCTCTTCGGTGCCCTTATGTGGCTCCGCACCAATATTGAGCAGCGCCACTTTCAACTGCCGCTTTCCGGTATGGACGCGCTGGGCCTCGACTCCCATTCGCGCGAACTGGACCAGGTCCTCGGCCGAACAGTCAATATTCGCACCCAGGTCCAACAGAAAACAGGAGCCAGCCTCAGCGGGCAGTGATTTGCCCAGCGCCGGGCGACGCACACCCTCAATGGTTCCAAGGATGCTGCGACTGAGCGCAAGTAGTGCACCGGTGTTGCCCGATGTAACCATCGCATCTGCTTCGCCATCGGCAACGGCTTTCAGCGCACAGGCCATGGAAGAGTCACGCTTTCTACGTAGCGCATGAACCGGGTTGCACTCCTGGGTGACAACCTGCTCACAGGGAACGACCTCTAGACGGTCAGCGACAGAGGTGGAGTGGAATTCGCGGAGAAGATCCTGAAGCTGAGGTGCTGGTCCGTAGAGCTTCAGACTCGCCAGGGGGAATCGTTGAAGGAATCTTATGCAGGCCGGAACGACAGAGCGGGGACCTAAGTCCCCGCCCATCGCATCCACGGCCAATCGTAATTGGCTGGACAAACTTTACTCTTCTTCAGAGCCGCCGACTTCGATCACCTTGCGACCACGGTAGAAACCGTCTTTGGTCACGTGGTGACGACGATGCTTCTCGCCAGTAGTCGGATCGACGGACAGAGTCGCACCTGCGCCCAGGGCGTCGTGAGAACGACGCATGCCGCGACGGGAACGAGTCTTTTTGTTTTGCTGAACAGCCATGGCTTGCTCCTAAAATAACCAAATTACACTGGAACCGGGGCGCCTACCGGCGAGCCCAACCCGTCGGCAACCACTAGGATTTATCCGACGAACCCTTCAACTGTTCCAGCACTTTAAAGGGGTTTTCCCGCTGCTCTCCCTGCTCTTCGGACTTGTCAGCGAACTGGAACTTGTCGCGCGCGACACATTCCTCGTCGTGATAAGCCACCATGGGCAGGTTGAGCAAAATCTCATCTTCCAGGACCTGGTACAGGTTGAGCTCATCGCCATCCTGTATCACAGGGTCCAGATCCTTGGGCAGTGATTTACCCTGCTCCTCAGACCATACAATTCCCCAGTGCACGCCAGCCTCAACCGACTCTGGCATGGGCTGCAGGCATCGCTGACAGAGCAACTGCACGTTGCAACTGACCTTGCCTTCAACTGCCATATGACGATTCAGGTCACGGCCGAAAGTCAGTTCCGCGCGCACATCGCCGTCAACCGACTCAACTGCCGCAAGCAACCTGTCGAGGGCGCTTGCAGGCACAGTGCCGGAAAGCACCTGCTCCCGCTGTACCAACTTGCGGGCATCCACGATCTTTGGAATCGTATCCGCCTGCTGACTTGCACCTCCAGCCATTCTCAGAGCCTCCCTGAACACATCTGGCAAGGGCCCCTCTGAGCGGCCGGCGACGCCTCTGAGGGCACCGCGAACACTGGGGGTATCGACATAAGCGCGCAATTCTATGGACAAGCCATACCCTTGTCAAAACAATTCCACCGCCGCTACATTGGCCAGAAATCGGGCCTATCCACGCTGCCAGCCTCAGGAGAATATCCATGCCTCGCCAACTGATTCTAGCTTCCAGTTCTCCCTACCGCCGGCAACTGCTGCAACGACTCCAGCTACCGTTTGAATGCAGCTCACCCCATATAAATGAAGAAGCAACGGTCGGAGAGACTCCCGAAGCGCTGGCGGGACGCCTTGCCAGCGAAAAGGCGCAAGCACTGGCCGCCCGCTTTCCTGACGCGCTCATCATTGGCTCGGACCAGGTCGCGGACCTTCAGGGGCAGGCCCTGGGCAAACCGGGCAACCTGGAAACAGCCCGCGAACAGCTACTGGCATGCAGCGGTGAACAGGTTGTATTTCATACAGGGCTAAGCCTGCTGGATACCGCCACCGGCCAACAGCGCACCGAAGTGGACCGGTTTACCGTTCACTTCCGCAAACTCTCAGAGCAGCAGATTCTGAACTACCTGAACCGGGAACAGCCCTTTGATTGTGCCGGATCGTTCAAAGTGGAAGGGTTGGGGATCGCACTCTTCGAGAAAATGGAAGGATCAGACCACAATTCACTGATCGGACTCCCATTAATTCGACTGGTTAGCCTACTGAGTGAGTTCGGCCTGCCCCCGCTGGAGCAACCCTGACAACCGACCGAGAGCAGCCCGGCGTCAGGACACCAGAGGTGGCCAGCTAAGCAGCTCCGGAAAGTGATCGATGATTGCGCTGGGTCCACAGGCCTGCAGGCGCTCGGGATGGTGGACTCCGTAACTCACCCCTACGGCTGCCATATCCAGAGCCGCGGCCATCTGCAGGTCATAGACCGTATCGCCCACCATCACCGCTTCTTCTACCGGGATCCCGGTCTCCAGCAATAGCTCTCGCAACATCCGCGGATGCGGTTTTGACGCCGTCTCGTCAGCACACCGACTGGCAACGAACAGAGCACCCAGCCCGTGGTCTTCGAACTCGCGATTGAGCCCACGTCGACTCTTCCCGGTCGCCACGGCCAACTGATGGCCATCGCTCTGCAAGCGATCCAGAGTTTCGAGCACGCCATCGAAGAGCGGCAGGGGCTCAGAGCGCGCCGCCAGCCACTCATCCGCATAGAACTGGCGCATACTGTCCCGCTGCTCCATGGACGCCTCAGGAAAGAGGCTGCTCACCGCCTCTGGCAATCCGAGACCAATAATGTTGCCGATCGCCTCGGGGTGGAGCACCGGCAGCCCTGCGCGATCCGCAGCCCGCTGCATACAGAAGACAATACGGGCCTCGGAATTACAGACAGTACCGTCCCAATCAAGAATCACCAGCATCTCAGTCCTACCTCTCCAAATGCCTCGCTAGGCCTGTGCCGGAAGCTCAGCCCCGGAGCGCAGGTTGGACAAGACAAGCTCCAGCTCCTCCGAGAGAGGCGCCTCCACCTTAACCTTCTGCCCATCGGGCAAGGTACACCCGACAAGGGCAGAATGAAGAAACAGCCGCTTCAGACCTACAGCCCGAAAGGCCTTATTGACATCATCAGCGGTGTACTTGGCATCGCCCGCCAGCGGGCAGCCGACAAACTGTGCGTGAACCCGGATCTGATGAGTGCGCCCGGTCACCGGCTCAGCTGCGAGCAGGGTCGCACCCGAAAATCGCTCCAGCACCTGGAAACGCGTCTCGCTGGCCTTACCTTCCGGGTCAACAGAGACCATACGCTCTCCGCTCTTGAGCGTGTTTTTTCTCAGGGGCGCCTCTACCACCCGCCGCCCCCGGGGCCATTTACCGGCAGCCAGGGCCAGGTAGGATTTCTCCATGCGCCCGCCGCGCAACTCCGTCTGCACATGCTTTAGCACAGAGCGCTTGCGCGCCACCATGATCGCGCCACTGGTATCCCTGTCCAGCCGGTGCACCAGCTCCATGAACTGGCTTTCAGGAAACATCTGGCGAAGCACCTCAATCAGGCCCAACCGGACGCCGCTGCCACCATGCACTGCCAGGCCAGCCGGCTTATTGATGACCAGAAGCCCATTCGCATCATAGAGTATGGATTCTTGCACCAGCTGACGCAGCTGGTCCCCGGCCACCGGCGCTGGAGCCTGCTCTGCGGTCCGCACGGGCGGCACTCGCACCACATCTCCCGCCTGGAGCTTGTACTCCGCTTTCACTCGACCTTTATTGACGCGCACCTCACCCTTGCGGAGGATCCTGTAGATGCGCGAACGCGGCACACCTTTCAGGCGCGCCTGGAGAAAATTGTCGATCCGCTGGCCCGCCAGCTCACCCGGCACGGTGAGAAACTGGACACCGGGAGCACCGGATGTGGGAGTGGCTACAGATTTGCCGGCCCCTGAGGCATCGGCGGAGGGGTGTTTACTTCGCATCGGCGAATGATAGCGGGCCCAGGCTACCAATTGAAGCGCCCCTGCCCCCGTGCTATATTCGGCCGGCCTGAATTGGGCTGGTTTTCGGCGGTGTGCGGCACTATGAGGTAGCCACAGGCACCGCTCCAGAGAAAATACCGCCAATCGGCCGGTGCGTGCGACCAGCACGTCATCAACAAAACTCTGCCGGCCAGGTCGCTCACCTAGAGAATATTACGGAGCACCTCGTCGGCCACAAGGTCCCGCCTAACAGCGGGTGTTTATGCGAAGGTAAGACGGGCTGAAGCCCGCAGCGCTTGAAGTTAAGACTCAATCAGTTACGTCCCGCTCTGTCGACATGTGCCAGCGACCGCACTGGCAACCCGGAAAGCATCGGTAACCCGGCTTCCGGAGACACAAAATAGATGACCAGAGGGCCCGGCCAAAAGCCAGCCGGAACAGAGCCTTGAAAAGACGTAAACCTCGCCGCCCGAGTTACCAAGAAATCGGGGCGGCGCCCGGGAGTACCGCCTCTGTGAGGCCGGAGCGAAACCGGGTAGTACTGAAACAGTGGTGCTAAAGGTGCCAACGGGTTTCGCGATGCTATGCGCGCCCGGAGTTTAAGCAGTGAGACTGCCCCTGATCTCCCCCGCAAACGCCGGGTGGAGATTCAGAGTCCGTCCCTGCCCGCCCCACGCCTGTGCGCGGGGCCACAAAGAGCCTGCGAACTTCAGTGTCCTGCCTTTGCGCAAAGCAAGGACTAACGACACGCATGAAGAGAATGCTGATCAACGCAACTCAACCTGAAGAGTTGCGCGTTGCCCTGGTCGACGGCCAGTGGCTGTACGACCTCGATATCGAAAACCGCACCCGCCAGCAGAAAAAGGCGAACATCTACAAGGGCAAGATCACCCGCGTAGAACCCTCTCTCGAAGCTGCCTTCGTCGACTACGGCGAGGAGCGTCATGGCTTCCTCCCCCTCAAGGAAATTTCCCGCGAGTACTTCCTGAAGCAGCCCAAAGACATCGAGGGTCGCGTCAAGATCAAAGACGTGGTCAAGGAAGGAATGGAGGTCATTGTCCAGGTGGACAAAGAGGAGCGCGGCAACAAAGGCGCGGCCCTGACCACATTCATCAGCCTCGCCGGTCGCTACCTGGTGCTGATGCCGAACAATCCCCGCGCCGGTGGCATCTCCCGCCGCATCGAAGGTGATGAGCGCTCGGATCTGCGCGATGCCCTCTCAGAGGTCGAAGTACCCTCGGGCATGGGTATCATCGTGCGTACCGCCGGCGTAGGCCGCAGCGGTGAAGAGCTTCAGTGGGACCTCAATTACCTCCTGCAGCTCTGGGATGCCATCAAAACTGAAGCTGACACCTCCAAGGCGCCGCATTTCCTGTTCCAGGAGAGCAACGTCATCATTCGCGCAATCCGCGATTACATGCGCGATGACATCGGTGAGGTCATCGTCGATGACAAGGGTGCCTACCAGCTGGCGGCGGAATTTGCCCGCCAGGTGATGCCCCAGTACGCCAGCAAGGTGAAGTATTACGAAGACGCCATTCCGCTCTTCAATCGCTACCAGATCGAAAGCCAGATCGAGACCGCCTTTGAGCGCGAAGTGAAGCTGCCGTCCGGCGGCTCCATCGTCATCGACGTGACCGAGGCCCTGGTATCCATCGACATCAACTCCTCCCGCGCCACCAAAGGTGGGGATATCGAGGAGACCGCCCGCAATATCAACCTGGAGGCGGCAGACGAGATCGCTCGCCAGCTGCGCCTGCGTGATATGGGTGGCCTGGTGGTCATCGATTTCATCGATATGCAGAACAAGTCCAACCAGCGTGAAGTCGAAAAGCGCATGGAGAAGGCCCTGAGCATGGACCGCGCCCGCGTCCAGATCGGCCGCATCTCCCGCTTCGGCCTCCTGGAGATGTCGCGACAGCGCCTGCGCCCCTCCCTTGGCGAGACCACCTTCCGCGTCTGCCCCCGCTGTAGCGGCCAGGGCACCATTCGCGGTACCAAGTCGCTCGCACTCTCCATCCTGAGACTGGTGGAGGAAGAGGCCAAGAAAGAGCGCAGTGCTGAGATTCGCGCGATCTGCCCGGTGAACGTGGCGACCTACCTGCTCAATGAGAAGCGCGGTGCGATTTCCAATATCGAAGCTCGTAACAAGACCCGTGTAGTCGTGGTGCCCAATGCGGAACTGGAAACGCCGCACTTCGAGGTTCAGCGTCTTCGTGATGACGACACCGCCACGCTGGAAACCTCTTACAAGATCGCCGGCACAATCGAAGACACCACCGCCAAGGCTGAAGAGGAGCCGCTGCGCCCGATCGCCCAGCCGGCTGTACAGCAGATCACACACACCGCTCCTGCTCCGACTCCGGTGGCCAAGCCGAAGAAGAAGGAAAAAGAAGAGGAAAAGGCCGAGCCCGGCCTGATCAAGCGCCTGATTGCCGCTATCGCCGCCCTGTTCTCTGGCGAAGAGGAGACCACTAAGAAGCACAAGAAGACCAAGGGTCGCGGCAAGAACTACCAGCAGCGCAACCGTGGCCAGCGCCGCGGTGGTCGTGGCAATCGTGGCCAGCGTCGCCGTGAGGAAGGTGACAAGCGCGAACAGGCCCGTGATGAAAAACGTGCGGACAAACGCGAGGAACGCAAGCAGGACAAGCGCGAAGAGCGTAAAGAGGACAAGCGCGAGGAGTCCAGGGACGAGACCAGTGCCGAGCGTCCCCAGCGCCGTCGTCGCCGTCGTCGCGGTGGAGAAGGACGCCGTCGTCGGGAAGAACAGCAGGCCACTGCCACCGAGCAGGAAAACCAGGTGGTAGAAGAAGCTACGGAGGAATCCGTTGCGTCTTCCACTGATGAACAGCGTCCTGCGCGTCGCCCCAGTAATGTACGCGGCCGCCCACAGCCCCGTCGCCGTGGACGCCGGGGCGGCAACGCCGCTGCAGCAGCCGTGGCCCAGAACCAGGAAGAGCTGAACCAGGAGGTTAACGAGGCGATCGACGAAGCCGAGGGTGAGGCCAAGGTTTCCGCTGACAAGCAACGCTCTCAGAAAGACAAGACCCAGGCCCCTGAAGCATCTGTGCCCGCAGAGACTGCGGAAACTGCAAAGCCGGCCGCTGCAGAGCCTCAGGCTGAGAAGAAGCGCAAGCCGACTCCCGCAGCACAGCCGCAGGCTGAAGTAGTCGAGCCCCAGCAGAAAGAGCAGCCTGAAGAGCGCCCAGCCCCCGAGGCGACTGCTCCGGCCGAGGTTACTGAGACCGCACCTTCTGCCACTCCCGAGAAGGTCCAGGCCCCGGTAGCCGCTGAAAAAGCCGCACCGAAAGCTGAACCGGAAGCGGCGGAGCAGGCACCGGTAGCGGAGAGCGAGACGCTTGCGGAACAGGCGGTTGCTGAAGTTGCCGCTGAAGAGCCCGCACCTGTTAAAGGAGAGGACGCCGAAAAGGCAAAGGTGGACTACGCCACTTCCGAGGCCGAGGAATTTGCTCTGGATGTTGCCGCAGAGGAAGCGCCTTCTGTGACCACCGCAGCTGAGGCTCCGGCCGCCGAGCAAGCCCCGATGACTCGCGCCAGCAACGATCCGCGGGTAAATCCCCGGCCATTGCAGGAGCTTGCGATCGTGACCGAGCATCGCGATATCGGCGAACTCCGCCCGCTGGATACTGCGCAACCCGCTGGCATCCAGCACGCACCGCGCCAGCTGGAACGCCCCGCCAATGATCCGCGGGTCTCCCGCCGGGCGGAGCAGGCCAACGACAGCGGTAACGACGCCGAGGTAGGCTGATGATCTGGCTTAGCCGCATTTTGTTCAAAAATGCGGCTAAGCCATTGAACTAGCTAAAAAAATTGTCCGCGCCCTTGTACCCGTAAATCGTCCCGGTATAATGCGCCAGACAAATTGGTGGGGTGGCTGAGTGGTCGAAAGCGGCGGTCTTGAAAACCGTTGACTGTAACAGGTCCCAGGGTTCGAATCCCTGCCCCACCGCCATATAAAGAAACCCGGCTCATGCCGGGTTTTTTTATATGTGGTTGGGTAGATTTGGATGAGAACCCCGTTCGAGTCGGAGCGGGCACAGCCCGCGAAGACCAGCGAGCGCAGCGAAGCTAATCCCGTCGACGAATCGCCCGGGTACAAGCCAGCTTAAGCCGGGCCTCTTTTTGTGTGGTCGGAGGTAGATTTAGATGAGAACCCCGCTCGAGCCGGAGCGGGCACAGCCCGCGAAGACCAGCGAGGGCCGCGAAACCAACCCCTGCCCCTTGATCCCAATCCCTCTCCCCTCTCTCAGGCCCAATCAGACTAGCGCTAAAGCGGCAAAGCTAACCCCATCCCGAATCCTTCTTAATTATCTGCCGCAATTAAAACCCATCGACTCACATCCAATCACCATAGCGTCTCTAAAGCTTTTCAGCGCCCCGCGGCCGATCCTCGATGAGGAACATCTGAAACGGTGACTCGCACTCCTGCACTGCTGAGCGGCTGGAAGTAAGGCATTTCCCGCTGGTCTATGCTGATGGCACAAGTTTATATATGTGACCGCCATGCATAGTCCAAAACCCTCAGCTGAGTCATCCGCTGCAACTTCTGAAGAAGCGCAAATTAAGAAATTGGTGTTCTATGGTTCGGTGATTGGCATCGTGCTGTTCTCCCTCTGGGCGATGATTTTCACCGAACAAGCCACCAATGTGATCTACGCGGTTTTGGCGTGGATCTCAGGGAGCTTTGGCTGGCTCTACTTTCTTGCCATCGTCTCTTATCTTGCTTTCGTTATCTTCATCGCCTTTTCCGACTATGGAGACATCAAACTTGGACCGGATCATGCCGAGCCTGAATTCAACATTGTCACCTGGGCGGCCATGCTGTTTGCTGCGGGTATCGGCATTGATCTGATTTTCTACTGTATCGTCGAGCCGGTGACCCAATTCATGGCGCCGCCGGTTGGTGACGGGGGCACGGAAGCGGCGGCGCGGCAGGCAATGGCGATCACGTTCCTACACTGGGGCCTATCGGGATGGGGCGTCTATACGCTCGTCGGTATGGCGCTCGCCTTCTTCAGTTATCGCCATGGGTTACCCCTTACGATTCGCTCCGCCTTATACCCGTTGTTCGGCAAAAGGATTTACGGACCGATCGGCAACGCTGTGGATATTGCGGCAGTGCTGGGCACCGTCTTTGGCGTGGCAACAAGCCTCGGCATTGGCATTATCCAGCTCAATTTCGGCCTCAAATACATGTTCGGGGTGCCGGAGGGGACGTTTACCCAGTCTGTGCTGGCCCTGCTGATTGTGGTGTTTGCGGCTATTTCAGCGGCAACAGGTGTGGAACGGGGTATCCGTCGGCTATCCGAATTCAACATGCTGCTGGCCATTTTGTTGATGCTGTTTGTTCTATTCACCGGGCAAACGCGATTCCTGCTGGATGCCTTCGTCACCAATATGGGCGATTACCTGCAAAACTTTGTCGAGATGTCGTTCAACACCTTCGCTTTTGATCCCCCTCAGGACTGGCTCAATGCCTGGACAATCTTCTTCTGGGCCTGGTGGATCGCATGGGGTCCCTTTGTGGGCCTGTTCCTGGCGCGTATCTCTCGCGGTCGCACCATCCGCTCATTTGTTGCTGGGACCCTGATTCTGCCATTTATGTTCATGGCGGCCTGGATGTCGATTATGGGGAACTCGGCGATCGATATGGTCCTGGGCGGGGCCTCTGAGTTCGGCGAACAGGCGATGGCCAATCCAGGTTCGGCAATTTATCTGTTCCTGGAACAGATGCCCTGGACGCTACTGACCACCATTGTGGTAACCATTCTCTCTATTGTGTTCTTTGTCACTTCCGGAGACTCCGGCTCTCTGGTGCTATCAAACCTCACCTGTCGCCTTGAGGATCCGAATCACGACGCCCCTCCCTGGATGCGGATTCTCTGGGCCGCCATCATCGGTATCGTCACCGTCGCGCTACTGATGACTGACGGCCTCGCCGCACTGCAGAGCGCAGTCGTGATTATGGGGTTGCCATTCGCATTCGTATTGATCCTGATGATGCTGGGTTTACTGAAAGCACTTCGCCTTGAGGGACTCAAAACGGCCAGTATGCAGGATGCACTCTCCGGCCATCTCTCTGGCAGAACCGTTTCACGCGAAGGTCAAAGTAACTGGACCCAGCGCCTCACACGAGCCATGAGCTTCCCCACTCTCAAGCAGGTAGAACAGTTTATTGAGAAAACGGTACGCCCGGCCTTTGAAGCCGTCGGACAGGAACTGGCCGAGAAAGGTTACGAAGTCGATATATCGGGCGAAACCGGTGGCGAACCAAACCTGTCTCTCAATGTCGATCTAGGCAAGGAGGTCGATTTCACCTACCAGGTCTGGCCTCGGCAGTGCTCAATGCCCGCCTTCACCTTGCGCGCGGAGAAGCCCCGATCCACCTATTACCGCCTCGAACCACATCTTCGGGAGGGTGGTTTGACCTACGACCTGATGGGCTACACACGCGAGCAGGTCATTGGTGACATTGTCGACCACTTTGAAGCGCACCTGCAGTACCTGCATATGAAGCGCGAACTTTCCTCACGCCCCCCGGGCGAAGAAAACGAGCCGGGGCCAGCATAGGGGGCAACCGATGAGCGAGCAAAAATTGGACGAGAGCTTTGACTATATCGTGGTCGGCGCTGGCTCAGCGGGTTCGGTGCTGGCCAGCCGGTTGACAGCGGACCGGGACAACAGCCTGTTGTTGCTGGAATTTGGCGGCAAGGATAATTCTATATTTATCCAGATGCCTTCGGCATTTTCTATTCCACTCAACATGCCGAAATACGACTGGGAGTTTTACACCGAACCGGAGCCTGGCTTGCATGGCAGACGGATTCATCAGGCAAGAGGAAAAGTGATCGGTGGATCTTCGTCCATCAATGGCATGGCATTTGTGCGTGGCTGCGCGGGTGATTATGAGGAGTGGGTAGAGCACGGTGCAGACGGCTGGGGCTATCGGGATGTCCTGCCCTATTTCCGGCGTGCGGAGACCTGTGTCTATGGTGGCGATGAGTACCGCGGTGACCAGGGGCCTATCACCACCTGCAACGGCAACAACATGCAAAACCCGCTCTATCGCGCTTTCATCGAGGCGGGCAAGCAGGCAGGCTACGGGTTTACCGAGGATTACAACGGCTTTCGTCAGGAAGGCTTCGGTAAAATGGATATGTCAGTCCGTGATGGCGTCCGCTGTTCTACTGCCCTCGCCTATCTCAAGCCCGCCCTCAACCGCAACAATCTCACCCTGAAGATGCACGCTCTGACCACCAGGGTCATTATGGATGGCAAGCGTGCAATAGGGGTGGAGTATCGCCAGGGGGACAAGACATTTCGCGCACGGGCCAAGCGCGAGGTAATACTCTCGGCCAGCGCTTTCAACTCACCCAAACTCCTGATGCTGTCTGGCATAGGCCCGGCAGAGCACCTCAAGGAACACGGTATTGAGGTAGTGCACGATTTACCCGGTGTGGGCCAGAACCTGCATGACCATCTGGAAGTCTGGGTCCAGCAGGAATGCAAGCAGAACATCACGCTGAATGGGTGGTTGGGTCCCCTTGGAAAGGCGTGGATTGGCATCAACTGGCTGCTATTCAAGCGCGGCCTTGGCGCCTCCAATCATTTTGAATCTAACGGATACATCCGCACCAGGGCCGGCCTGAAATGGCCTGATATCCAATATCACTTTCTTGCCGGTGCCATTGCCTACGACGGCTCCAGTGCGGTCAAGGGTCACGGCTTCCAGGTCCATTTGGGGTGCAATAAACCCAGGAGCCGCGGCTGGGTCAAGCTCAAGTCTGCAGATCCGGCGCAAGCACCGGAAATGTTCTTCAACTATCTGCAGCACGAGGAGGACAAACAGGATTTCCGCATCGCGCTCCATTTAACCCGTGAAATCTTCGCTCAGGAAGCGATGGATCCCTACCGGGGAAAGGAGATTGCGCCCGGACCGGATGTACAGTCCGACGACGAGATCGACAACTGGTTGGCAGAGTCCGCAGAGACGGCCTACCACCCTGCCGGGAGCTGTCGTATGGGTACCGATGAAATGGCCGTGGTTGATCCCGAATGCCGCGTCCGGGGTGTCGAGAACCTCCGTGTGATCGACTCCTCGATCATGCCGACCGTAACCAACGGCAACCTCAACGCGCCCACCATCATGATTGGCGAAAAAGGTGCCGATCATGTACTGGGCAAAGGTATGCTGGCCTCATCCGACGCTGAGAGCTATGTTGCGGATTCGTGGGAAAGTCGTCAGAGGGTGGGAGAACCGCAGCGCCCGCTCAAATAGGGTTAGCCCCTCAAGTCGGGCTGATAGTAAGGTGCGGGCACAGGGCCGACTGTGCTCGCTAACTTCCGTGTTGCTTGTGCCAGTAAGGTTTCTTTGCCAGCCCTAGTAGGGGGCGTCAACATCCCCTTCCGCGACATAGACCGTCTTGAACTTGGCGTAATGCTCAAAGGCCCGCCTGCTGTTTTCCTTGCCGATTCCCGACTGTTTGAAGCCGCCGAATGGCATCTCCACCGGGGTCAGGTTGTAGGCATTGATCCAGACAATACCGGCCTCGATAGCGGCCGCAACCCGGTGCGCGCGCTGTATATCGCGGGTGAAGACTCCGCCGGCGAGGCCGAATTCGGTGTTATTGGCTCGCTTCAGCACTTCCTCTTCATCTGCAAAGCTGAGGAGTGAGAGCACCGGGCCAAAGATTTCCTCGCGCACGATGGTCATATCGTCACTGAGACCATCAAAGATGGTTGGTTGCACAAAGTTGCCTTTTTCGTGACCCGGAACATTGGCCCGCCCTCCGCCAACCAGAACCTTACCGCCTTCCTCTTTGCCTTTTTCCAGGTAGTTCAGGACACTTTGCATGTGGTCCGCGCTGATCATCGGGCCTACATCAGTACTGGGGTCTAGAGGGTCACCCAGCTTTAGCCGCTCCGTTCGGGCAACCAGTTTCTCAACGAACGCATCCTTGATTTTCTCATGCACGAATACCCGGGTGCTGTTGGTACAGATCTGTCCCTGGGTATAGAAGTTACCGAGCATCGCTGCCCCGACGGCGTTATCAAGGTGTGCGTCATCGAAGACGATCAGAGGGGATTTCCCCCCCAACTCCAGCGTGACCGACTTGAGGCTGTCCGCGGCAGCTTTCATCACTATCTTGCCGGTGCCCACTTCCCCGGTGAGGGAAACTTTGGCTACCGCCGGATGCGTTGTCAGGGACTTTCCAGTCTCAGCAAATCCCTGCACTACATTGAAGACTCCGTCCGGCAGGCCAGCCTCTTTAAACAGCTCCGCAAGTCGCAGTGCGGACAGCGGAGTCAGTTCTGCAGGCTTGAATACCATCGCATTGCCCGCGGCGAGCGCTGGCGCCGCCTTCCAGGCAGCAATCTGTAGCGGATAATTCCAGGCTCCGATACCTGCACAGATGCCAAGTGGCTCCGGACGTGTGTAAAAGAACCCACCCGGTACTGCCTGATACTCACCCTGTAGTGATGCGGCCTGCCCGCCGAAATATTCCAGGCAGTCGGCTGCCGAACCCACGTCTGCCTCCGGAGTTTCAGCCAGTGGCTTGCCGCCATCGAGAGATTCCAGCCGAGCCAGCTCATCGCTATGCTCCCGCAGCAGATTTGCCGTTCGGACCAGTATCCGTCCTCTCTCAGCACTGCCCAGCGCCCCCCATTCCGACTGGCCCTGGCGAGCAGACTCGAGCGCCCGTTCCACATCCTCCGAGCCCGCCAGGGCTACTTTGCAGATTACCTCCCCGCTTGCCGGGTTAATCGTTTCAAAATAGTCACCTGTGGCAGGCTCAACATACTTGCCATGTATCCACAAAAGTCGATCGTCCAGTTCCGACATGGGGCTCTCCGGGAAAAGTTTATCTGGGGAGTCATTTCACTTGGCGCGGGGAGATGGAATGCTGGCCAGAGCCGGTCAGTTGCTCATTGCACTCCCCGTCTCGCGAACTTAAAAGTTCCGGGTAATACCAAGTACAAATTCGCCATCGGTCAGCTTGCGGCTGGCGAGGAATGGATCAACACCATCAGTGTCATACCAGCGGAGACCAATGCTCCAGTCGTCAATGGCCCAGTCTATGCCTGCATCCCAGTAGACGAAGTCAAGGTTGTCAAAAGAGGAGTCGAAAGCCTGTTCACCGAACCTCACGGAAGCAGAGACATTCTTCGGGAACTGGTAGGAAAAAGTCACCTCGTAGGCAATGCCGCTGACATCATCGAGGAAATCTTCACCAAAGTAATTTTCCGCATACCAGATACTGGGGCTAACGGAAAACTTGTCTTTGGTGTAAGTCACGTAGACATAAATCTCCCCATAGTCCAGATCAAATGCGGACTTTGGGTAGTTGTAGGACCAGTAGCCGATATCGAAGCTGAAGTCACTTTCCCCGAAATTGCCGGCAAACCCAAAATACGGATCCAGCTCCATGCTATTGCCAGGCCCGCCAAAGTTGGTGTTGGACGCCCAGAGACCAGCATAGAAGCCAACATCATGGGACCAGTTCATATCTCCCTGGACTGCCGGGCCATCATTCGAATTGGAGATGCTGCGGAACATGTAGTTAGAGGTTATGAGGACGCTACCGCCGAAAGTACCAAAGGAGGACTCCTCTTCACCCTCAGTCTCCGGTTCGGGCTCATCGCCACTGGCAGCAATTAACTGTCCGCAAAAACCACAAGAGAGCCCAAACAAAACAACAGCCAGCACTCTGCGTAGCTCAGATTTTTCCATGACATCTTCCCTGAACTGCAAACTTCCTCTATCGAGGAAGAAAATTTCCCTAAACCTTAGGTATATGTGAGCACGGCCTATTTGCAACCGGTTGATGGAGACTGGCGCATCCCGCAACGAACCGAAATGGGGTTGACTTGAACGGATCAGCGACAAGGTCCTCCGCCCAAACCCCTCTTCAAGCCATCCAGCCTCTGTGGTTACCGCTATCGGTAAGATGGTGTGTGACTGGCCTGGCCACACCATCCTCCGACCTTGTCTAGGCTATAGGTTGGCACCTTTTAAACCAGCCCGGAGTCAATCCCGAGTCTTCTTATGCAGGCCAGGCATAAATACCTCTTGTTCCTCGCGGGCTGCGTGCTGGTGGTGACCGCCGCAGTTGGCCTGTTGGTCTATTTCGACCTGGATGACCAGTTGATTGAGCTGCTGCAGTGGCTGGAGAGCAAGGGCTGGCAAGCGAGCCTTCTGTTCATACTGATCATGGCCCTGGCAATCGTGGTGCTGGCGCCCGGCGTCATCTTCACAATGGGGGCCGGCTTCGTATTCGGGGTCGTCAAAGGCACCATTTTCGTGGTCGTCGGTACCGTTCTCGGCGCCACCATCGCTTTCCTGATCGCACGCTACTTGTTTGGTGAACGCCCTTCCCGCTGGCTGATGTCCCATGTTCGCCCGCCGAACCTGGGCGAGGTCATGCGCCGGGAAGGCTGGCGGATGATTATGCTGACACGCCTTGTGCCGCTCTTTCCTTTTAAGTTATCGAACTACTTTTTTGGTCTGACTCCGGTTCGACTGAAGGACTTCGTCATCGGCAACTTCATTGGCGTCATCCCGCTCACCGTCAACAATGTGTATGTAGGCTCCATCGCCGCGGATCTGGCGACGCTTGGCCAGACAGGGGCGGAACGCACGCCTGTTCAGTGGGCCCTTTATGGACTGGGCTTTGTGCTGGCGGTTATCGCCCTGATTGGACTGACTCGAATGGCTCGCCGTGCTCTGGCGGAAAAGATTGAGGAAGAGGATCTCTAATGCCCTGGATGAAATGGCTGCCCTGGCGCTTCTTCGTACGGAAATTTGCAACATCGCACGGGTTTCTCGATCCACTGTCCGTAATGGCGCGGATGCAGCGCTTCGCACAGCCCTCAGAAGTGGCAGAACCCATCGAGTTGTTGCGTGCCGGTGTCATCTTCCATGCCCGCGCGTTGATGAACAGCAAGGTTATCCAACACAACCTGGACTGGGTATGGCCCTACTGGGTCGAACGGCAATTTGACCCGGCCGATGAGTCCTTTATCCCGCGGGCTTTTTCCATCACGCATTGCAATCTCAGTCACCGCAACTGGACCGCGGTCGGGGTTCCCGACTGCGAGGAAATGCCTGTCGTTGACCCCCGTGGATTACTGACGCCCCATTACGATGGCTGGTCTGTGGATGCCTGGTTAATGGCGGACAATGGCGAAGCCCTGGTTCCCGCCAAGGTCAGGGACTGCGAACAGCAACTCGACATTCGTGAAGACAACATCGCCGTAATCACCGACTGCAAACTCGGTGAACTCCGGCTTCGCAACACCGCGCTGGTGGAACGCGAGGCCAGCGACAGCGTATGCCGGCTCAATCTTCAGGGGCAGAGCCCCTCCGGTGGCTGGTTGGTCGTCTCTCTGAGACCATATAACCCCGAAGGGGTCAGTTTCCTTCACAAGGTCCGGCTCGGAGACAATCGTCGCCAGTGGCTGGTAGAAGACAAATTCGCATTGGAATTCGACCGCGCTGTGGAGCACCACCTGGCATCAGACTACCGTCACGGGGACGTCTACCTTGACCTGAATAATCAGGGCGGCAGGACCCACGGTGAGTGTGAGGTCGGTATGGCCACCGCAGCCGCAATGTTTCGTGTCGAACCGGGCCAGCCGCTGGATATCTCGGTGAAAATTCCACTGCACTCCGGGCGCCACGAATCACAGCTGCCGCCAAGCTGGCAGGAGAACCTGAAGAATCACTGTCAGTTGCAGGTGCCTGATCGCGAATTGCAGTTTATGTATGACGCAGCGATCCGAACGCTGATCCTGCATTCCCCGACAGATGTATACCCGGGGCCCTATACCTACAAGCGCTTCTGGTTCCGCGATGCGGCCTTCATGATTCAGTCGCTGCTCCACGCGGGGCTGGTGGAGCGGGCAGAACGCGCTCTCGATCAGTTCCCCAAGCGACAAAAGCGTGACGGCTTCTTCCACTCTCAGGATGGCGAATGGGATTCCAATGGTGAGGCCCTGTGGATATTCGACCTGTTCTGCCAGCTCACTAACAAACCCCTGAAAAGTGCCTGGCACGAACCCGTGCTGAAGGGCGCTCGCTGGATCGACAAAAAGCGCCTGCAGAAGGACGGCTCACCCTGCGGTGGGCTTCTTCCCGCAGGCTTTAGCGCCGAGCACCTGGGACCTAACGACTGCTATTACTGGGATGACTTCTGGGGTGTGGCCGGTCAGCGTGCCGCTGCGGCAATGTGTGATCGCGACGGGCTCAGTGCAGAGGGTAAGGAATTCTCCCGACAGGCGGATGATTTCCAGCAAACCATCGACGACAGTCTCAACGCCTGCGCTGAGCGTCTGGGACGTCCGGCGATGCCGGCCTCACCCAACCGGCGACTGGATGCCGGCGCCATCGGCTCCATTGCGGCAGGTTACCCGCTGCAGCTCTACCCTGAGAAGGATCCGCGGCTACTGGACCTGGCTGAATTCCTGATGGAAAAGTGTTTCGTCAGCGGCGGCTTTTTCCAGGATATGATTCACTCCGGAATCAATGCCTACCTGACCCTGCATATTGCCCAGGTGCTTCTCAGGGCGGGTGATCCGCGTTGCGTTGAACTGATGCGCAATGTGGCCCGATTGGCCTCTCCCACCGGGCAATGGCCGGAGGCGATCCACCCGCATTCCTTTGGTGGCTGCATGGGTGATGGCCAACACGCCTGGGCCGCCGCCGAGTGGGTGGCAATGCAGAGAAACTGTTTCGTTCGTGAGGAGGGCGACCTGCTGGTTCTCGCCAGCGGCTTGCCACCTGAGTGGCTGGCAGATAGCGCCGCAGAGAAACCGATCCGCTTTGGCCCTGCCCTCACACGCTTCGGCGTCATTACACTGGAGATTCAGCCGGGAAGCACCCCGCGGGTTTCATGGAAGGCAGACTGGTATCACGGTGAACCGCTGATGCACGTTAGAGCACTTGGATACGCTCCTGTTGAGGTGCAACACGGCCAACAAAGCGTGGAGCTCACAGCCCAGTGAACATCGTCATGCTCACCAACACCTACCTGCCGCATGTCGGCGGGGTAGCCCGCTCGGTTGCCGCGTTCAGCGCAGAGTACCAAAAACGCGGTCACCGGGTATTGGTAGTGGCCCCTACTTTTGCTCACACCGATCCAACCGAAAAAGGCGTGCTGCGCATTCACGCGCTGCAAAATTTCAACGGCAGCGACTTTTCCGTGGCACTGCCGTTTTCCGGGGATCTCACTGAACGCCTGGATGAATTCCGGCCCGACATCGTGCATTCCCACCACCCGTTTCTACTGGGAATGACCGCACTGCGCATCGCCCGCTCCAGGGAACTGCCCCTGGTGTTTACCCATCACACGCTCTACGAGCGTTACACCCATTACGTGCCGGCCGACTCTCAGGTACTGAAGCGCTTTGTCATCGAGCTGGCCACCCGTTATGCCAATCTTTCCAGTCTGGTTTTCGCTCCGAGCCAGAGTATCGCCGAGCTGCTCCGCGCCCGCGGCGTTTCCACACCAATTGCAGAGGTTCCCACCGGCGTCGCTTCGGAGCAGTTCGAACCCGCCGATGGCGACGCGGCACGCCGCGAATACGGTATCCCGAAAGACGCTTTTCTGCTCGGGCACCTGGGTCGTTTGGCGCCGGAGAAAAATCTGGAGTTCCTGTCCGGCGCGGTAGCAGAATTCATGCATGAGCACGAGCACTGTCACTTCCTGCTCGTCGGTAGTGGGCCCAGCAGCCGGGCCATCGAAAACCTGTTTCGGTCTCGTGGCCTGGGAGACCGTTTGCATATGCCGGGGACGCTCCAGGGCGCTGAACAACGCAATGCCTACCGGGCCATGGATGCCTTTGTCTTCGCTTCCACCAGTGAGACCCAGGGTATGGTGCTGACCGAGGCCATGGCTGCGGGCACCCCGGTCATCGCCCTCGACGCCAACGGTACCAGGGAGGTGGTAAAGGAGCGGATCAATGGTTGCCTGGTCCTTAATGAGACCAGGGGGGATTTCGTGAGTGCCATCGAGTGGCTCTACCAGCAGCCACCTGCGGAGAAGGAGGCGATCCGCAAGGCCGCGCTCGAGACCGCCGAAAGCTTCTCCATGGAAAACTGTGCCGAAAGAGCCCTCTCACTCTACCAGCCGCTGCTCCGGCAGGAATGGGCCATCGACGACTCGCTCTACGCGCAGTGGATGCGGCTCCGCAACCTGATCGGCGCCCAGTGGGACATCATCGAGGGCGTCACCAGCGCGGCTGGTGCAGCCTTTAACCACACCCAGCCGCGGTCCTCCTGACCATGATGACGCGGATTGAAACGGCCCTGCGTCGCTGGCGGCGCAAGTTCAGCCGCAGCGAATGGATGGCAAAGCTGCTCAAGCTGCCAGCCAGCGACAGCCACCCGAACGACTACGGCCTGATCATCATTCAGGTGGACGGTCTCGCCTATCCGCAGCTCGAGCAGGCACTGACAAAACGCAGGATGCCCTTTCTGCGGCGACTGATTCGAAAAGAGCACTATTCACTTCACCACCTGTTCCCGGGAGTCCCCTCCACCACACCGGCAGTGCAAGCGGAGCTGTTTTACGGCGTCCGCGCTGTGGTGCCCGCTTTTGGCTTCATGATGCGTGACACCAACGAGCTGGTGCGCATGTATGAGCCCGCTGCCGCGGCAAAGGTGGAGGAAAAACTGGAGCAGTCCGGCGAACGTCCGCTGCTGCGCGATGGCAGTTGCTACCTCAGTCTGTTTCGGGCCGGTACCAGCGACGGCGAGGCACACTTTTGCCCCGCCTCCCGTGGATGGGGTCCCGCTCTGCGGGAGGCCAGCCCGTGGACCGTGCTGCTTCTGCTGCTGAGCAACCTGTGGGGGCTGATTCGAACTGGCACACTTCTCGTCGTGGAGACCTTTCTTGCCCTGATCGATTCCATCCGCGGTGTGATCGGCGGCCAGGATCTCTGGCGCGAACTGATGTTCGTTCCTACCCGGGTGGCGGTCACCATCCTGATGCGGGAACTCTGTACCTTCGGGGTAAAGATCGATATCGCACGGGGCCTCCCAATCATCTACGTCAATCTGCTTGGCTATGACGAGCAGTCCCACCGCCGGGGGCCAAGCTCGGCCTTCGCCCACTGGACCCTGAAGGGTATCGACGACGCCATTGCGCGAATCTGGCGGGCTGCCCACCGCTCCGAGCGGCGTCAGTATGATGTATGGGTCATGTCCGATCACGGACAGGAGCATGCTGAACCTTACGAGAGCCGTCACGGGCGGGGCATCGGCGAGGCTCTCACTGATGCATTGGCCGAACTTCCCACCGACACCGATGATTACCGCAGTACCGGCAGGCATGGCCACCAGCTGCAGCGCGCAAGGCTGTTCGGCAGCGAATGGATCGAGAAGCTCATCCCGGATGTGGATGGCGGTGAAACCGAGGGCAAATCTCCCCTGGCACTGGCTGCCCTGGGTCCCATGGCCATGCTCTACAACCTGCCGGTAGAGCCATCCCAGCGGGCGGAGGTTGCACGGCTGATCGTGGAAAAGGCGTCCGTCCCCCTGGTCCTGTACCAGGATGGCGATGGTGACGACGCCCCGGTCCGCGGCTGGCACCACAGTGGTCCGGTGGAGCTGCCTAAAGACGGCCACTGGCTGATGGGCGACGCCCATCCCTTCCCGGATGAAACCGCGGCAGATTTGGAGAAGCTCTGCCGTCACCCGGATGCCGGGGATTTCCTTATGTCCGGCTGGTGTGCCGGCGAGGAACCCATGACTTTTGCGGTGGAGAACGGTAGTCATGGCGGCCCGGGTCCCAACGAAACCCACGGCTTCTGCCTGCTGCCTGCGGATATCCGTGCACCCCGCAAAGGCTATTGGCGCGCCGAGGATCTGCGCCAGACAGCCCAGGCCTTCCTCGAGCGGGCCCAGCCGCTATCGCCGATACCAAGGCCTGTGGCTGAGCGTACCATCCGCGTCATGACCTATAACGTGCACAGTTGCCGTGGAGTCGATGGTCGCTATGCGCCCGAGCGGATTGCCCGGGTGATCGCGCGCTACCAGCCAGACGTGGTCGCGCTGCAGGAGCTGGATGTCAGTCGCCCCCGCAGTGGAAGCGTCGATCAGGCCCACCAGATCGCACAGTTCCTCGAGATGGAGTTCCACTTTCACCCGGCCATCCACCTGGAAGAGGAACGCTACGGTGACGCGATCCTCTCCCGCCTGCCCATGCGCCTGGTCAAGCGGGATATTCTGCCCGGTCCGCCGGAGGGGACCGGCAACCGCTTCCTACCCTCCGTCGACGAGCCCCGCGGCGCGCTATGGGTGGAGGTTGATCTGCACGGCGAGAAAATCCAACTGCTCAATACCCATCTCGGCCTGCAGAAAGCGGAGCGGCTGGCGCAGGTGGAGGCTCTGCTGGGGCCGGAATGGCTGGGCCATCCGGACTGCAAGGGGGCAAAGATCCTGGTGGGCGATTTTAACGCCCTGCCGAACTCGGCAGAGCACAAGCTGCTCTGTACTCAGCTACGGGATGCCCAACTGCACTCGCCCCGCTACAAGCCCCAGGGTACCTACTTCAGCCGCATGCCGAAGGCCCGTATCGACTACGTGTTTGTCGACCGGCACCTGCGCGTCAAGAAGATCCAGGTGCCCAGTACGGAGCTGACCCGGCTCGCCTCGGATCACCTGCCCCTGATCACCGATATCGAACTGCCCGTGCGACAAAAACCCCATGAAGATCAGGGAAAAAGCGGGGAAAAGACCGATTCCTGAAGCGACTGGCCGGTAGAACCTTCAACTGACTTGATGGTCCAACCCAGCAGCTATATGATTCATCTCAATCGTTAAATAGCAGGAGTCGCTTACAATGCAGCCGCAAGTTTATACCCAGACCCGTGCAGTGGATCGCTCGGAATCTGCCAAGGTTCTGCGCAACACCTATGCCCTGCTGGCCATGACAGTGCTGTTCAGTGCTTTCACCGCCGGCATTGCCATGGCTACTGGCATGGGCCGGGGCATGGGCCTGATCTGCTCCATCGCCGCTATCGCGCTGGTGTGGTTCGTGCTGCCACGCACCGCCAACTCTGCCGCCGGCGTGGGTGTCGTCTTCGCCTTTACCGGTCTGCTGGGCGCCTCCATCGGCCCGCTGTTGAACCACTACCTGGGCATGGCCAGTGGCGGCCAGGTCGTCATGCAGGCCCTGGGAACCACCGCCCTGATCTTCTTCGCTCTGTCCGCCTACGTGCTGACCACCCGCAAGGACTTCAGCTTTATGGGTGGCTTCCTGTTCGTGGGCCTGATTGCTGTTCTGGTATGCGCCATCGGCATGATGATTGCCAGCTTCTTCGGCGTTTACATGCCGATCGCCCAGGTGGCACTGAGCGGCGTGATCGCACTGTTGTTCTCCGGCTTCATTCTCTATGACACCAGCCGCATCGTACACGGTGGTGAAACCAACTATCTGATGGCCACCACCTCGCTGTACCTGAACATCCTGAACCTGTTCACTTCCCTGCTGCATATCTTCGGTTTTGCTTCCGATGACTGATCGCCCGCAGTGACCTGAACCCCAAATGCCCCGCGCTGCGGGGCATTTTAGTTTGTGGACTCTGATGATATTTTCACTCGTCGTTTACTCAGCCCCACACGCCAGTGAATCTGCAGCTACAGCCCTGCGCTTCGCCCGTGCCGTAGTGGACGCGGGCCACCAGCTCTACCGGGTGTTCTTTTATGCCGACGGCGTGCACAACGGCAGCGCCCTGGCGGCCCCGCCGCAGGACGAAAAAGACCTCCTCACTCCCTGGCAGGAACTGAAGCAGGAACATGGAGTTGACCTGGTCGTCTGTATCGCCGCGGCCCAACGCCGAGGGGTCCTGAGTGACAGCGAAGCGGAACGCCTGGAACGCCCGGCGGCCAATCTCGCCGATGGATTCGAGATGGGCGGCCTGGGCCAATTGGCAGACGCCACCGCGCACTCTGACCGGGTCGTGACATTCGGGGGCAATGGATGAGTCAGGTAACGCTGGTGATTTTCCGCCGCTCCCCCTATGGAAGTTCTCTCGCCCGCGAGGGTCTGGAAGCCGTGCTTGCCGCAGCGGCTATGGATCAAACTCCGGATGTTTTGTTCATGGGGGACGGAGTGTTCCAGCTGATGTCCGGTCAGGCACCGCAGCAGATCGAGCAAAAGAGCCTGTACCGGAACCTGCAGGCACTGCCCATGTTCGGGGTCGAGCGGATTCATGTCTGCCGGCAAAGCCTCGAGGTGCGCGGCATCCACAAAGACACCCTCGCGCTGCCGGGGATGGAGCTGGAGCTGGCCCGCGATGCCGGAGCCCTGATCTCTCGCTACCGACATGTATTGAGTTTCTGAACATGGCCCTGCACATCGTTAACCAGTCTCCCTATCGCTCCAGCGCACTGCGCGAATGCCTCGCTGCCATGGCCGAAGGCGACGCACTGCTGCTCATCGAGGACGGTGTTTACGCTGCCACAGGTTCAGAGGCGGCGATGATGCCCGTAGCAACCTACTGCCTGCAGGCAGATGTGAATGCGCGCGGTATTGAGGCAGAGCAATCCATAGAGTTGATCGACGAACAGCGCTGGGTTGCACTGTGCGTCGAACACGCACCAATTGTCAGCTGGTTCTAGGCATGAGCAAGTCAATCACCATTGAGGGACGTGAGATCCCGCTCGACAAGGAGGGCTACCTGCGCAACCTGGATGACTGGAGCCCGGCCGTGGCCGAGTACATGGCAACCTCCGAAGACATTGATCTGACAGAAGCCCACTGGGAAGTGCTGAGACTGCTACAGGACTTCTACCGGCAATTCGAGCTGTCCCCGGCGATGCGACCGCTGGTCAAATACGTCGGCCAGCAACTCGGGGCCGACAAGGGCCGCAGTATCTACCTGATGCAACTCTTCCCACCAAGCCCCGCCCGGGTTGCGAGCAAGATCGCGGGGCTGCCAAAGCCGACCAACTGCCTGTAACGCCGGCCCGGTCACCCCACATGCATGACCACGCGCCGCCGGCCGGCGTGATGTCGATGCTCCCACAAATAGAGCCCCTGCCAGGTGCCAAGCAGCATGCGCCCGTTTTGCACCGGTATGGAGAGGCTGGTTGCGGTCAGCGCTGCCTTGATGTGGGCCGGCATATCGTCCGGGCCTTCGAGCGTGTGGGTGTAAAGGGAGTCGTTTTCCGGCACCAGGCGGTTCAGCCAGTTTTCCAGGTCGTGGCGCGCCGACGGGTCGGCATTCTCCTGAATCAAAAGGCTGGCGGAGGTGTGCTGGATAAACAGGGTACAGAGTCCCTCTCCGACTCCCTGGCCCGCCAGCCACTCGGCCGCCCGGTCAGTGAATTCGTGCAGCCCCTGCCCGCGCACTACTATTTCGATTTGCCCTACCGGCATTGCCAACCTCCTGTGCGCGCCTGAGCCTTTGAGCAAGCAGCGCGCATCTGCGTTATACGGAAACGGCCTGGGCCGCTATAATCCGCGCCCGCCCGCAAACCGAGACTGGACGCTTCTATGGCTCTACATCGAGTAAACACCGACGATTACCGTGAACAGCTCGCACAGAAGGCGGAGCGCCTGCGTGAAGCCTATAGCCGCTATACAGACCTCGATCCGGAGGTGTTCCCCTCCCCGCCCATTCATTACCGGTTGCGGGCCGAGTTCAAGGTCTGGCACGAGCAGGGCCGCGCCCACTACGCCATGTACCGTCAGGGCGAGTACAAGAAGCCATTCATCATCGACGAGTTTACCGTCGGGTCGGAGCTGATCAACCAGCTGATGCCGCAGGTGCTTGCAGCGGTCAATGAAAGCGAGACGTTAAAGAAGCGGCTGTTCTCGGCGGAGTTTCTCACCACCCTCAGCGGCGACGCACTGATCACGCTGATCTACCACAAGAAACTGGATGAGCAGTGGGAGGCGGAAGCGCGGGCGCTGCAGGAAAAGCTGGGGTTCCCGATCCTGGGTCGCTCACGCAAGCAAAAGGTCGTGCTCGACAGAGACTATGTCACCGAGCAGCTGGAGATCGGCGCACGAACCTATCAGTACAAGCAGGTGGAAGGCAGTTTTACCCAACCGAACGGCGAGATATGCCGTGCCATGATCGGCTGGGCCAAGGATGTATGCCGGGAGGCGAGCGGTGACCTGCTGGAGCTCTATTGCGGCAACGGTAATTTCACCATTCCCCTGGCTGAGCATTTCCGCAGGGTGCTTGCCACTGAAATTTCCAAGGTTTCGGTCAATTCTGCCCAGGAAAACATCCGCGCGAACGGCGTCGACAATCTGGAAATCGTGCGCCTATCCAGCGAGGAATTTACCCAGGCGATCGACAAGGTGCGGCCATTCCGCAGGCTCAAGGGTATCGACCTCGACAGCTATGATTTCTCCACCGTGCTGGTGGATCCACCCCGGGCCGGCCTCGACCCGGATACCTGCGCCATGGTGGCCCGCTTTCCGCGGATTCTCTATATCTCCTGCAACCCGGAGACACAGCTGGAAAACCTGGCTGAGCTCTGCAAGACGCATCGGATCGAGCGCTTCGCGCTGTTTGACCAGTTTCCCTATACGGACCATACCGAGTCGGGTCTGCTGCTGGTGAGGAAGTAGCGCCAGAGCGCTAGCTCGGTAGCACGCTTGCGTGTCCGGGCCAGCGCTCTCGAGCTGGCACGGGCGCAAAACCTGGCGCTGTTTAAAAGCTCCGACCGAGAATACGGCGGGCGGCATCCAGGGCGAAATCCCGGTATTCCATCTCCAGCTTCGCCATCTCCTTCTCGAACTCGAATTGCTGCTTGCGGGACAGGGCTTTCCAGTCTTTCAGAATGGGAATGTGACTGGCCTTGTCGGCAACGGTGTAGAAGACCACGAACTCCTCGCGCACACTGTCACCCACCTGAAGTGCGTCCAACAGCACGCGCAGCCGAATAGAGGCTTCCGTCAGACCGACCCCCTCATCCAGCAGGGTGCGGGCAATGATCTGGACGCTGTCATTGACCCGCTGGCGCTGCGCTTCCGCGGCCTGCTCCAGCTCTTCGAGCTGACGGGCCTGTTGACGCTGCTGAACCTGCAGCTTGCGCAGATAGAAGCCCGCAGTAACGGCGAGAGCAAAAATGACCAGCGCAGCCAGAATCAGCAACCAGACTGGGAATTGGGACATAGCGGAACCTACTAGCTAGACAACAGAATTCAACAGCGCCAGACCGACACTGGCGGTAACAACGGACAGCAGCGTGCTGAGGGCGACAATGTTTGCGGCCAGCTGGCTGTTGCCGCCCATCGCGCGCGCCATGATAAACGAAACCGTGGCCGTCGGCGCTGCGGCCATCAGGAAAAGTACCCCCATGGATTGCGCGGGCAAATCCAGCAGCCAACCAAACGCAAGTAATACAACCGGCACGATCAATAGCTTGAACGCGGATGCCCCGAAGGCGGAAAGCGAACTGCGACGGAGCAGACTGAAGTCCAGGCTGGCACCAATACAGAGCAGTGCCAGCGGCAAGGTGATTGAAGCGAGATAGTCTCCGGTCTGCAGCAGCATGGCGGGAAATACCAGCTCAAGCTGTCTGGCCAGCAATGCCATGACAATCGCGATAATAAGGGGATTCTGGGCGATATCTTTGAGGAGGCGGCGCCAATGAAAAGCCTGGCTCTGGCTGTACGCGGCAAACAAAGACACGGCCGCGAGGTTGTATATCATCGTCACCACGGCCATCAGCAGGGCCGCCTGAGCCAAGCCAGTATTCCCATACGCCTTGGCCGCCCAGGCCAGGCCGATGATCCCCAGGTTGCCCCGGAACGCCCCCTGTATAAATGCGCTGCGATCCCCATATTCCAGGGGACGCGCCATCAGCCACGCCAATGGCAGCGATACCAGCGTTCCCAGCGTTGCCGCCAGCAATAGCGGCCACTCGTCCGCCAATGCCGATTCCGCGTTGAAGATTTTAATAAACAGCAGTACCGGCAGCGTGATCAGAAACACCAGCCGCGACGCATCGTCGACGAACGACTCACTGAGCAGACCGGCACGGGCGAGCCCGTAGCCGATCAGCAGAGTCAGAAAGATCGGGCCGGTAACGGAGAGCGCAAAGGCGAAAGTCTCCACTAGGCTTCTTCGCTCTCCTCTGCGGGCTCCGGTTCCGGCAGTGCCGCTTTGTGATTTTCGCTTGCCTTGTCACGCAGGTCGGCATCCAGCTGGCGACGGGTCTTGGCACCCAGCTTGCGCAGGCTGTCGATGCGCTTCACCGCGTTGCCACGGCCAGTGGCCAGGCGCTTGTAGGTCTGCTCGTAAGCTTCCTCCGCCTGACGGATACGGTTACCCAGCTCATCGAGGGATTCCAGTACCATGGCAAATTGATCGTGCAGTTTGCCCGCTTCAGCGGCGATCTTTTCTGCGTTCTTGTTCTGTTTTTCGTAACGCCAGATGTTTTCCACCGTACGCAGCGTAGCCATCAAGGTAGTCGGACTGACCAGCACGATGTGCTTGTCGTAGGCATCGCGGAACAGGCCCGGATCCGCCTGCATTGCCAACATATACGCGGCCTCGATGGGCACGAAGATGAACACGAAGTCCAGTGTCCGTACCCCCTCCAGCTGCTCATACGCTTTTTTGTTCAGGCCGGCGATATGGGCGCGAAGGGAATTCACATGTTGCTTCAGGGCCTGTTCCCGCTCCTCGTCCGTTTCGGCGGAACAGTAGCGCTCGTAGTCCACCAGTGAGACCTTCGAGTCGATGATGAGGTCCTTGTTCTCGGGCAGACGCACGATGACGTCCGGCTGGCGCCGCCGACCATCACTGGAAAAGCTCACCTGGGTGTCGTACTCCCTGCCCCGCTGCAGTCCGGATTCCTCGAGCAGGCGCTCCAGCACGACCTCGCCCCAATTGCCCTGCACTTTGCGATCCCCTTTCAGGGCCGACGTCAGGTTAAGGGCTTCATCACTGATGCGCTGGGTCTGCTCACGGAGCGCCTTGATCTGGCCGAGCAGGCTGTTGCGCTCGGCATTTTCCCGGTCATAGACGTGTTCGACACGCTTGCGGAAATCGCCGAGCTGGCGCTCGAGCGGATCGAGGCTCTTGCGCAGGCTGTCCTCGCTGCGCCGGGTGAAGGCCTGCTGCTTTTCCTCAAAAATCCGGTTGGCGAGGTTCTCAAACTGCTCTGCCATCGACTTGCGGGTCTGCTCCAGCAGCTGGCGCTGCTCCACCAGTGCCGCCTCACTTTTTTCGACCAGCACTTCGCTACGAGTCAGCCTCTGCACCTTATCGGCGAGCTCGGCCCTCACGCCCTGCAGCTCCGCCGAGACCGCCATCTCGCGCTCCCGGCTGCTTTCGAGGCGGGCCAGGGTCACACCCAGCTCGGCGCGACACTCATCCAGCCGCCGGCCCAGACTGACCCGGGCCAGTGCTGCGGTTGCGACCAGCGCACACAGGAGCACCAGGGCCGCTACCAGCGCCAGCTCCATGGTGATCTGCAGGGGGAAATACTCCATAACTTTTCTCTTCTGCAATCCCTCCGCGGCAGCGCCTGGCGGCCTCAAACGGGCGGGATTTTGATATCCTTTCCGCAGATCAACTGCGGGTGGTGAGTTTGACAAGCGGGCATTCTAACAAGGGCCGGAATCCGGCCCCAAGTGCACTGATCTTTGACTCCGGTGTCGGTGCGATCAGCATCGCCCGTGAGATACGCCAGCTGTTACCCGGGCTCACCCTCCACTTTGGGGTGGACAATGGCTTTTTCCCTTACGGGGACAAGACCGAGGAGGCGCTTCGCCCTCGCATTGTGGGGTGTGCCACGGCGATGATGGAGCGATGCGGAGCCGATATCCTCGTCGTCGGCTGTAATACCGCCAGCACCCTCGCCCTGCCCTCCCTGCGCGAGAAACTCTCACAACCGGTCGTGGGGGTGGTGCCTGCGGTGAAGCCCGCCGCCGCCGCCAGCCACACCGGCACCATCGCCCTCATCGCCACAGAGGGCACGGTCAACCGGCACTACACCCGCGACCTGATCAGCGAATTTGCCAACGGTGCCAATGTCATCAACGTCCCGGCACCGGAACTGGTCCGCCTCGCCGAGGCCAAGCTGAGGGGCGAAGCGGTCACCGAAGAGCAACTGGCACCGGTCATCGCCCGTATTTTCGACGCCCCGGGTGGTGAACTTGTCGACACTGCCGTACTGGCCTGCACGCATTTCCCGCTGCTCCGCGAGGAACTTGCCCGATCAGCCCCAAGGCCGGTGGCGTGGCTGGACTCCGGCGCAGCCATCGCCCGGCGGGTGCAGTGGTGGCTCGAACAACTGCAGTTGGCACAACCCGCGACACCGGGACACGGCAAACTGATGTGCACCGCCACAGACGAACAGGGCAGGATTGCCGCGGCTTTCCGCGAGTTCCCCCTGCAGGAAGTCGTGGATGTCGTGAGCCCCGCAGGCCAAGAATAACAACCATTACCAGAACCCCCTGGGAGATCCCATGCTGCAACCGGCATTTGCCGCCCTCGACATCCTTGCCCGACTGCCCGAGAACAGTTTGCTGCTGACACCCAACAACCGGCTGCGCAATCGCTGCCAGCAGGTTTATGCCTATCACCAGGGCGAGCGCGGCAACTGGGCGCCGCCACCGGTGGAGTCGTTAAGGGGGTGGCTGGATTCGGTATGGGTCCGGCTTCAGCAATCGGGCTGGGCACCGGCCTGGAAACCGGTGCTGAACGCAGAACAGCGGCAATTGCTCTGGCAACGTGCTCTCGACCAGACCCTGGAACGTCAATTGCTGAACAGCCAGCAGCTCTGCCGGGATGCGGATACGGCACTGTCCCAGCTGTTCCAGTGGCGACTGTTGGATGACCTGGACGATCTCGACGCTGTGATTACGGCGCCGCTGGAGCAGTTCGCCCTGTCGCGGGCGGAATATCCACTGTTTGAACTCATCGACGCTTTCAACCGGGAACTGAAAGCCCAGGACGCAATCACACCGGACCAGCGGGATTTACTGGTGGCGGAAGCGTTCCGTTCCGGAGTTATTGAGCCGCTCAAGGAAATCCATCTGGCAGGGTTTGCGCAGTTGCCCCCCATCTTCCGGCATATTATCGAGCAGGCCTGCGCTGAGGTCGTCGAGCACCAGCAGCTCCACAGGGCCGGTTCCCGGGCGATCGCTTCATGTCCTGACCTGGAAAGTGAGCTTTATCAGGCGGCCCGCTGGTGCGCAAAATTGCTGGAAGAAGATCCCCACACCAGTATCGGCATCGTGGTGAACAACCTCGGCCAGTGCCGGGACCAGGTGGAGTCTATTTTCGCCCGTGTTCTGGAGCCCCAGGCGCTCGATCCGCGCCAGCCCCGCTACACCCTGCCTTTCAACTTTTCCGCCGGTACGCCCCTGGCCCAGACGCCCATTGGCGCGGGTGCCCTGCAACTGCTGGAGCTACTGAAGGACGAATGGGCGTATGCCGAGCTTCGCGGTCTTCTGTTCAGCCCCTTCTGGGGCCTGGCTGTGGCCGGCCAGGAGGACGATGACTCTACGATCGACAGCGAGTTCTGGCTGCGGAGCGCCCTGTTCCGCACCTTGGAAAAACGCGAGCTGCGCACTGTTCGCGGAGATGTTCTGCGCAGCACCGCAGAAAAACTCGCAACGCGCATCGGCCTGGAGTCTCCGCAACTACCGAGACAGCTCGAACTCATCGGCGATCGTGCCAGACGATGGCGGCGGGCGCCCGCGGAAGTCTGGGCCCTGCGATTTTCACAAACGCTGGAAGCGTTGGGCTGGCCAGGCCCGCGCAACCCGGACAGCCAGGAATACCAGCAGCTCAATCTCTGGGAACAGGCCCTCGAAGACTTCGCCGCGCTGACACCTTTTGCCGGCAGCCTCACCCTGATGCAGGCACTCCAACACCTGCGCCGCATCGCCAGCCGGACACCGTTCCAGGCGGAGACCCGCGATGGCCCTGTGCAGATTCTGGGCGTGCTCGAGGCCGCCGGTCTGTCCTTCGATCACTTGCGCCTGGTCGGTTTTGGCCAGCAGCAGTGGCCGCCGGCGCCGGCGCCCAACCCACTGCTGCCAGTGCAGTGGCAGAAGCACTGGCAGATGCCCAGGGCCAGCGCAGAGCGGGAACTCGAGCTGGCCCGACAACTGACCAACGACCTGCTCGAAGCCAGCGCAGACGTCGTGGTGAGTTATGCCCGCGAGGCAGATGGTGTGGAGCAGGCGCTGAGCAGCCTGTTCCCGGACGCCCTCCAGGGCGATGCCTTTGACACTGATCCATTGCACGAGCACTGGCAGAGCCTGCAGCAAAACGGGGCGCTCGAACGGCAGGCCGACCATCGGTTCCCGCCACTGCAACCGGCGGAGTGCCGGCCCGTGCGCGGTGGTTCCGGGGTTCTCAAGAACCAGGCTCTGAGCCCGCTGAACGCCCAACTCCATTACCGGCTGGGGGCCACCCGCTTCAACGAGCCGACCCTCGGTCTCAACCCGGCCGAACGGGGAAAGCTGGTCCATGAGGCACTGGCCGTATTCTGGCAGCGATGTGGAAACTCGGCGGCACTGGCCGCGCTGGAAGACGAACAGCGCCGCGACCAGATCAGCAGCGCCGCAGAGTCCGCCATCGAATCCCTCCGGCACCAGCACCGACACCTGCCCCACGGCTTCTGGCTTTTGGAACACCAGCGGCTGACGCGGCTGCTGGAGCAATGGCTCGAGCTGGAAAAATCACGCCCCGCATTCACGGTTGAAAAAGTCGAGTGGGCCCAGGAAGCTGAGATTGGCGGCCTGCAGATGCAACTGCGGTTGGACCGTCTCGACACCCTTCCCGATGGCACCCAGCTGGTGATTGACTACAAGACAGGCCAGACCACGGTCAGTGACTGGCTCCAAGAGCGAGTCCGGGAACCGCAGCTGCCGCTCTACGCGCTCACCCAGCCGGAATCACGCGCTATCGCTTTCGCACAGGTTCGCTGGGGCGACTGTAAGTGGAAGGGCTCCGGTGACCTGGAACAGCCCATCGACGGGATCAAGGCGGTGGCAGACCTGCAAAAGGATGGGCCATTGACCACCTGGCACGATCTCACCGAACACTGGCAACAGAGCCTCACCCAGCTGGCCGAGGAGTACCGCGGCGGGTATGCCAGCCTGAAGTTCGATCGTCCCGCCGATAACAACCGGGATCTGTGGCCCCTCAACCGCTGGCCGGAAAGAGAGGTGCGGAAGTGAGTGAAGAGATAGCAGTGGAACAAAGTCATAAACCCGTTGACGCCGCGGCCCGGGCCCGGGCCCTGGATATCACGCAGAGCTTTGCCGTTTCCGCACCAGCGGGTTCCGGCAAGACCGGTCTATTGACCCAGCGGGTGCTCAAGTTACTGGCGCACTGCCAGCAACCCGAGGAAGTGCTGGCCATCACTTTTACCCGCAAGGCGGCCGGGGAAATGCGCGAGCGCCTGATTCATGCGCTTCTGAAAGCCAGAGACGAACCACGCCCGGAAAATTCCCACGACGCAGTGACCTGGGATCTCGCGCGGGCCCTGCTGGAGCAGGATCAACGCCAGAACTGGCAATTGCTCCAGGCTCCACAGCGTCTGCGCTTCCAGACCATCGACGGGCTCTGCCGCAGTTTGGCGAGCCAGCTGCCGATCGACAGCGGCCTGGGCGCACCCGGCGAGCCGCTGGAACAGGCCAGTATTGCATTTGAACTGGCCGTAACCAGATTGCTCGAGGGACTGGATGCGGATCAGCCAGACTCTGCTCTCTCAAGACTGCTGCTGCACCTGGACAATGACCTCGGGCAGCTGAATAAACTGTTACAAACCCTGCTGGAAAAGCGCGAGCAGTGGCTGGCACAGCTGCTCGGTGTTGGCTCCGAGGATGCCAAAGCTTACTTTCACCACGTCATTGACGAACTGGTGGCGGAAAATCTGGGGGCATTGGAGGAGGCGCTCGGAAGCTTTGCCGGTGAACTCGCAGAGCTGGCCAATTACGCCGGCCAGAATCTGCAGCAGGAAAATCCCGCGCACCCCCTTTGCCGTTGCTCAGATCTCAGCGGACTGCCGGGCACAGATCCGACAAACTTACTGGACTGGCTCGCGCTGACAGAATTGCTGGTTACCGGCAAGGGCGAGTTGCGTAAGCCCGGGGGACTGAACAAAAAACTGGGCTTTATCTCTCCGGCCAAGAAGGATCCGGAGTACGATCGCGCGCAGGAATACAAAGCGCGAATGAAAGCGGTGCTGGAGGAAATGGCTGGCGACCCCAATCTGCTCGCCGCCATCAACGAAATCCGGCAATTGCCAACTTCCCTGCCGGAGAGCCAATGGCAACTGTTGCAGGCCATGGCCGAGGTACTGCCGCAAATGGTGGCTCAGCTGAAGCTGGTCTTTCAGCAGCTGGGGGCCACGGATTATACCGAGGTAGCACAGGCTGCCCTGATCGCACTGGGAGATAACGACGCTCCTACCGACCTGGCGCTAAAACTGGACCTGCAGGTCCGACATATCCTGGTGGACGAGTTCCAGGACACCTCTCAGCTGCAGCTGCAACTACTTGAAAAGCTCACTGCCGGCTGGCAGCCAGATGATGGCCGCACGCTTTTTATCGTGGGTGACGGTATGCAGTCGTGCTACGGCTTCCGTAATGCCAACGTGGGCATTTTCCTCGACGCGCGCGCCCGCGGTATCGGTGAAGTCCCGCTCAACCCCCTGGACCTCCAGGTCAACTTCCGCTCTGATCGCGCGGTGGTGGATTGGGTCAATGAAATATTCCGGCAGGCATTCCCCGCCCAGGACAATATTGGTCGTGGCGCGGTCCGCTATCTGGATTCAGTCGCTTTTCGCGAGGGCAAGCCGGAAACGCATCCAGCCGTGCAGTTCTATGGCTGCATCGATGACCCAGAGCGTCTTCACGAGGCTGAACAGGTCACGACGCTCGTCGGGGACCTCAGGGCCAGTGATCCGGAAGGCCGTATCGCCATCCTGGTGCGCAAGAAACGGCACCTGGCGCAGATCCTTCCCGCACTGGATGCCGCAGGGATCAGATACCAGGCCCCGGAACTGGCGCCACTGGCCAGCAAGATGGCCATCATCGACCTGCTCAGCCTGACCCGCGCCCTGCTCGATCCCAGTGATCGCCTGAGCTGGCTGGCGGTGCTTCGCGCGCCCTGGTGCGGCCTGTCCTGGTCCGATCTGCATTGTCTCGCCAACTGGAATAACGGCGCCCTTCACGCCACCGATGCTGCCGTCCGCCCGCTACTGCAGGCCCTGGACAGCCTCGACGAGGTCACGGGCCTCAGTGAAGAGGGCCGTGTGCGCCTGCTCCGCACGACGCCACTGCTTTCCCGAGCCTGGCAGGAGCGCGGGCGCAAGCCACTGAGGTCTTTGATCGAGGGGCTATGGCTCAGCCTCGGTGGACCTGCCTGTACCGCGCCGGAAGAAGTGGCCAACGTCGCCGATTATTTCCGTTTGCTGGAGCGCTATGATCGCGGCGGTTATATCCCCGACTGGCAGGAATTCCAGCTCGGCCTCGAAAAATTATTCGCCCGCCCCGGTGAAGACGCCCGGGTGCAGGTCATGACAATTCACAAGTCCAAGGGCCTCGAATTCGAGCATGTGCTGATTCCTGGTCTCGACCAGGGCGGCAAGCCCGGAGGTGACCAGCTCCTGCGATGGGCTGAATGGCTAAACAATCGGGGGGAGAGCCGGTTCCTGCTGGCACCGAAAAGTGCCCGCGGCGACAGGGATCCCCTGTTCGACTTCCTGAAGTTCGACAACAATGAACGCGAGCGTCTTGAAGGCACAAGACTGCTGTACGTTGGTTGCACCCGCGCTATTCACTCCCTGCACCTGCTGGGCTGCGTCGAGCAGGAAGAGAAGAAACCCAGCTTCAAAGCACCCGGCGCCGCCTCACTGCTGGCGGGCATCTGGGAATCCATTTCCGAGCAGTGTGAATGGTGTCACTGGTTGGCACCTGATGACAGCGCATCCGCCGGTGCTACCACAGCCGGTGCGGAACACGACAGGGACTATTTCCTGCACTTGCCTGACAGCTGGGAAACACCGCGTTTCCCGGCGCTCGAGTGGATGGCCCCCTACCGCATGCCCGACTACCAACCAACGCCGTCAGACGAACCGAACCTGCCGGAGCTGGGCAAGGTTGGCCAACGCTGGTTGCGCCACGCCGGCACCATTGCCCACGAAACTCTGGCAACCATTGCCGAAACCGGCATCGAGGGCTGGGACGAGCAGCGGGTATCTGACCAGCGGCCACTCTGGCAGGCGCGCCTGCGACAACTGGGCCTTTCCGGGACGTCACTCGAGTTTGCAGCCGAAAAAGTACAGCAAGCAGTATTACGCGCTCTTAATTGCCAGCACGGCCGCTGGCTCCTCGACAATAAACACAAGGACTCCGCCTGTGAGCTAACAGTGCATACAGGAGGACGCCAGCTTCGGACCTACATAATCGATCGTACTTTCGTGGATGATCAGGGCGTTCGATGGATTGTCGACTACAAGACGGCGGAACCGGTTGAGGGGCAGGATCGAGAGGTGTTCATTGGCGAACAGCTTGAGAGCTATCGCGACCAGCTCGAGATTTACAGCCGCCTATTTATTGACCGAGGTGAAAGAAAAATACGGCGCGCCCTTTACTTCCCACTGCTGCAGGAACTGGCCGAGCTCTGAGACCAGTGGAAGGGGCACACGGTGCGCCTATCGCTGTCACGATAATTTCCCCATCGATGGCAATCCGGCTCCTACAAATACTACCCTGTGTAGAGCCGGTTTGCCGCTCTCTCCCCCTTCCCGCAAGCCACATATGGTTTCAAATGAAACCCTCGCCGGGATTGACCTGGGCCAGTAGGATAGTCCTTCCAATTCATTGACTTACCGTCATTGAGGCACAACAGAAAGACAGAGAAATGACCAAGCAGCAGTTCGACGACCTGAACGTCGTCTCCCAGGAAGTACTGATCAGCCCCAAAGAGCTCAAGGCCGAGCTGCCCGTCAGCGAGGCAGCAGAAGCCACTGTCGCTGCAGGCCGCGCTGCCGTGCGCAATGTGCTCGACCGCAAGGACCACCGCCTGATGGTAGTGATCGGCCCATGCTCCGTGCACGATGTGGATGCGGCCATGGAATATGCCCGCCGTCTCAAGGCGGTCGCGGACCAGGTCTCCGATACCCTGCTGGTTGTCATGCGTGTCTATTTTGAAAAGCCTCGCACCACGGTCGGCTGGAAAGGTCTAATTAACGACCCGTACCTGAATGACTCCTTCAAGATTCACGATGGACTGCATATTGGCCGCAAACTGCTGCTGGATATCGCCGAGCTGGGCTTGCCCACGGCCACCGAAGCCCTGGATCCGATTTCACCACAATACCTGCAGGACCTGATTTCCTGGTCCGCAATCGGCGCTCGCACCACCGAATCCCAGACCCACCGCGAGATGGCCAGCGGTCTTTCCTCGGCGGTAGGTTTCAAGAACGGTACTGACGGCAGCCTGGACGTGGCCATCAATGCGCTGCAATCCACCGCCAATCCCCACCGCTTCCTGGGTATCAATAAGGAAGGCCAGGTGGCGATCATCCACACCGCCGGCAACAAGTACGGCCATGTGGTCCTGCGCGGCGGTAACGACAAGCCGAACTATGACTCCGTCAGTGTCGCGGTATGTGAGCAGGAGTTGCGCAAGGCGGAACTCATGCCCAACATCATGATTGACTGCAGCCACGCCAACTCAAACAAAAACCACGAGTTGCAGCCGTTGGTGGTGGACAACGTCACCCATCAGATACTGGATGGCAACCAGTCCATTATCGGCATCATGGTGGAGAGCAACCTGAAGGCCGGCAACCAGAAGATTCTGGATGATCACAGCCAGATGGACTACGGCGTGTCCGTAACCGACAAGTGTATCGACTGGGAAACTACCGAGAAGCTGCTGCTGGGAATGGCAGAGCAATTGCGGAATGTACTGCCAAAGCGTGCAATCTGATTCCTACTACTCCAGGGGGGTCGGGTCTCCGGCCTCTTCCCTTCCATCACCGTTTGCGCCGGCGTTTCGCTACCCACTCCAGGCCGCTGCGGGCGCAGAACCCCTGGCATTGAAATGGAAGTCCCAGAAGGACCCCGAGCTTCTAGACAGATGGCTTCACCCAGCAAGCGCGAATACATCATTCGTCTACACCGGAGGCTACCGTGAAGGCTGTCTGGAACGGCGCCATACTCGCTGAAAGCAATAATACTATCGTGGTCGAGTCCAACCATTACTTCCCACCCGACTCATTAAATAGAGCCTTTCTGAGACCGAGCCAAACAACGACGCACTGTTCGTGGAAGGGCGAGGCCCACTACCTCACAGTCGAAGTCGATGGCAAGACCAACGAAGATGCGGCCTGGTATTACCCGGAGCCCAAGGAGGCGGCGAAGAAAATTCGGGGCATGGTGGCGTTTTGGCATGGCGTCGAGATTCAGGAATAGGTAACTTTATCAAAACGAGCCCGTGCACTGAGCTCGGCAGCGACGGCTAATCCAAAGCACCCTGACACTTACAAAGATCCAATATGGAACCGGAATTCTGGCATCAACGCTGGCAGGACAATGAGATCGGCTTTCATGAATCCAAAGCCAATCCGGCTCTGGTCCGCAACCTGGAGCTGCTGGGGCTGAAAAAAGCCAGCCGCTTCTTCCTCCCCCTGTGCGGAAAGACCCTCGATATCGGCTGGCTGCTATCGAAAGGCCATCGAGTGGCCGGAGCAGAGCTTAGCCAAATGGCCGTGGATCAGCTGTTCGATGAGCTAAAGGTCGAGCCTGAAATCTCCATCCTCGGGGACCTGAAACTGTATCAGGCTCCGGGGCTTGATCTTTTCTGTGGCGATATCTTCGACCTGACAGCTGAAATCCTCGGTCCTGTGGACGCAATCTTCGATCGTGCAGCCCTGGTAGCACTGCCGGAAGCCATGCGCGAACGCTACGTCAGTCACCTGATGGAAATTTCTGCGCGTGCACCACAGCTGCTAGTGACCTTTGTCTACGACCAGGCACTGATGCCGGGACCACCTTTCTCGGTCTCTGATGAGGAGGTAGGCCGCCACTATGACGACCACTACCATCTGAGGCAGATTGAAAACAAGGCGATTCCAGACGGACTGAAGGGATTGGTGCCCGCTGAGCAGCATGTATGGTTGCTCAACCATGCCACCTGAGCAGACCACGGCCAGGCGCTGATCAACCTTGAAAAAGCGGCGAGTGACAAGATATACCACTCGAAAGCATCCTGAGACTTGTTCATGAACGATAATGCACCCTTGCAAATCGTCTGCCCAGTCTGCAGCGCCATTAACCGGGTGCCAGGCAACCGACTGGCTGATCGACCAATCTGCGGCAAGTGCCGCAAAGCGCTACTAGCCGGCCAGCCGATCAATGCGACCGACCAGAATTTCAGCCGCTTCGTTGACAAGTCGGACCTGCCAGTAGTGGTCGACTTCTGGGCAACCTGGTGTGGCCCCTGCCAGCAGTTTGCGCCGGTATTCAGCCTGGTGGCAGGAGAAATGGCCACCCGGGCAGTGTTCGTAAAGCTGGATACCCAGGATAACCAGCAGACCGCCGCGCGCTACCAGATACGCTCGATTCCCACTCTGATGGTCTTTCACCGCGGCCGGGAGATAGCCCGCCTGTCCGGGGCCCTGCCCAAGCCACAGTTCCAGCAGTGGCTAAACCAGCAACTGGGACCACTGCAGAATAGCTAGCCCGGCAACGGCATAAACTGACCAGAAGCGGGCGCATTGGCCGTCTGTATGCAGGCCGGGAATCGGTATAATGCCCGCCATGTCAGAGTTACCCATCCACGCAGCCCTGCCCGACCTCCTCGACGCACTCCGTGAGCACAATAACGTTGTCCTTCAGGCGCCGCCCGGCGCCGGCAAGACTACCGCAGTGCCACTGGCACTACTGGACTGCGACTGGCTCGGCGATCGCAAAATCATCATGCTCGAACCTCGCCGACTGGCCGCCCGCAGCGCTGCGGCACGCATGGCAGACCTGCTTGGGGAATCCGTAGGCCAAACCGTCGGCTACCAGATCCGCGCCGAACGGAAGACGAGCAAGGACACGCGTATTCTTGTGGTCACTGAGGGCATCCTGACGCGCCTACTCCAGTCCGACCCCGAACTGGCACAGACAGCACTGGTGATCTTTGACGAATTCCACGAGCGGAATTTGCAGGGCGACCTTTCCCTGGCGCTGTGCCTCCAGTCTCAGGAATACCTCCGTGATGATCTCAAGCTGCTGGTGATGTCTGCGACACTGGAAACCGAGGCTGTGGCAGAGGTACTGGGCGGCGCACCCGTCATCCGCAGTGAAGGCCGGAGCTTCCCGGTTCACATTCACTACCTGGCCCACCAGCAACTGCCGGCAGACAAACGTCACATGCCCAATGTTGTGGCGCGCCAGATCGGGGAATGGCTGGAGCGCGAGAGCGGCAGCCTGCTGGCATTCCTACCCGGTGTGGGCGAGATCCGCAAAGTTGAAAGCCTGTTGCATGAGCAACTGGATAGCCAGAGTGGGATAACCATCGCGCCGCTATATGGCGATCTCAGCAAACAGCAACAGGACACGGCAATTGCACCGGCGCCCAAGGGCCAGCGTAAAGTCGTGCTGGCCACCAACGTGGCGGAAACGAGCCTGACCATTGAGGGTATCCGCATCGTCGTCGATTCCGGCCTGATGCGTGAATCCCGTTTCGACCCCAATACCGGTATGAACCGACTGGTGACAACCGGCATCTCCCGCGCCTCCGCAACACAGCGCAGCGGGCGTGCCGGGCGTCTCTGCGAAGGCGTCAGTGTCCGCCTGTGGAGTGAATCGCAGCAGGATTCGCTGGCAGCAAAAAATACACCGGAAATCCTGCTTAGTGACCTGGCACCGCTGATGCTGGAACTGGCGCAATGGGGCGTCAGCGAGGTCGACGAGCTGCGCTGGCTCGACCTTCCACCGCCGGCAGCTATCTCACAGGCACAGGGGCTATTGCAGCAGCTGGGCGCGATCGACAGTGAATTCCGCATCACCCAACACGGTTCTGCCATCCTCGCGCTCGGTACTCATCCCCGGCTCGGCCACATGATGCTCAAGAGCACCGATTGGGGGCTGATCGAACAAGCCTGCCTGCTCGCAGCACAGCTGTCTGAGCGGGACATCTTCCGCGGCGAGGCACGCTGGAACCGAAACATGCAGCAACGCATCGATACGCTGCAGGGAAAAGCCCGCGCGGCGAGCGCAGATCACGGTGCCATCCAGCGCATTAGACAGCAGGCAAAAACCTGGCAGCGGCAGCTGCAAAACCTTGTCGGCACTGATGCGGCCCCGAGCGAAGCGATCGATTCCGGCGACCGGGTCGGCGTGCTGCTCGGCCTCGCCTACCCCGACCGTATTGCCAAAAACCGCCACGACCGGGAACGCCGCTTCCTGCTTTCCGGGGGTCGCGGCGCACACTTCAGCCATGACGACGAGCTGGCCCTGGCGGATTACCTGGTAATTGCCGAGCTCGACGGTCAGGGACGGGATGCCCGAATTCAGCTGGCTGCAGAGATTTCCGAACGGGCCTTAAGGCAGGCGTTTCCCGAGCTGATTACTGAGGAAACTGCCGTGCGCTGGGACGAAGCCAGCGGGCGCGCAGTTGCCAGCGTGCGTACCAGTATTGGACGCATTGTCCTGGATGAGCGCCCTGCCCCCGATATCTCACCGGAACTACTGAGCAGGGCGCTGCTCGACGCAATCCGCCAGAAAGGCCTGCAGATACTTCCCTGGAGCAAAGAAGCAACCGCGCTTCGCGCCCGGGTCGAATTCCTGCGCCATATGGCTGACGAGCCTCCGAACTCGCTGGGCGATCTTGAATTTCCGGACTGGAGTGATGGGGCGCTGACTGAGACCCTGGAGGAATGGCTGCTGCCCCACCTGACGGGCATGAACAAGCTCGAACAGCTGAAACAACTGGACCTCTTTCTCATTCTCAAGACGGGGTTGGACTGGCCCTTACAGCAAAAGCTGGATGAACTCGCGCCTACACATATGAGCGTTCCCAGTGGTTCCCGCATCGCCATCGATTACTCGGAGGAGGTTCCCGTACTGCCGGTGCGCCTGCAGGAGATGTTCGGCCAGGCGCAGACACCTGCGATCCTCAAGGGGCAGTATCCACTCATGATTCACCTCCTGTCCCCTGCCCGCAGGCCTGTGCAGGTGACCCGGGACCTGGCCAGCTTCTGGGCCAATACCTATCACGAGGTGCGCAAGGAGCTTCGGATCAGATACCAGAAGCACTACTGGCCCGACGATCCGGTTTCAGCGCAGGCGACGGCCACCACCAAGAAAAGGATGCAGCCGAAGTAGATCGCACAATCAAACGCTCCGGCCCGTCGCTTTCTTGATGAAAGGCCGGCCTGAACCCGCTAGTCTATCGAAGTCCACTACAGGGAGAAGTTGGGGAAATGATTTTGATTCAGCGTGCCGCGGTATGGTTTTTGCCGCTTCTGCTACTGGCCTGCGACCTGGATGAGGTGCCCAGCTTCGTGCCAGAGTCCAGCGTGACCAACTACCGCCTGGAGATGCGAGAGCTGGTTCAGGACATCAGTCGCTACGCCAGAAGCCGGAACCGGGATTTCATCATCGTTCCCCAGAATGGCGTGGAGCTTGTGACTGCCACCGGGCGCGTCACCGGCGCAGTGGAAACCGAGTACCTCGCAGCCCTGGATGGCATCGCCCAGCAGGGCGTGTTTTTTGGTCTCGAGACAGTCGACCAACCATCCTCAGCAACCGAATCCGAGCGCCTGCGCGGGTTTCTGGACATCGCCCGCGACGAAGGCGGTGTTACCGTCTTCTCAACCGATTTCGCCGTCACTGAGCGCAATGTCGACGAGTCGATCCTGCTGAATGAAGAGGCAGGCTACCTGGGCTTCGCCGCCCCCCGGGCGGAACTGGACACGATACCGGACTACCCGGCGGTAATTCCGAACAGCAACCGGGCTGATATCGAGGACCTGGGGTTCTCCCGCAATTTCCTGCACCTCACCAATCCACAGCTGTTCTCCACCGCCCAGGAACTGGTCGATGCGGTGGTGGAGACAGATTACGACGTAGTAATCATCGATTTCTTCTTTATCGGAGTACCGTTTACCGCCGAGCAAATCCGGCAACTGCGTTTCAAGGCCAATGGTGGCCGGCGTTTGTTGCTGGCATACCTCAGCGTCGGCCAGGCCGAGAGCGACCGCTTTTACTGGCAGAGCTTCTGGCCCAGCAACCCGCCGAACTGGCTTCTGGACGAAGTCTCAGGTTCTCCGGGGAATTACCACATCCGCTACTGGCTGCAGCCCTGGCGGGACACCCTGTTCGGTGAGTCCGGGGATTATGTCGATCGCGTTATTGATGCCGGGTTCGACGGCGTCTACATGGATCACATCGACGAGTTTGAGTATTTCGAAGAGCTTTAACACTCCAAACAGGCGCCCCGGCGAGCACTCCGCCGGAGTTCCGGCCAGGATGAAATTCTCCTCCGGAAAGGCTTCAATCCCATGAATCACTATCTATCCTTTCTGGGCATTCTACTGCTGTGCCTGATCACATGGACGCTCCCGCGGTGGAAAATTTTTCGGGAAAAAGTGCACCCCCCCATATTGAGTGTTTCCGCGGGAGTAGGCATCTCCTATGTTTTTTTGGTCTTGCTGCCCAAGCTTGCCGAAATCCAGTCGGCCATCGACCTGGATGCTGACACCGATGCGCTCTTACCTGCCGGACTACATGTATACCTTGCTGCGCTGACGGGATTCGTGATCTTTCTACTCGTTGCCAAGAAAGATCTCTCTGAGGATCGCCTCGGTATAGGACAGAAACCGTCTAGCACCACGCTTTTAGTAGCAAGTGTCTTCGGCCTTTACAATGCACAGATCGGTTTCCTCCTGGGTGACTGGCCGTTCGCCTCACTGCTCGGCTATTTCGGGCTGACGTTTGCTTTTGGGATGCACTTCATCGGCATCAATTACCACCTCTGGATGCATTACCCCAAACGCTATCGCCGCTACTTCCGGAGCATTTTTTCCCTAAGCTTACTGCTAGGCTGGCTTGCCTCCTTCCTCTCAGATCAGCTCGGGCCGGCCTTCAAGTTTTCAACCTTGTTTGTCGTGGGCGGGATTATCATTACCGCAATACGGGAAGAGATACCACCGAAGGAAGCAGCCAATATCCCCTACTTCCTGCTTTCCGTCGCAGCCACCAGCCTGTTTATCGTTTCCACCGAGATGTTGCTAGCCCGCGGACAATGAGTTCGAGATCCTATGACCAACTGGCTTCGTCATAGCGGTTGCTGTTTGTTACTCCATGCACATCCACAAGCAGGGGCACTCGTAAGTCCGATATAGCGGCCAGCGCCCTACTGGCACTGCAGCTGTCAAGAACCCATTAACGCATGGGCAATAAAAAAGGCGAGCCATTGGCTCGCCTTTTTTATTTCAGATCCACAAGGATCAATAATACGCTTGGGACTTATCGGTATGGTCGGTAATGTCCTTCACCCCAGCCACTTCCGGGACCTTCTCCTTCAGGGTTTTCTCGACGCCCTCTTTCAGGGTCATATCCACCATACCGCAACCCTGACAGCCACCACCGAATTTGAGGATCGCGTAGTTGTCCTCGGTGAACTCCACCAGGCTGACCTGACCGCCGTGGGCAGCGAGGCCCGGGTTGATGTCGTTGTAGAGCACATAATTGATGCGGTCCTCAACGGGACTGTCATCGGTAATCTTGGGCATGCGCGAGTTGGGTGCGCGGATGGTCAACTGGCCACCCATCTTGTCCGAGGAGTAGTCGACGCGCGCCTCATCGAGGTACGGCACTGATCGACCCTCGAAGTAAGCCTTGAGGCCGTTCAGCTCCATCACGACATCGTCCTCCTGCTCTTCACCGGGACGACAGTAGGCAATGCAGGTCTCGGCGTTCGGGGTACCGGGGCTCGAGACAAACATGCGGATGGCAATTCCCTCACAGTCCTGCTTGTCCAGCAGCTCCCGCAGGTACTCCTGGGCGGACTCCGTGATGGTGACATTCAGTTCGGAAGACTGTTCAGACATATCGCTTCTCAAATAACCGAGTTTCTTTGTCGGGTATTTTACTCCGACTGGACGGCAAGTTAAACCTTCCACTGCCAACGCGAAGGACATTGCAGATGGACCGAGTGCAACAACGGCATGCTTTTCCGCATTTGGCACGAATTGGGACACAAATTCGGCGAAATCCGCATTTGGGAACCAGTATTGTTGTTTTACTGCATCTAGGCGGCTGCGGCTCATCAGGCCGACGCAGGCGCCCGGGAGTGATAAGATAGCCGCCCTTTTCATACCCGCGAACACCAATAAACGGCTTAAGGAATCGCCCATGTCCCAGCAGTCCCGCAGCGAACGTCTCCAGCAGCTTCACGCCGCCCTCGCCGACCGCATCCTGATCCTGGATGGCGCTATGGGGACGATGATTCAGCGGGAGAAGTTGCAGGAGGCCGATTATCGTGGCGGGCACTTTGATGAACACGCCGGGGACCTCAAGGGCAATAACGACCTGCTCAGCATCACCCAGCCGGAGCTGATCGAACGGCTGCACCGGGAATACCTGGATGCCGGCGCCGACATCATCGAGACCAACACCTTCAACGCCACCAGGCTCTCACAGGCGGACTATGCGCTCGAGGACCTGGTACCGGAACTGAACCGTGCGGCAGCGGAAGTGGCTCGCCGTGCGGCAGATGCCGCCTCGACCCCGGACAAGCCGCGCTGGGTTGCGGGTGTCGTGGGTCCCACTTCACGTACCGCCAGCATCTCCCCCGACGTCAACGACCCCGGGGCGCGCAACGTAACCTTCCAGCAGCTCGTGGACAACTATGTCGAGGCGGGCCGCGCGCTGATCGAGGGCGGCTGTGACCTGATCCTGATCGAAACCATTTTCGACACCCTGAACGCCAAGGCGGCCATTTACGCGCTGCAGCAGCTGTTCGAGGAGCTGGGCTTCGAGCTGCCGATCATGATTTCCGGCACCATCACCGATGCGTCCGGTCGCACCCTTTCCGGCCAGACCACGGAGGCCTTCTATTATTCCGTGGCCCATGCCAACCCCCTCAGTGTCGGCCTCAACTGCGCGCTGGGCGCCACCGAATTGCGCCCCTACATCGAGGCGCTCTCCGGCGTCTGTGGCGAACATGTCTCCGCCCACCCCAATGCGGGCCTGCCGAATGAATTCGGTGAATACGACGAAACACCGGAAGAGACCGCGGCCATTGTTGCGGAGTTCGCGCGCAGCGGCTTCATCAATATCCTCGGTGGCTGCTGCGGTACCACACCGGAGCACATCGCCGCTATCGCCCGGGCGGTTGCCGATGTGCCGCCGCGGCAAAAGCCCGAACTGAAGCCAGCCCTGCGCCTGTCTGGACTGGAGCCATTTGTCGCCGATGAGAACTCCCTGTTCGTCAACGTGGGGGAACGCTGTAACGTCACCGGTTCAGCCCGCTTCAAACGCCTGATCCTCGAGGAGGACTACGATACCGCCCTCGAAGTGGCCGCCCAGCAGGTAGAGGACGGCGCACAGGTAATCGACTTCAACATGGACGAGGCGATGCTGGATTCCGTCGGCGCCATGCGCCGCTTCCTCAACCTGGCCGCTACGGAACCGGAGATCGCCAAGGTGCCGTTCATGGTGGACTCCTCCAAGTGGGAGGTGATCGAGGCGGGACTGCAGTGCATCCAGGGCAAGCCGATCGTCAACTCCATCAGCCTCAAGGAGGGTGAGGCGGATTTTGTCGAGAAGGCCCGCCTGTGCCGGCGCTACGGCGCCGCAGTGGTGGTCATGGCCTTCGACGAAGACGGCCAGGCCGACACATTCGCCCGCAAGCGCGAGATCTGTGAACGCAGCTATCGCATCCTGGTGGACAAGGTCGGCTTCAACCCCAGCGATATCATCTTCGACCCGAATATTTTTGCGGTCGCCACCGGTATCGACGAACACAACAACTATGCGGTGGACTTTATCGATGCCACCCGCTGGATCCGCCAGAACCTGCCAGGTGCGCAGGTCAGTGGTGGCGTGTCCAATGTCTCCTTCTCGTTCCGGGGCAACAACCCGGTGCGCGAGGCCATCCACTCCGTGTTCCTTTATCACGCCATCAAGGCGGGACTGAACATGGGCATCGTCAACGCCGGCCAGCTGGCCGTATATGACGACCTTCCCGAGGAGCTGCGCGAGCGGGTCGAGGATGTGATCCTGAACAAGCGCCTGGATGGCACCGAGCGCCTGCTGGAAATCGCCGAGAAATACCGCGGCGATGGCGGAGGCCAGGCGCGCAAGGAAGACCTCGGCTGGCGTGAGTGGCCGGTGAACAAGCGCCTCGAACACGCCCTGGTGAAAGGCATCACCACCTATATCACCGAGGATACCGAGCTCGCCCGGGAGGCGGCCTCGCGTCCGCTCGACGTGATCGAGGGCCCGCTGATGGACGGCATGAATGTGGTCGGCGACCTGTTTGGTGAGGGCAAGATGTTCCTGCCCCAGGTGGTCAAGTCTGCGCGGGTCATGAAACAGGCGGTCGCCTACCTGCAACCCTATATCGAGGCGGAGAAAACCGTCGACAGCAAGCCGAACGGCCGCATCCTGATGGCGACGGTCAAAGGTGACGTCCACGATATCGGCAAGAACATTGTCGGGGTGGTACTGGCCTGTAACAACTTCGAGGTCATCGACCTGGGTGTGATGGTCCCGGCGGAGACCATCCTGCAGACCGCCCGGGAAAAGAACTGCGACATCATTGGCCTATCCGGCCTGATCACCCCGTCCCTGGACGAGATGGTCCACGTGGCCGCAGAGATGGAGCGCCAGGGTTTCGACGTGCCGCTGTTGATTGGCGGCGCTACCACATCGAAAGCCCACACCGCGGTGAAGATCGACCCGGAGTACCGGCGCAACCAGGTGGTTTATGTCGCGGATGCCTCCCGTGCAGTCGGGGTGGCCAGCAACCTGCTCTCCGATGATCACCGCCCGGCATTCGTGGCCAATATCCAGGAAGAGTACGAGAAGGTCCGTCACCGCACCGCCAATCGCAAGCGCAATGACAAGCGCCTGAGCTACGAGGAAGCTTTCGCCGCGGCACCGGAGTTCGACTGGCAGAGCTACGAGCCGCCTGTACCCCGCAAGGTCGGCGTAACCGTGATCGATGATTTCCCCCTGGAACAGCTGGTGGATACCATCGACTGGACGCCCTTCTTCATCTCCTGGGACCTGGCCGGCAAGTACCCGGCCATCCTCAATGACGAGGTTGTTGGTGAGGCGGCCACAGACTTGTTCAAAAATGCACAGCTGATGTTGCAGGAGATCATCGACAAGAAATTGTTGAGAGCCCGTGCCGTGATTGGCCTCTGGCCCGCCAATAGCGAAGGGGACGATATCGTCGTCTACGCCGACGAGAGCCGCACTGAAGAACTGGCCCGCCTGCACCAGATGCGCCAGCAAGTGCAGAAACTGGGCGGTGATGGACTGTGCCGCTCACTGGCGGACTTCGTAGCACCTGCCCACTCAGGCGTTGGTGACTACGTCGGTGGTTTCGCGGTGACCACCGGTATTGGCGCAGACGAGCTGGCGGCGAAGTACGAGGCAGCCCACGACGACTACAGCGCCATCATGGTCAAGGCGCTGGCAGACCGCCTCGCAGAGTCGTTCGCGGAATACCTGCACCGCCAGGTTCGAACTGGTTACTGGGGCTATACCCCGGAAGAAACCCTCTCCAATGAAGAGCTAATCCGCGAGAAGTACCGCGGCATACGCCCTGCCCCGGGCTACCCGGCCTGCCCGGACCACACGGAGAAAGCGACCCTGTTCAAACTCCTCGGTGCCGAGGAAAACGCTGGTGTCAGCCTGACCTCCCATTTCGCCATGCTGCCAGCCGCCTCCGTCAGCGGCTGGTACTTCGCCCATCCGGAGGCCAGGTACTTCAATGTGGGCAAGATTGGGCGCGACCAGTTGGAGAGCCTCGCCCAGCGTAAGGGGGTTGAAGCGACCGAGCTGGAACGCTGGCTGCGCCCGAACCTGGAGGACTGAAACCGCGCGCTGAAGATCTGCGCCCGCGCACGGGGCGCGTCAATGACAGGGAGTGACCATGAAAAACAATGATAACGAACACTCAAAGGAACATCGTCAGCCCGGCTTTTTACAGGTGGTGCTGAGCACACTTGCCGCCGCCATCGGCGTTCAGAGTAATAAAAATCGCGAGCGGGACTTCCGCAGTGGCAGCATCAAGGCTTATGTCGCGGCCGGTATTATCTTCACGACGCTGTTCGTGTTGACACTGGTACTGGTAGTGAGAACGGTACTGGAAAGAATGGGCTGAGATAAAGCGGGGGAAGCGGTCGCCCGGGACGGCTCTACTCCGGGCGCCGATCTGTCTTACTGGCTGGCGACCCAGTAAATACAGGTGACGACAAAAATGGCCACCAGGGCCACGGCGGCAATGGCGTCTGCCGCGTTATCACTTTCAGTGGATACAACTACTTTCTCATTCATCGAAAGACTCCGATTGCCGATTATTCTTATCCTATGTAGTTGGCCGCCTGACGACGGTCAATCAAGTAGAGCAAATCCCCGAAACCCGCGCAAGCGGCCCCGCCACAACCAGGCAAGCAGCTTATAACCATTAGTTCCTAACATAGCAAAAAATATTGTTATTTTTTGCATAAGCCCACTGGTATGTTAGGCGCCATTGGAGAATCCACAGGACCGTCGTGCCCCTCGCCGGTTCTGCAAAAAAGGTCATGGAATCAAGCTGTTATGTATCGATACGACGATCGGGACCACGCCATTATCAGCGAGCGGGTTGCCCAGTTTCGGAACCAGACAGAGCGCTACCTCTCCGGGGAACTCAGCGAGGAGGAATTTCTGCCGCTGCGCCTGCAAAACGGCCTCTATATCCAGCGCCTGGCACCCATGCTGCGGGTCGCGATTCCCTACGGACTTCTTAACAGCGCCCAGCTGAGTCGCCTGGCGCGCATCAGCCGCGATTACGACAAGGGCTACGCGCACTTCACCACCCGACAGAACCTGCAGTTCAACTGGCCGCAGCTCGAGGATGTACCGGATATTCTCGCCGAACTCGCAGAGGTGGAAATGCACGCGGTGCAGACCAGCGGTAACTGTATTCGCAACACCACTTCCGACCCCTACGCGGGCGTTGCCCGCGATGAAATTGCGGATCCGCGCCCCTACTGCGAGCTGATTCGCCAGTGGTCCACCTTCCATCCCGAATTCGCTTTTTTGCCGCGAAAATTCAAGATCGCGGTAAATGGCGCGGAATCCGATCGTGCCGCTATTCGCGTGCACGATATCGGTGTGCAGATTGTTGAGCGCGACGGCGAGATCGGCTTTGCAATCTATGTCGGCGGTGGTCAGGGTCGGACCCCGGTCATTGCTGAACTGATCCGGGACTTCCTGCCGGAGCAGGATCTGCTCTCCTACCTCGAGGCCATTGTCCGCGTCTACAACCAACTGGGTCGGCGGGACAACAAATACAAGGCGCGCATCAAGATCCTGGTAAAGGCCCTGGGGGCCGAGGAATTTGGCTCCCGTGTCGAGCGGGAGTGGGAACAAATCAAAGATGGTGTAGACAAGCTCACACCGGAGGCGCTCGCCTGGGCCAAGACATTTTTTACCGCCCCGGATTACAAACAGTTTGATGGTGCCGAGAGCGATACCGCACTGCATGCGGAGGCCGCTGAAGACAGGGCGTTTTCCCGCTGGCTGGAAAGGAACACTTTTCCCCACCGGGTTCCCGGCTACCGCGCCGTAAAGCTGTCCACCAAGCCGACCGGCGTTCCCCCCGGTGACGTCACCGACCGGCAGCTCGATGCCATTGCCGAGTTGGCCGACGCATTCAGTTTCGGCGAGGCAAGAATCACCCACGACCAGAACGCAGTGCTGGCCGACGTCGAGCAGGCCAGCCTGAGAGCACTGTGGCAATCGGCCCGCAAGCATGGCTTCGCTACGCCCAATATCGGCACCCTGACAGACATGATCTGCTGCCCGGGCGGCGACTACTGCTCACTGGCTAACGCCAAGTCTATCCCCGTTGCAGAGGCCATCCAGCGCCGCTTCGACGACATGGATTACCTGTACGACCTGGGCGACCTGAACCTGAACATCTCTGGCTGCATGAATGCCTGCGGCCACCACCACGTGGGGCATATCGGCATTCTCGGCGTAGACAAGAAAGGCGAGGAGTTCTACCAGATCCAGCTCGGCGGCAGTTCCTCTGAGAGCGCGAGCCTGGCCAAGGTTCTGGGACCCAGCTTTTCGCGGGCCGAGGTTCCGGATGTGGTCGGCAAGATCCTGGACCTCTACGTGGAGCATCGACATCCCGAGGAACTGTTCCTCGACACCTACCAGCGTATCGGCCTGCAACCGTTCAAGGAAAAAGTCTATGCCAAAGCCAGCTAAAGGAAACACGCCGCAGCCCGAGAACCCGGCAAAGTTGATTGTGGACGGCGCCGTGACGACAAACGAGTGGCAGCTGGTATCGAGAGAGGAAGCCCCCCAGAACCTCGGCGCCGATACTCTGGAAACGACCAGGCTGATCCTGCCACTCGAGGCCTGGAAAACAGCGAAAACGGAACTTGGTGACCAGTCCCTGCGACTCGGCGTCTGGCTTGACAGCGATGAAGCTGCCGACCTGCTTGGTGAGGACGCCCGCGCACTGTCCGTGATTGCAGTCCACTTCCCCAGTTTCGCCGATGGGCGAGGCTTCACCACCGGCCGCCTGCTGCGCGAGCGCTACGGCTTCCGGGGTGAGCTGCGAGCGGTCGGGAACTTCATGCGCGACCAGCTGACCTACCTGCGCCGCTGCGGCTTCAACGCCTTTGCATTCCAGGGTGACGAGCCCCTGGAGAAGCTGCTGGCGTCACTGCATGACTTCAGTGACAGCTATCAGGCCGCGGTTGACCAGCCGGTACCGCTGTTCCGCCGGCGCGGCTTGGCCTGAGCCCCTTGGATCCGGCCGTGTGAGCGGCTGGATCCCCCACACCTCCCACTGCCTCCCCGCCAGCCCCGAATCGCGACTGACAACCGCTACCTGCCCGCCACAGAGCTCACTAGCGGGACTGGATTTCCGCTGCTCAAAACGTCAATATGCCCGCCGTCATTCACCGACAGCGGCTTGCGTATAAACTGAGCAATCCGCCGTGAATTCAGGTAAGCGAGAACAATGCAAGTTGAATCCGTAGATTCCCTTTTGAAATCCACCGGACGCGAGGGCTCCGAAACCCGCATCCAGGGCTGGATCCGTACCCGCCGCGACTCCAAGGCCGGCCTGTCCTTTCTCGCCGTGCACGACGGCAGCTGTTTCGACCCCATCCAGGTGGTCGTCGAGGCGAACATCAGTAACTACGAAACCGAGGTGCTGCGCCTGACCACCGGCTGCGCCGTCGATATCGTCGGCACCATCAAGCCGTCGGAGGGCAAGGGCCAGTCCATCGAGCTGCTGGCCAGCGAAGTCCACGTGGTTGGCTGGGTCGAAGACCCGGATACCTACCCCATGTCCCCCAAGCGCCACACCATGGAGCACCTGCGGGAGCATGCCCACCTGCGCCCACGCACCAATGTAAGCGGCGCTGTTGCCCGGGTACGAAACTGCATCGCCCAGGCGATCCACCGGTTCTTCCACGAAAACGGCTTCCTTTATGTGCACACGCCAATCATCACGGCCTCTGACTGTGAGGGCGCCGGAGAGATGTTCCGAGTCAGCACCCTGGATCTGGAAAACCTGCCGCGCACCGACAAGGGCGAAATCGATTACAAAAGGGATTTCTTCGGTGAGGAAACCTTCCTGACCGTGTCCGGCCAGCTGAATGTGGAGAGCTACTGCCTGGCGCTGTCCAAGGTCTATACCTTCGGTCCCACTTTCCGGGCTGAGAACTCCAACACCACCCGCCATCTGGCGGAGTTCTGGATGGTAGAGCCTGAGATCGCCTTTGCCGACCTGGCCGACGTCGCCGACCTGTCGGAAAAGATGCTGAAGTACGTCTTCAAGGCGGTACTGGAAGAGCGGCCTGACGACATGGCCTTCTTCGCCCAACGCATCGACAAAGAGGCCATCAGCCGTCTCGAGAACATCATCGACAACGACTTTGCCCGCATCAACTATTCCGATGCCATCGAGATTCTCGAGAACTGCAAGGAGAAGTTCGAGTTCCCGGTTTCCTGGGGCATCGACCTGGCCTCCGAGCACGAGCGCTACCTGGCTGAGAAGCACTTCAAGAAGCCCGTGATCGTCATGAACTACCCGAAGGACATCAAGGCCTTCTACATGCGCATGAATGACGATGGCAAAACCGTGGCTGCGATGGATGTACTGGCCCCGGGCATCGGCGAGATCATCGGTGGCTCCCAGCGGGAAGAGCGACTGGACAAGCTGGACCAGCGCATGGACGAGATGGACATTCCCAAGGAACACCTGGACTGGTACCGGGACCTGCGCCGCTACGGCACCGTGCCCCACGCAGGTTTTGGGCTGGGCTTCGATCGTATCGTGTCCTACGTTACCGGTATGGGGAACATCCGCGACGTGATCCCCTTCCCGCGCACGCCAAAAAATGTAACGTTCTGAAGTTGCAGCTCTCGGGCGGGCCGGTACCAATCCGGCCCGCAATCCCGACATGCTCGTGCACATGAGTGCACCTTGAAGCCGAAAAGGAATTCGCCATTTGATGAACAGCGACAACGTGGAAGCTCCGCTCGGAGGACTTCAAGCGATTCTCCCGGAACGCCTGCAGCCCATCGCGGATTTACTTGAGCAGCATCCCCTGCTTGGGGCTTCTGCAATTCTCGCAAGCGCACTCATCATCGCACTGGTCTGCCGGTTTGTTGTCTTCAGGCAGCTGCGACGCTGGTTACCCTCTGATCGCACCGGCCCCGGAGCTACGCTGCTCGTGCAACTGCAGCGACCCGTCTTCACCACCATACTCTGTCTCGGCTTGATCGCCGCGCACAAGCTCCTGACCGGCGGCGAGGACGTGGGGATTGTGTCCAGCCTGTTGTCGACGGTCATTCTGGTCAGCTGGGTACGTATGCTGTTCTTCCAGTGCGGAACGCTGCTGCAGGTCATCAGTGCGAAGTCCGCACGGTTTTCCCTGATCGACCAGCGCGCCATCCCCCTGCTCGACCTCTCCTGTAAATTGCTGGTCATCCTGTTCGGCAGTTACGCGCTGTTGCTGATCTGGGGCATCAACCCTCTGGGCTGGCTGGCGTCCGCGGGCGTGATTGGTATTGCGGTGGGCTTCGCGGCCAAGGACACACTGGCCAACCTGTTCTCCGGGTTCTTTATTCTCGCCGATGCCCCGTACAAGGTGGGGGACTACGTCAACCTGGACAGCGGTGAGCGCGGCAGGGTCACTCAGATCGGGCTGCGCAGTACCCGCATCATGACGCGCGACGATGTGGAAATCACGCTCCCGAACTCGCTGATCGCCGGTGGCAAGATTATCAATGAGAGCGGCGGCCCGAGCGCATCGATCCGTGTGACCATTCCCGTCGGTGTTGCCTACGGTTCCGATGCGGACGAGGTCTGCTCTATTCTGCTTGAGGTTGCCCTGCAGCACACGGAGCTGGCTGCATCGCCGGAACCACGGGTGCGCATGCGGCGCTTCGGAGCCTCGAGTCTCGACTTCGAGTTGCTGGTCTGGATCAACTTGCCGGAGGACCGCGGCCGGATCAGGCACGAGTTGCTCTTGGGTATCTATAAGACCCTGGCGGCGCACAATGTGGAAATCCCCTATACAAAATCGGATATCTACATCAAGGAGCTGCCCTCCCTGAGCCCCAGCCGCAGCGATGAGCAGTGAAGAGGCCAGGTTACTCGCTTTTTTTTGGCCTATATGCGCCGGCAGCATCGGGTAACGGTACTGGCCTGAAGCGCCGCCTGTCCTGCTTTTCCAGCTGGTGCAGAAGCGGTGATAGGCCCCGCCCGCGAGTGATGCCCCCTACAGCTCTCTGATCACTCAGCTAACGACCTGCGCTATCTCCTCCCCGTTCCCATATCGCCCTTCGTTATAGCGGCCCGACTTCTTATCCGGAAGCGACCGGCCGTCGGCTTGCGAAAATTCTTGCGCTGCTAGACTGCTTTGAGAGCCCATCTTAAAGCACGTCCGGGAAGTAATGCATGACGAGGCAGTTCTTTGTATTCGGGCTCGCGCCCCTCCACTGCGAGTACCTGAACGCGGTGCGCGGCGCGGAGCAGTTTCAATGGCGAAAACTCTTCTCGGATGACGAGATTGTCTGGTTCCCGGATCGGCCCATGAATGAGCTTCTGTCCACGGCCGAGCAGACGATCTCCAGGTGCAACGGCAACCTCGCCGGCATCATCAATCACTGGGATTTTCCGTCCAGCGCCCTGCACCCTTTCCTCTGCAAGCAGTTCGGATTACGGGCGGCGACCCCCGAAGCCGTGCTCAAGTGCGAACACAAGTACTGGAGCCGTCTCGAGCAGAAGAAGGCTCTACCGGAGTGGATCCCCGAGTTCTGCCCCATCGACCCGTTTGCGCAGAACCCTGTCGAGCAGCTGACGATTGATTTCCCTTTCTGGCTCAAGCCGGTCGTCAGCCATTCATCACAACTGGGTTTTCGCATCGAAAATGAACATGAGCTATTGCAGGCCCTCAAGATCATCCGCGCCGATGTAAGACGGCTGGGCGAGCTCCTGAATACCGCCCTTGCCCGGGTGCAGATACCGACTGAGATTGGCGAAGTCGACGGTAACTGGTGCATCGCGGAAGCGCTTCTCAAAGGCAAGCAATGCGGTATCGAAGGAACCATGGTCAACGGCAGTTACCATGTCCACGGTATCGTGGATACCGTCAAAGACAGCCACAACCTGAGTTTCACCCGCTACGAGTACCCCTCTGTTTGGCCCGAGTACGCCCAGCAGAAAATCTGTGATGCGGGCGAGACCCTGTTACGCCAGATAGGCTTTGACAACTCTGCCTTCGGGATCGAATTTTTCTGGGATGAGGAGACGGATGATTTCAAGGTGCTTGAGATCAACACGCGCATCTCCCAATCGCATAGTGATCAGTTCATCAAGGTACACGGAGTATCCAATCACGAAGCCGCGCTGGATATCCCTCTCAACCGGCACACGGACTTTTCGGGGATGCAGGGCGACTTCCACTGCGCAGCGAAATTCATGCTGCGACGCTACGAGGACACCACGGTAACCCGCGTTCCCACTCGCGGAGAAATCAAAGCGCTCGAAGAGCAGGTGCCCGGCTGCAAGATATCGATCCTCGTCGATGAGGGATCCCGTCTCTCGGATCTTGCGAGCCAGGACAGTTACAGCTTTGAAGTAGCGAATATCTGTCTCGGTGGACAGGACCAGGAAGAGATGCTGCTCCGCTACCGAGACGTCGCCAGAGCGCTGCACTTTGAGTTCTCAGACGGCCAGGATTTCGAGCCCTTTCAGTTCGAGAGCGTGCGGTACTGATTTTCCATGCAATATGTAAGCACCCTTCCCCACCGGGTCACCACCATCGAGCACACAGAGATCCCCCTGCCTGACGGCGGCTGGCTTGCGGCCCGTATCTGGCTCCCAGAAGATGCGATGACCAGTCCAGTACCGGCGATTATGGAATACATTCCCTATCGCAAACGGGACAAGACACGGTTCCGGGATTCCCTGATGCATCCCTACCTGGCAGGCCACGGGTACGCCTGCGTCCGGGTCGACCTGCGCGGCAGTGGTGAGTCCAGCGGCATCATGACAGACCAGTACCGGGAGCAGGAACTCAGCGATGGTGTCGAGGCCATCCGATGGATTGCAAGGCAACGCTGGTGCAATGGCAGTGTGGGCATGCAGGGTATTTCCTGGGGCGGCTTCAATGCCCTGCAGGTGGCAGCCCGGGCACCGAAAGAACTGAAGGCGATTGTCTCCTGCTGCTCGACCGACGATCTGTACAAGGACAATATGCACTACATGGGGGGCTGCCTGCTGACGGACAACCTCTCCGAAGCCACTACCATGTTTTCCATCAACACCTGCCCACCGGACCCGCAACTGGTGGGGGAAAAGTGGCGATCCATGTGGCTTGAGCGGCTCCGGGAGAGCGGGCTCTGGCTGGATATCTGGCTCCGCCACCAGTACCGCGACGGCTACTGGGAACACGGCTCTGTCAGTGAGCAATACGACGCGATCCGCTGTCCGGCAATGCTGGTCGGGGGCTGGGCCGACGGTTACACCAATGCCATTTTCCGGCTGTTACAGCACCTCCAGGTTCCACGGCTGGCACTGATCGGCCCATGGGGGCACAAGTACCCGCACCAGGGTGTTCCCGGCCCCGCGATCGGATTCCTGCAGGAGTCCCTGCGCTGGTGGGACCACTGGTTGAAGGATCGGGATACCGGCATCATGAGTGAGCCCATGCTGCGTGCCTGGATGCAGGACAGTGTGCCGCCCACCACCTATTATCACGAGCGTCCCGGGCGCTGGGTGGGGGAAGACTGCTGGCCCTCGGACAATGTCGTCGAGCGCGTCTACGAGCTCTCGCCCTATCGCATCCTGTTCGGCAATGAACCCCCCTGCGTGATGGAGAATGTGCTCAACGTTCAGTCTCCCCTCAGTGTGGGACTGTTTGCCGGCAAGTGGTGCTCTTATACCGCCGCACCCGACTTGCCCCACGACCAGCGGCAAGAGGACGGCGGCGCGCTCGTATTTCAGAGCGCACCTCTGGATGACGACCTGGAGATTCTCGGTTCACCACGGCTGGAAGTGGAGCTCACTGCCAACCGGCCGATCGCCATGATCGCGGTGCGTCTCTCTGACGTCGGTACGGACGGTGCAGCAACACGAGTGACCTATGGGCTGTTCAATCTCACCCACCGCCACGGCCATGACAAGCCGGAGGAACTGGTGCCCGGGCGCAAATACCGGTTCAACGTGGATATGAACTATGTTGCACAGGCCTTTCCCCGCGGTCACCGGTTGCGCATCAGTATTTCCACCTCCTACTGGGCGCTCGCATGGCCACCACCCCGGCCGGTTAAGCTGGAGATTTATTGTGATACCAGCAATCTGGTGCTGCCGCTGCGCCGTGCCCGCCCGGAGGACCACGACATTCACTTCGCTCCAGCCGAAGCCGCCGAACCTTCAAAGCAGGAGTACATTAAGCCGCCGCACAATAACTGGCTGGTACACCAGGATCTGGCGGAGGACATCTCCACCCTGGAAGTGATCAAGGATGACGGCCTGGTACGCATCGATGAAATCGACCTGGAGTTCGCCAGCCGTACCTGGAACTGGTACACCTTCCAGGAAAATGATTTCAGCTCATTGAAAGCGGAAACCCGTACCGAGCGGACCTTCGCCCGCGGTGACTGGAAGGTGCGCACCACCACGCGCACGGTGCTGACGGCCGACCCCGACAATTTCTACATTCACGCGGAACTGGATGCCTGGGAGGGAGAATACCGCGTGTACACCCAGCTCTGGGAACGCACGATTCCACGGCAACACCTGTAGTGCTCAGCACGTTGACACGCCGCAGGAGGGAAACCGTTCAGAATTGCTGAAAAATGGTCATTGCCGCGATCAATATGAACCAGATGGCAATCCATATCCATTGGGTCCATCCGCGGGGTTCATCGATACCGGTAGCGGCCACCGGTGCACTGGCATCGCGGACGTTCGCAAGATCCAGGGTATGGCGGGTAAGCTCGGGGCCCTGGTAAACATAAACACGCCGAGCACCGGCACTGAGCCCCAGGGCCTGAAAGGCGCTAATCTCCACTTCCGTCAGCCCGCCCTGGTTTTTTTCCATCGGCTGCAGGACTAGGTTGGAGGGCGCCGAGAAGAGCCCCTCTGCACCCAGTTTTTCGAAAATTCCCTCCAGCAACAATTCCGCAGCCTTGAAATGGGCCAGCAGGCTCCGCGGGTGGGAAAAAGGGTTAATCACCTCCACGTCGCTGCTGGAAGCGGAAGAGGCGCGACTGCCTATCGCCACCCGCTTACTGCGGCGCTTGCCCTTGCGAACAGCGACCAGAGGCACCTCATCAAAGATTCTGCCGGAATCGATGTCAGTGACCCGAATCCGCTTCTCCCACAGCTGCAGGTAAAGGGTCGCGTCACTGCCTTTGATCAGGTTTCTCATCTTGCGGGCTCCGCGATGAACAATCGCCACTCTCCCAGTCTAGAAGGTCGACCCGTGCAGAGATTTCTTCGCCTCAGAGGACGCCGGCATCACGCAGTGCGGCAATCTCCTCGTCGGACTTGTTCAGGGTATCCCGCAACACCTCATTGGTGTGCTGTCCCAGAACCGGTGGTGCCTGATCGTATTCGAGCGGAGATTCAGAAAAGATCGCCGGGTTCCGCACAGTGCGGACTCGGCCGGCCTCCGGGTGTTGCTGCTCGATCACCATACCGCGGGCCTGCACCTGTGGATCGGCAAAGACCTGTTGCAGATCATTGATCGGGCCACAGGGCACGTGCGCATCACTGAGCTTTTCCAGCCACCAGGCGGAATCGCGCTCGCGGGTTGCGGCCTCAACCAGGGGGATCAGTTGTTCACGGGCAAGCACCCGGGCTGAATTGGTCGCATAGGCGGGTTGCTCCGCCACATCTTCCAGCCCGGCAATCTTGCAGAAACGCTTGAACTGCTCGTCGTTGCCCACCGCCAGCATGAAGTAACCATCCCTCGACGGCACTGCCTGATAGGGCACAATGTTGGGATGACCTGTGCCCTGCCGCTCCGGACTCTTACCGGATGTAAGGAAATTCTGCGCCTGGTTCGCCAGCCAGGCTACCTGAGTGTCGAGCAGCGCCAGGTCGATGTACTGCCCGATTCCCGTGTGCTGTCGATGTACCACCGCCGCCAGTACCGAGGACACCGCGTACATGCCCGTCATCAAATCGGCCACCGCCACACCCACCTTCTGCGGGCCCGCGCCGGGTTGCCCTTCGGGCACGCCGGTAATACTCATCAGACCACCCATACCCTGAATCATGGCATCGTAGCCGGCCCGGTTCCGGTAGGGTCCGGTCTGGCCGAAACCGGTAATGGAGCAGTAAACGATGCCGGGATTGATGGCCCTGATGGACTCGTAGTCCAGGCCGTACTTAGCCAGACCGCCGACCTTGTAATTCTCCAGCAGGATATCGCTCTCGCTCGCCAGCGCGCGAATGATCTCCTGCCCTTCCGGGCGGGTAATATCCACCGTGATGGATTTCTTGCCGCGATTTGCGCTCAGGTAGTAGGCCGCATCGGCAGTATCTGCCCCCTGTTCGTCTTTAAGGTAGGGAGGGCCCCAGTGACGGGTATCATCCCCTTTTTCCGGGCGCTCGACCTTGATGACCTCGGCTCCAAAGTCGGCAAAAACCTGTCCCGCCCAGGGGCCGGCGAGAATGCGACTGAGGTCCAGTACTTTCAGATGGGAAAGGGGGCCCGACATACACTCCTCTCTGTGTGGCGTTTCTTTGTTTGGCTTGTTGTGGCCCGCAGCCTACCAGATTCCCCGAGAGACTGTTCACCCAAAATTTCCCCGCATTCAAGGGTGTTGCCCGTCATATTGGACAGACTCGAGAATGGCCTTAAACTGGCAACACTTCCGATAACAACGATTTACAACGAAAGGAGCGGAGCCATGCCCGCCAGCAGCAAATCGAGAGAAACAGAGTTTGCGTCCTTCCGGGAGTTTTATCCCTATTACCTCAACGAGCACCGCAACCTCACCTGCCGCCGACTGCACTTTGCCGGGACCGCCCTCGTGATCGCCCTGGTCGTGACCGCCATCACCAGCGGTAACATGAGCTGGCTGATAGCGGTTCCCTTTGCCGGGTATGGTTTCGCCTGGGTCGGGCACTTCTTTTTCGAGCACAATCGCCCGGCCACGTTCAAGCATCCGTTCTACAGCCTGTGGGGCGATTTCGTCATGTTCAAGGATATGCTGATCGGGCGTATCGATCGCTGACAGAGCGCCAGAGCGGGGCTAGCTCTGCTGCCTGGCGCTGGAGCTCACGGCAGTAAGGCCGTGGTCCCGCAGTTTATTGGCGACAGCCGTATGAGACAGCCCCAACCGGGCCCCGAGCTCTCGGGTGCTTGGATAACGCTGCAGCATTTCCTCTAACAACTGCCGCTCCACTGCCCGCATGATGTCCCGGTAAGTCATCCCCTCGCCCCAGTCCTGCCATGGCGTCAGTGATACAGGTTCCGGGCACGGCAAATCCTCCGGCGCCAACCGTTCTCCTCCCCTGCGACGACAACGGTTAACCCCCTCCGTCAGATGATCTCGTAATTCAGCAAAGTTTCCCGGCCAGTCGTGTCCCATCAACAGCGGCCGACACGTGTCGGAAAGACCCTCGCGCCCAGCTTCTTTCAGCAGAGCGCTGGCAAAGCGCGCCACCTCCCCGCGCAACTGACGCAACGGCGGCAGGTGCAGGGTCAGCGAGGAAAACAATTGTGCTAATGCCGGCGGTAACGAACTGGCGCTGCGACTGGTACCAACCAGGCGCAGCGCTGCGGGGCAATCGCGCAGCACCCGAACCAACTGGGTGGCATCACTGACTGACAGCCGATCCAAGTCGTCCAGGATCAGTGTGCCGCGGTCCGGCAGCGCGCCACTGCCAGGCAGAGGCCCGGCAGCACATTGCCAGCGCACACAGCGTCCCCCGGAGGCCAGCGGGGAGAGAAAATGAAATGCCCCGGCAAAGGTGGTTTTGCCCGTACCGCGCTCTCCGGTCACCAGCACCGGGGATTGGAGGGAAGCCATCTCCTGCAACTGCAGACAGGCCTCACGCCGCCGACCGAAATCCCACAGTATGGACAGTTCGCCGAATGTTTCAGCGCCGCTGCCATCCGGATCCGCACTCAGGGTAATCACCGCTCCGGCCAGGGAATCGATGGAGGCGGGACTTTCCTGATCCAGTATCGGGGTCCATTCCAGCAGGAAATCCCGACCACGTACCGAGACTGGCACCCCGTACCGGGGGGCTGTCAGGTCCCGCAGTAGTTCGGCAAGCTGTAGATCCGGCAGAAACCGCTGCAACTGCAGCCCCGGCACACGATCCAGGCTGACCCCGAAGGCCCGTGCGGCAGCCAGGTTTGCGGCAACAATCCGCCCCTCCCGGTCCACAGACAACACAGGCTCGGCCACATGGCGCAGCAGTGTATCCAGTTCAAAGTGTCTTCGCTCAGAGGGAATCAGACCGATCCGGCGCACACGGCGGATTCCCGGAACATCCGCCAGGGACTTCTCAATTGCACGGTACTGGGCCAGCAACAGCCCGGGGACATGGAGGTAGACTTTGTCTCCGCTTTCACCGCCAAGCTCTCCGGAAACCACATTTACCCGAAAATCGGTAAATATATGTGTTATTTCCTGAAGTATACCCACACGATTGGCACAGGTAATCTCGATTCTCACAGCGCACCTGTAAAGATTTATTTACAAAAAGTGTAGCGCTGGCGCCGGTAATGAGACAACCCGTAGGCCTCTGCCCTCCCCTCTCGAGGCATCGGAGCCTAAGAATAAGTGTCCAAGCTAATAAGAAGAATTGAGAGCTCCCCAAGGCGGGGCTCAGAGGAGTAGCCGAATGAAAAGTGAGAGCAAAAGCAGCGGCAAGAAGGGCACCAAGTACATCGCCCGCGAGCCCGATGCCAATGGCATCATCCAATACTCCGATGTGGAGCATGAAACCTGGCAGCGGCTCATCGAACGCCAGCGCAAAATCATCCCCGGTCGCGCCTGTGACGAATACCTGCACGGGCTCGAGCTGCTGGACCTCCCCACCGACCGTATTCCGCAACTGCACGAAATCAGTGACGTGTTGCGCCGGGAGACCGGCTGGGAAGTAGCCAGGGTGCCCGCCCTGATCGGATTCGAGACCTTTTTCGGGCTGCTGGCAGACCGCAAGTTCCCGGTGGCCACCTTTATCCGTACGCCGGAAGAATTCGACTACCTGCAGGAACCGGATATCTTCCACGAAATCTTTGGCCACTGCGCCATGCTGACCAATCCTGCCTTTGCCAACTTCACCCAGAAGTACGGTGAACTGGGCCTTGCGGCTTCGCCCAAGGAACGCGCGTACCTGGCCCGCCTCTACTGGTTCACGGTGGAGTTCGGACTGATGCAGACCAGCGAGGGCCTGCGCATCTACGGCGGCGGCATTCTGTCATCCCCGAAAGAGACCCTGTATGCCCTGAGCGATGAGCCGGAGCGCTTTGAATTCGATGTCCTCGATGCACTGCGCACCCCTTACCGCATCGATATCGTGCAGCCGGTCTACTACATGCTGAACGATCTGCAGCAACTGCAGGAGCTGACCGAAATCGACCTGATGGCCAAAGTCCGCCAGGCCATTGAACTGGGCCTGTTCGAACCCCGCTTCCCGCCTAAAGACGCCGCCTGAGGCGCACTTTTCGCCGGCCCGGACTCCTCCGCAGCCGGCGAAAAATTCAACTACCAGCACCATTTTTTGGAGACTATCGTTACGGCATCTGGTGGCGCGTGAGCCAACCGATTCCCGCCGGGATCTTCCCTTAGGGTCGGATGGCAGCGCGACACGAAATGTAGCCGGGGTATTTTGTACCACTGGCGGCTGAAAAAGCATCGCCGAGGGAGATAATCCCCCGCTCCAATGGGAGGCTTTTAGAATTATGTCCTCACTTGATGCGATCGATAGACAACTTCTTGCCATCTTGCAGGCAGATGTTAGCCTCTCCATCGAGGAACTGGCGGAGCGTGTCGGGCTGACAAAGACTCCCTGCTGGCGACGGGTACAGAAGCTTGAGAAAAGTGGAATCATCCGTCGCAAGGTGGCACTGCTGAATGCAGAAATCCTCGGCTTGCCGGTATCGGTATTCGCCCAGGTCAAAACCGATCAGCACACGGCGGAATGGGCCGACGCCTTTGCGGCCCACATCGCCAAGTTGCCAGAAGTGGTCGACTGTTACCGTATGGCGGGAGACTACGACTACCTGCTCCGTATCGTCGTGAGCGATATCGCGGCTTATGACCGCTTCTACAAGGAGCTGATCCGCCACGTCGGTATCAGCGATATCGTGTCGAACTTCGCCATGGAGCAGATCAAGAGCACCACGGAGCTGCCAATTCCTTCCGGAGAAAAAGAATAAACCGGCAGCGTGCCCGATCCACCACGGGTGGCGCGGCCGCTGCACAATAATTGGCCGCGCGCCCAGGCGCAGCGGCCTCAGTAACTTTCGAGGTAACCATGGCCGCCTGCGATGCACTCCTGGCCCGAATCCGTGACGCCGTCATCGGCGAGCGGATGCCGCTGTCCACTCCCTTTGGAACCCGTCCACTCATCTATGCCGACTACACCGCCTCAGGACGTGGACTGACCTTTATCGAGGACACAATCCGCAACCAGGTACTTCCCTGGTACGCCAATACACACACCGAGACTTCAGCCACTGGCCGCCAGACAACCGCGTTTCGCGAACAGGCGCGGGCTGCAGTGCGCCGCTCGGTGAACGCAGACGATGAGCATGCGGTGATTTTCTGTGGCTCCGGGGCGACAGCCGCCATCAACCGCCTGGTAGACAGTCTCGGACTGCGCAAACCAGCCAGCAAGCACTTCCCGTCTGAACAGGCCGAACTGCCGGAGCACCTGCGGCCGGTCATCTTTATCGGCCCCTACGAGCACCACTCCAATGACCTGCCCTGGCGGGAGTCCCTGGCCCAGGTGGTGACCATCCCCCAGTGCCCCGAGGGTGGCGTGGACGTGGCCGCACTGGAGGCAGCACTGCGGCGTTACCAGGACCGACCACTGAAGATTGGCAGTTTTTCCGCCGCTTCCAACGTCACCGGCATCCGCACGAATGTCGCCGCCGTGACCGCACTGCTGCACCGTCACGGTGCTCTGTCCTGCTGGGATTACGCCGCGGCAGGGCCCTACGTTCGTGTAGATGCCGCCGGTGACGGCGACAGCACCCGCATCGATGCCCTGTTTATCTCCCCACACAAGTTCGTTGGCGGCCCCGGCACTCCGGGGGTGCTCGTCATCGACCGCAAATTGCTGCCAGCCGGCCAGCCGGCGGTTCCTGGCGGAGGCACCGTTTCCTGGGTCGGCCCCGAGAAGCACACCTACCTGCCACCGGGGGAGCGCCGTGAAGAGGCCGGCACCCCGGCCATCGTCGAATCCGTGCGTGCGGGCCTGGCCTTCCAGCTCAAGGATGCGGTCGGCGCCGACGAGATCGAGCGCCGTGAGGCGGAGTGGCTGCGACGGGCCTTTGCCCGCTGGGCGGCCAACCCCAACATCGACATCCTCGGCGGTACTGAAGCCGAGCGGGTCAGCATCGTCTCCCTGCACATCCTCAGGGAGGGCAAGCCCCTGCATCACGGTTTTGTCGTGGCCTTGCTCAACGACCTGTTCGGCATTCAGGTGCGCGGGGGTTGCTCCTGTGCCGGGCCCTATGGCCACGCACTGCTGCACCTGACCCCGGAGCAGAGTGAGGCACTGGAGAGCGTGGTTGCTGGCGGCGAAAGCCTGCTGAAACCAGGCTGGGTGCGCCTCAATTTCAATTACTTCCTCGACACCGAGACCGCGGACTATCTCATCGAGGCGATCGAACTGATCGCCGAGCACGGGTACCGGTTGCTGCCCTACTACCAGTACGACGCAGAAGCCGGTGTATGGCGCTTCCAGGGTGAACACAGCGAACCGCCACTGCCGCTGTCACTGGACGGCGCCCAGGCACCGGTACCGGAGCGCATCGAGACACCACTGGCAGAGTTTGTTGAAAGCGCACGGGAAATTCTGGCAGCGCCCCGCGGTGAAATCTGCGCACAGCCGATTCTCTCGCCACGGGCGGAAAATCTGCGCTGGTTCAATCTCTGACCAGTAGCGGGTCCGACCACTGAGGAACCATCGCATCCGCCGCGATGGTTCCAGCCGTGCCATCATCTATGGATAATGCAACAAAGCCGGCAAACAAGGACGTGCAGTGGCGGAGACCTCCCTCTTTCAATCATTCTTCCTGATTTTCAGTGGCGCGGCCCTGCTGGCCACGCTGGCGCTCTATGGCCGCCAGCCCCTGCTGGTGGCCTATATCGCCCTCGGCGTGCTGCTTGGCCCCTCGGTCCTCGGGGTCGTCAACAACGTCCAGTTACTCGCCGACATGTCGACGATTGGAATTATCTTCCTGCTATTCCTGCTGGGTCTCGATATGCAGCCGCAGGCGCTGCTGTCGGTGATCCGCAAGGCAACTTTTGTCGGCATCGTCAGCTGTGCGGTCTTCCTTGGTCTCGGGTATGGTCTGGGCCAGTTGTTCGGGTTCACTACGGTTGAAAGCTGGGTGATCGGCATGGCGATGATGTTCTCCAGCACCATCATCGGCATCAAGCTGTTACCGACCACCGTGCTGCATCACAAGCACCTGGGCGAGTTGATGGTCGGCCTGCTGTTGTTCCAGGATTTCGTCGCCATTGCCTGCCTGATGATTCTGCTGAGTGGCAGCACCGGCCAGGTGGATTTTGCCCAGCTGGGTATCTCTTTCGCGGCCCTGCCACTGCTGGTGCTGGTGGCGTGGGTGATCGTGAAATATGTCCTGCTGCCACTGTTTACCCGTTTCGACCGTTTTCACGAATATATCTTTCTGCTGGCCCTGGGCTGGTGTATGGGAGTGGCAGAGCTGGCGGAAATCCTCGGTCTGTCGCGGGAAATCGGTGCTTTCATTGCCGGCATCACCATGGCGACCAGCCGTATTTCCCAGTACATTGCGCTCAGCCTGAAACCCCTGCGGGACTTCTTCCTGATCCTGTTTTTCTTCAGTATCGGCGCACAGTTCAAGCTCGCTATGGTGCCGGAAATTGCGGTGCCGGCGCTGATCACCGCCGCCGCCGTGCTCGCAGTCAAACCACTGGTATTCCGTCTGCTATTGGGCAATCAGAGTGAGCAGAAAGTGCTGGCCTGGGATATCGGCTTTCGCCTCGGGCAGATCAGTGAGTTCTCGCTGCTTATCGCCTTCCTCGCCACCAGCCAGCAGCTGATCGGCAGTGGTGCCTCGCACCTGATCCAGGCGACCGCGATCCTGACCTTTCTGGTGTCGTCCTACATCGTGGTGATGAACTTCCCCAATCCCATTGCGATCAAGGACGAGCTGCGGCGTGATTAGCTGCGCCGCTTCTTCAGTGGTTGGCCAGCCGCGTGCGGCTTCGAAGTCCAAACAACAGCGGAATATCCCGCGCGAACATCAGGTAGAGGCACGGCACCAGTAACAGGGAAATTGTCGTGGCGGCGAGAATTCCGTACCCAAGGGAAATGGCCATCGGGATCAGGAACCGCGCCTGCACCGAAGTTTCAAAAATCATCGGCATCAGCCCGCAAAATGTGGTCACCGTAGTGAGGATAATTGGGCGAAAACGACGTGCGGCCGCCTGTTTGATGGCATCGGTCACATCGACTCCCTGCTCACGCAAGCGGTTGCCGTATTCGATCATCACCAGAGTGTCGTTGATGACCACACCGGCCAGGGCCACCATGCCCAGCAGGCTGATCATGCTCAGACCGTAGCCCATAAGCAGGTGACCCAGTACTGCACCGATGACACCGAACGGAATGGCCACCATGACTGTCAGCGGCTGTATATAGCTCTTCAGCGGAATCGCCAGCAGCAGGTACAGTGCTGCCATGGTAAGGGTGAAGGTCAGCCCCAGGGACATCAGCCCCTCACGCTCCTCGGCCTGGCGCCCTTCGTAGGAAATTCCCAAGCCCGCATACTCCGCCTTCAGTTGCGGCATAATGCTGCGGTTTAGCTCATTGATGACCAGCGCTGCCTGGTCGGCCGGCTCGACATTGGCGGTGACGGTCATTACTCGGCGCCCTTCACGCCGATTGATGCCCGCATAGGCGCGCCCCTGGTCGATGGAGACGAGATCCGGCAATGGCAGCCAGATATTGCCCGGTGCCTGCACCATGATACTGGCCACATCTTTCAGTGAACCGCGCTGGTTCTCCGGCAGTCGCACCATGATTTTTACCTGATCCCGGCCGCGCTGCTGGCGCAACGCCTCTGCACCATAAATCGCGGCGCGCAACTGCCGACCGATGTCCGTAGCAGATAGCCCGAGGCTCTTGGCGGTGTCACTCAACGTGAGATCCAGTTGCTGCTTGCCGAGAGAGATACCGGGATCGATATCACTGACACTGGGGAACTCCTCCAACGCCTCTGCCAGCCGCAGAGCCACCGCCTCCAGGGTGCGGGTGTCCGTGTGCCTGAGCTCTACCGTCAGGGCAGGTCCAGCCCCCGGACCACCGCGATCAGCGGCAAAGCTGGAGCTGAGCGCCCCGGGCACAGGACCCACCTCCCCTCGCCAGGCGCGCACAAACTCTCCCGTCGTAAACGGACGCTGATCTGCCGGAACCAGATAGACATCGACCTGCACCCGGTTGTCCCGGATCAGGCCGCGCATACCGAGGAAAACCCCTTCGCGAGCCATTTTTTCCAGCGCGCGATCTGCAGCCCGGGTAATCTGGGCACGGGCGCGCGCCAACTGCTGTTCTGCCGTACCAGCGGGAAAGGTGACTTCCACCCGGCCCGAGTCCCGTTCCACCCGCGGCAACAGTGTAAAACCCATGCGGCCACTGGCGGCGTAGCCGGCCACGACCATCAGTGTGGCCAGTGCCACAGCAATTGTGATGTAGCGATGGCGGATACAGACATCGAGAAAAGGCTTGAAGCGCTTTACGACAAAGCGATCGAGGCTGCGGGCAATCGTGCGTTGCCGCGCCGCAAATCGTCGTGCTCCGGCTTTGCGATAGCCTCGCCGTGAATAGGCCAGATGGGCAGGCAGAATGAACAGCGCTTCCAGCCAGGAGATGACAAATACAGAGCCTACGACCAGTGGAATGATGCCGAAAATTTTGCCCATAAATCCGGGCAAAAACATGAGCGGAATAAAGGCGACAATGTTGGTGAGAATGGCAAAAGTCAGAGGTACTGCCACCTGTCGCGCACCGGCAATGGCAGCCTCCAGATTGTTGTAACCGAGGCGTCGCCATTCATAGATATTTTCTCCTGCGATGATTGCATCATCCACCACTATCCCCAGTGCGATGATGAAGGCAAACATGCTTACCATGTTGATGGACACATCCATCGCCGGCAGGAACAACAGCGCGCCGAGGAAACAGGTCGGAATACCAAGGGTCACCCAAAAAGCCAGGCGCAACTCGAGAAAGGCACCCAGCACGATGAAGACCAGCATCAGGCCGATAAAGCCGTTCTTCAACAGCAGCGACAGTCGCTCTCGGAAAATTTCCGAATCGTCGTCACGGATACTGATCTTTACCCCATCCGGCAAGGTCGGCTCCACTTCTGCCAGAACCTCACGGGTCGCCTGACTGACACTCATCGGGGTTTCGTTGCCAACACGAAATACATCGACGCCCATCGCTGGCTGACCGTTGAAGTTCATATTGCGCGGCTCTTCCACCAGCGCATCGCGGACCGTGGCAATATCCTTGAGACGAACAGTGCCGCCCCCAGCCGCCTGGACAACGACAATTTCACCAAACTCTCGCGCCCAGTCCCGGCGCTCGGTGACCCGCACCAACACTTCGCCGGCTTCAGTTTTTACCGCTCCGGCCGGCACATCCACCGCCGCAGCACGAACCAGCTGTGCGACTTGCGGTAGCGACAACCCGTAGCGTCGGAGACTCTCGCGGGAAACCTCCACGGCCACCTCATAGTCGCGCACACCGTAGGCCTCCAGAGCGGTAATGTCCGGGTGTGCCTCCAACTGCTCATAGAGCAGCATGGTGATTCCACGCAATGCGTGAACGTCGATATCACCATGCACCACCAGGTCGAGTACATCGCGCCGGTGATCGGCAAGGCTGACCTGGGGTCGTTCAATGTCGTCGGGGAAGGTAGTGACCCGGTCGATGGCCTGCTGGATGTCCTGGTAGACCTTGTTGCCGTCCACGCCGGCCTGCAGCTCCACGCTGAGCGTGGCACTGCCCTCGTTGGCCGTGCCGCGCATCTCGCGGATACCGGGTATTCCCTGTACTGCCTGCTCGGCCGCGACCAATACCCCTCGCTCCACCTCCTCGGGGCTGGCGCCGGGATACGCGATCTGTACCGTAACCATATCGAGGCTGAAATCCGGGAAAACTTCTTTTTTGACCACCGTCGCAAAAGTGAGGCCGCCGAGAATCAGTACCAGCATGAGGAGATTGGCGGTGACATGGTTGTGGGCCATCCAGGCGATCGGCCCACCATGGATGTCGACTGGCTGCCGCGGAACCCGTTTGGAACGCTCCAGCTCACTCATCCGCGCTCTCCGGCTTCAGGTGGCGAACCACCCTCCTCCAATTCCGAAGCCGCCTCGCCTTCCCGACTCTCTTCCGGATCGCGCTGGCCAGGTTTCGTGCCCACCGCAGGAGCCTCTCGAACGCGCACCAGCATGCCATCGGTGACTGCCGTCAACCGGGTGGTGACAAGGCGTTCACCACCTTCGAGCCCCGATTCCAGCACAGCATAATCACCACTGAGATATGCCAGCTCGACCTGGCGGACGGTAATCCTGTCATCGCGCACTTCCCAGACCTGGCCACCGTCCTGAAGCGCGGTCAGAGGAATCCGCACCCGTGCCCGCTCCGCCGGGCTGACGATGTTGACCTGGGCCAGGTCATTGAGCAGCAACTTGGGCTCGGAGACCAGCTCCTGGGACAGAGGGTCCTGTAGTTCGACGAGGACCCTGGCGAGACGCCCCTGCTCCTCGAGCACGGGAATCAACCGCACGAACTGGCCTCGCCGGTAGGTCCCCGGTGGCCACTGGCTGCCACGGATTCGCACCTCAGCACCCTCCCTTTGCAAACGAGAGAGCTGTACCGCTGGAATCTCTACCTCAACCTGAAACAGGTCCGCCCCCGCCAGCTGGTAGAGCACGGTGCCCGGACCAACCCGATCGCCGATATCGACGCTGCGGCTGACCAACAGTGCATTGAACGGAGAGCGAACTTCGGTCAGGCGCAGATCTCTCTCCGCCAGGCGCACGGCTGCCTCGGCGGCCTCAACCCGGGCCTGCGCCGCGGCCAGTTGTGGCTCCCGTAGCACCAGGGCGCGGTCGGCTTCTGGCACGGAGCTGCCGAGCAGCTCGTACTCCTCTTTCGCCACCAGTTGCTGTCCCCGCTCCTGCTGCAGTTCCGCACGGCGTTCAGCCAGGGTGCTGCGTGCAGTGCGGAGTGCCAGCTCGTACGGTTCCCGCTCTATGCGTGCCAGTAGCCGGCCCGCGGGCACGGTCGCCCCCTGGTCCAGGTCGTAATCCAACCACTCAACCCGCCCTTGCACCTGGGGCTCCAGATCCACGGTCTCCCGTGGACGGACCCGCCCGAGCGCCTCGACCGTCACCGGGAACTCCCCAAGCTCGGCCGTGATCACCTCCACCAGGGGCGCAGGCGGCGGCTCATCGCCCCGCTGCATGGTGGGTTTTTCTCGGAGGAACCAGCTGGCAATCAACACCGCCCCAACCAGTAAGCCAACCGGTAACGCGAAGTTCCAGTTCAGCCGCTCCAGCATCAGCTACCTCCCTGCCGGTAGCGCTCCAACTCAAGCGGCTGAGCGTCCGGAAGGTCCTCCCCGGGTATACCGCCGGACAGGGCACGATAGAGCACGACCCGGTTCTCGATCAGCTCCCGCTGGGCGGCCAGCATTTGCCGCTCGAGGCTTTGCTGTTCATTGGTGGCTGTGAGCACGTTGAGGAAATCTACCGTGCCACGGGTATACGCCCGGCGCTGGCGCACCACAATAAGGTCGGACAGTTGCGCGCGTTCCCGCAGGTACCGCAAACGCTCGCGCACCGCCTGTTCCTGTATCAGGGCACGCTCGACCTCGGACAGAGCAGATAAAACTGTGCTTTCCAATTGCGCCCAGCGCTCCTGCTCGGCGGCCTCCTGACGCTTGCGCTCCGACGACAGACGTCCTCCGTCAAAGATCACTCCCTCGGCAGCGGCGGTGAGTGTCAGCAGCCAGTCTTTGGTGATATCGCTGATGGAGGGGCCACCCCCGCTGTAGAAGGCGGCGAGGCTGATCACCGGCAGGCGCTCGGCCCAGGCCTGTTCGGCCAGGTAGTAGCCCTCCAGCAGGTTGCGCTGTGCCTCGAGTACATCTGGGCGTCGCAACAGGAGGTGCGCGGGAACACCGGTATTGGGCAGGGCCGGCAACATGGGTAAGCCGGTGCGGGGCTCGACCATACCATTCAGGACTTCGGTGGTTGTGCCGACCAACGTCGCCAACTGAACCTTGAGGGCCTCGATGTTGAACTCGGTCTCTGTCAGCTCCTGTTGCGACTGTACAACCAACGACCGTTGCTGCAAGACATCCGCAGCGGCACTGATGCCACCACCGAAACGGAGTTCCAGTACCCGCAAGGTCTTGCGGTTGATATCCAGCTGTTGATGCAACAGATCGCGCTGCCCCCACTGTTCGCGGAGCTGCAACCACGTGGTGGCGACTTCAGAAGCCAGGCTGAGTGCGGCAACCTGGAGGCTCTCCTCGCTGGCCAGGCGCGCCGCTTCAGCGGCGCGGGCGCTCGACCTGACCCGCCCCCACAGATCGATTTCGTAGCTGGCGGCGAGGCGTCCACTCCAGCTGCCGCCCTCATTTTCGCCACCGGAAAAATCAAAGCCGCTGTCCTGGGAGCGGCGCTGCTCCGTGTGTTCCAGCTCGCCACTGACTTGTGGCCAGAACCCTGATCGGGCGCCGCGTGCCACCGCGGCCGCCTGCTCGAGACGCCAGAGTGCGGCCTTGAGATCCGGACTGCCAGTCAGCGCTTGCTGTACCAGGGCGTCCAACTGCGGGTCGCGAAAACTTCGCCACCAGCGCTGATCCGGTATCGCGTCACCGGAAGCGGAGAATTGGTCAGGTAGAGCCAGTGCCTCTTGCGGTAACCCGGGTGGCAGCGGCTGGACCGCGCAGGCGGACAGCAGCGGCAGAACAATGACCAGCGCTCGCAGAGCAGACAAGGGCACCACCGGAAAACCGTTTACAGCAAAATCAGTAACGTTGTCTTGAAAGTATCGGGCACTTGCCGGGTGCTTCAAGGAAATTGACCCTTCCTTACCCCAAAAGCAGAAGATTGTGCTGCTCGGAACAGAGGGAGTGCCCTTCCGGTCAGACTTCGGTATCATGGCGGCGCCGGCAAATAGTGATCACAAATTTCCAGCGATCACCGTCCACGCACAGCAGCCGCATCGCGGTCAGCCGGGTCGGCCCTGTGGCCCCGCGGCGCAACTGATTACCATGCATTGCCCGGGTTAAAGACCCCGGTTGCCACTGACAGCAAAGGTAGACGAGACGAATAATGAGCAAGCATCAACCCCTCGCCCACTGGGAAGACATCCTGCTGCTGGACCAGCAGCTCAGCGACGAAGAGCGCATGGTCCGTGATACCGCGCGCGAATACTGTCAGTCGCAGCTTATGCCGCGCATTCTCGAGGCCAATCGCCACGAAGTCTTTGACCGCGAGATCATGAGCGAAATGGGTGAGCTGGGCCTGCTGGGCTCCACCATCGAGGGTTACGGCTGTGCCGGGCTGAACTACGTCTCCTACGGACTGGTAGCCCGCGAGGTAGAGCGCGTCGACTCGGGCTATCGCTCCGCGATGAGTGTGCAGTCCAGCCTCGTGATGTACCCCATCTCCGCCTACGGCAGTGAAGCCCAGAAAGAGAAATACCTGCCCAAGCTCGCGACTGGCGAATGGGTTGGCTGTTTCGGCCTGACCGAGCCGGACGCCGGCTCCGATCCCGCTGGCATGAAGACCCGCGCCAAGAAAGTCGACGGCGGCTATCGCATCAGCGGATCCAAAATGTGGATCACCAACAGCCCCATCGCCGACGTGTTCGTAGTCTGGGCGAAGGATGACGAGGGCATCATCCGCGGCTTCGTCCTGGACAAGGGGATGGAGGGCCTGAGTGCACCGAAGATCGAAGGCAAGTTCTCCTTGCGCGCCTCCATCACCGGCGAAATCGTGATGGACAACGTCTTCGTACCTGAAGAAAACAAGTTCCCGGACATCGGCGGCCTGCGCGGCCCGTTTGGCTGTCTGAACCGCGCCCGCTACGGTATTTCCTGGGGTGCCATGGGTGCCGCTGAATTCTGCTGGCACGCAGCGCGCCAGTACGGCCTCGACCGCAAGCAGTTTGATCGCCCGCTGGCACAAACGCAGCTGTTCCAGAAGAAGCTGGCCGACATGCAGACCGAGATTACTCTCGGCCTGCAGGCTTCCCTGCGCGTGGGCCGACTGATGGATGAAAACAAGGATTTCGATCCCACCATGATCTCCCTGGTCAAGCGCAACAACTGCGGCAAGGCCCTGGATATCGCGCGCATCGCCCGCGACATGCACGGCGGTAACGGCATCGCTGACGAATTCCATGTGATTCGACACGTCATGAACCTCGAAGCGGTCAACACTTACGAGGGCACCCACGACGTGCACGCCCTGATTCTGGGCCGTGCCCAGACTGGTCTGCAGGCGTTTTTCTAGTGCCGAAGGGCAGCGGACCGGGCAACCCGGTCTGCCCTGCCCGTCCGGCGCCCCACTGGAAGTGGTGACAGGCGCCGGTTACCCCTCTACCATCTGCGAGTCGTCTCCATCCCTGACTCGAGAGTTCCCAACCCTCTATGGAACAACTGCTCTTCTGGTGCGATCTGATCGGCATCGTGGTTTTCGCCTTTTCCGGCGTTCTCGCTGCGGGCCACAAACAGATGGATCTGTTCGGTGCCGTGGTACTGGCCTGCGTCACTGCCACCGGCGGCGGCACCCTGCGCGATATGATCCTCAACGTTCCGGTTTTCTGGCTGCAGGACAGCCACTACCTCTGGCTTGCCACCGCCACCGGCGTCGTCAGCTTTTACCTGATCCGCTACCTCCAGGTACCCATGCGCCTGCTGAAGATTGCGGATGCCATGGGGCTGGCCGTGTTTGTGGTTATCGGCACCCAGAAAGTACTGGGCCTGGGCCACTCCCCCGCCATCGCTATCGTGATGGGGGTGATGACCGGTACTTTCGGCGGCCTGATCCGGGATATCCTTGCCGGTGACATTCCCCTGCTGTTGCGCCGGGAGATTTATGCCACTGCCGCCCTGAGTGGCGCCGCGGTGCTGGTATTATTGGACGCCAGCGGCGCACTGCCGGGCGAGATAGTGGTCGCCATCGCCATCCTGGTGACCCTGGGAATCCGCCTTGCCGCGCTGCGGTGGAATCTATCAGCCCCCATTGCCCGGTTTGGCAACCACGGTTAACACGCGCAACTGCGCCGCACACGGAACCACGCTGTGACTTATTCGCTTCCACTGAAAGCCCTGCTATTGATCCTTCCGCTGGCCCTGACAACAGCGTGCCAGCGCAGCGATCCGGCCGAAGCCGCCGATAGCGATCCCACAGCCCAGCTCGAAGCCAGACCCTGCTGGTTCAACGTGGATGACAGCTGGCCGGTCACACAGTGTTTCATGATGGAAGTACCGGAGAATCACGAAAAACCCCAGGGGCGGAAAATTCGCTTTCCGGTGGTTCGCTTTATGGCCAGTGAAAAGAATCCGGACAAATTTCCGCTGCTACATCTCGGGGCCGGCGGGCCTGGGGCCAGCATGGGACTGGAGCCAGAGAACGCGAGCGAGTGGCTCTGGATCAATTACGCCGCCATGACTGTGGAAAATGGACGCGACCTGATCGTGATCGACCCTCGCGGCACTGGTATGGCCGAGCCACGCCTCTCCTGTACCGAATTTATCGAGGATGCAACAACGGCCTTCCAGCGGCCCCTGACTTCAGACGAGGAGGGCCGGGTATTCAGTTACAGCCTCGAGCGCTGTTACAGCCGCTTGAGCGATGAAGCAGATCTTGCCCAGTACAACAGCTCGTCGGTGGCGCGTGATATTGAGGCGTTGCGAGAGGCCCTGGGGGTCGAGAAGATCAACCTCTACGGTGTCTCTTACGCCTCCCGCTACGCCCTCACCATGGCCCGGGATTTTCCGGATTCAGTGCGGGCGCTGGTACTCAACAGCGCCGTTTTTCCCGATATCCCCTACGTGCAGCAGTTGGCTGAGGACTCCCTGTCAGCCTACCTGCGCGGCATCGATTTTTGCGGGAGTGACAAACTCTGCGCCAGCCGCTACCCGAACTTGCGGCAGCGACTGGAAAGCCTGGTAGAACAGCTGGATGAGTCCCCGGTGACAGTCTCAATCGAGCACCCCTATGCCGATGGCGAATTCCCGTTTGTCATGACTGGTCAACGCCTCCTGCGCGTGCTGTTCCAAGCGTTATATGACGAGGGTTTTTACCCCGAATTTCCCGCGGTGATCGAAGGGCTGGAAAAGGGGGATCCGGCGCCGGCTCGTGATGCGGTGAGTAATTTCATGGCCATCATCCTCGATCCCTATTTCGGTGACGCGGCCGGTATCAGCCACTTCTGTTTCGAGGAGGCCCCTTTTGTCGACTTTCAGCAGGCGCGACAAAAAGCAGACGGCACCGGCATTCTCGGCGGCGCCGTGCGCGCGGACCTCGAGCTGATGCAGCTACAGTGCCGCATCTGGGCCATCCCTCCCGCTGATCCGATTGAAGCTGAGGCAATTGCTGCCCCGGTGCCTACCCTGATCCTTCACGGCGCGCTGGATCCGGTACTGGATGCAGAGGATGCAGAGCGCGCCCGCAACACGCTCCCCAATCATCAATGGCTGCTGTTCCCACAGCTGGCACACGATGTGATCTCTGCCAGTAACTGTGCGGAGGCTGCCGCTGCAGAATTTCTCAATAGCCCCACAGAGCCCGTGGTGGAACAGGCTCTCGCCTGCCGGAAAGATGAGATCGCGGCCCAGTCCACAGAAGCATCCAGCGAGCCCGAGGAAGCCCCCCCGGCACGCACCACCGCCGGTGATGAAGGGCAACGGTGAGAGTGGCGGCGACAAACAGGCGGAGCCGACGCCGGAAAGCTAGCCGCCGTACTTGTCAGCGATACTTTTGCTGCGCCCGGTCAAAGAGCGCGCCCCCCTGTTTTTTGACATGAAGCAGCACCCGCGCGGCTGTTTTTGTTGGAGTCCGCACGTCAATCCCCCGCAGTTTCGCGCCAACGGCGGCAACCTGACGCCAAGCTGCGCCAGTTAGCACAAATGTACCACTCAAACTCCTAAACTCTCTTCGACAAGATGAGCCCCTCGTACGGGGCCACTGGGCCGACCGGGAATGGCGGCCCTTCTCGACAGCAATCTCAAGAAGACAGGGATGGTCACACATGCTCGCGAGATTACCTGGCGCGCCTGAACACTGCTCAGGCGCCTCCACGGCTTCCAGTCATGGCTCTCTTGCGCTTGTCGCTATAGCAGCTGCTTTCACCGGCATTGCACCAGCGACCGCCGGCGACGCCGGGGAGCCGGGTTTCTTCAGCCCCCCGGAAGTGAACCTCTACACCAACATCATGCTGGATGCCGGCTACCAGAAGTACACCAACAACCCGGACTGGTTTGACGTGGTCCGGCCAACGAAATTACCGGCCTTCGAGGGCGAGTTCGAACCAGACGGCAAGTGGTTCCAGGGTGTGCGACAAACGCGCATGGGCTTCAAGGGAACATCGCAGACCCGCTGCGGAGAAGTGAAAACCCATTTCGAATACGAGATGTTCGGGGTCGGGGCGAACGCCGGTGAGACCACATTCCGGCTCCGGCACGCCTGGGGTGAGTTCTGCCAGGTTGGCGCCGGGCAGACCTGGAGCGTATTCATGGACCCGGACATTTTCCCTAACACCATCGAGTATTGGGGCCCCAGCGGCATGGTGTTCTTCCGCAACGTGCAGTTCCGCTGGACACCCTGGCGCGACGGGGATTCGAGTTTCGCAGTGTCTGTCGAGCGCCCGGGCGCGAGCCGCGATGAAACGCCCTATGAAGACCGGATCGAACTGCAGAATATTCGCTCGCACCTGCGCTGGCCCGATCTCGCAGCCCACTATCGGGCGGGCACCGACTGGGGCTACCTGCAGGTAGCAGGCATCGTTCGCCGTATCGAATGGGAGGACATCCTCGAGGACGAATTTGATCTGAGTGGCGATGAAACCGGCTGGGGGGTCAACATCACCTCCAACATCATCATGGGATACACGGTACTGAAGCTGGGGGCCGTGTACGGCGAAGGGGTGCAGAACTACATGAATGATGCGCCAGCAGATATCGGCGCAGTTCTGCAACCCGATAACCCGGTGACGCCACTGACTGGTGAAGCCCTACCGATGCTCGGCCTGACGGCCTACCTGGATGTGAACTGGAACAAGCAATGGACCTCGTCAGTCGGGTATTCCAGCCTCGATATCAATACCACCGACGGCCAATTGGACAGGGCCTATGAAAAGGGCGAATACGCATCGGTTAACCTGCTGTACCACCCGACCGACAAGGTCTTTCTTGGCCCGGAACTCCAGTATGCAGAGCGGGAAAACGCGCGTGACGGCTTCCGTTCCCACGACTTCCGCGTGCAGTTTTCCATCAAGTACATGTTTGATATGACCCTGAGAGGAGATCGCGATGATTGACCCACGGCTTTACAGGTCATGGCTGTATGGATTCGTCAGCATGAAACTGCTTGCCCTAGCACTGGTAGCGCTAGTGTCGACACCGGCTCTCGCCATGGAGCCGAAGCAGATCCAGGCAGCGCTGGACCGGGCCTACGAGAAATACAAAGGACTCAAGGAAGGCGCGAATGCCGACTACATTCCGGTGCTCGCCAAGGTGGATTCAAACATCTATGGCATTGCGCTGGTAACACCGGACGGCAAGGTCTACACCGCCGGGGATGTGAAATCGGAAGTATCGATCCAGTCGATCTCCAAGGTGTTTACCGCCGCCAAGGTGATGGAGCAATCCGGGCCTGACCAGATCTTCGGCACCATCGGCGTCGACGCCACCGGTATGCGCTTCAACTCCATCGTCTCCATCGAAATGTCCAAACAAGCATTTGGCGGTCCGGAGATGAATCCCCTGGTCAACCCCGGGGCCATCGCTGCCACCAGCATGGTCAAGGGGAACAGCCGTGACGATATCTTCAATACGATCCTGTCCTTCTACTCCGACTTCGCCGGTCGAAAGCTCACCGTCAACCAGGAGGTGTTCAAATCCGAGTCCGACACCAACCAGCGTAACCAGGCCATCGGCATGCTGATGTACGCCTACGGCTATATCAAGGACAACCCCCAGCAGGCGACCGATATCTACACCGAGCAATGCTCCGTCAGTGTCAACGCCAAGGACCTCGCCACCATGGCGGGTACGCTCGCCAACGGCGGACTCAACCCGGTAACCCAGAAGGCCGTCATGAAGCCAGACAATGTGCCCAAGCTGCTGGCGGTGATGGCCACCGCCGGCCTGTACGACGACTCGGGCAAGTGGCTGTGGCGTACCGGCCTGCCCGGCAAGAGTGGCGTCGGCGGTGGCATCATCGCGGTATCGCCGGGCAAATTTGGTATTGCCGTCATCTCACCGCCCCTGGACGAGGCAGGAAACAGTGTCCGCGCCCAGAAGGCCATTGCCGATATTTCCAATGCGCTCGGTGGCAACCCCTATGCCATCATGCCGGTGAAGAAGTAACCCCCAGGCGGCCGGGGCACCGGCCGCCTCAACCTGCACCGGAGACCATCCGGAGTCACTTTCCCCCTGTCGTTCTTTGCTGGACAGCGGCATTAAATCCGCTTAATTTGGGCCCTATAACGATTAAAAAAGCGACGGGAACCCAGCGCGCCATGACTAGAGATTCAGCGCTTTCAGTGGCAGAGCTTGCCGAAGCCCTACAAGCCCCCGATACCGGCGAGGATCGGCGGTTGGTGGTATTGGACTGCCGGTTCAACCTGGCTGAGCCTGGGGCTGGAAGGTCGCAATATGCCGCCGGGCACATACCCGGGGCGGTCTATGCCAGCCTCGACGATGACCTGTCAGGGCCAGTCCAGCGCTTTGGTGGCCGCCATCCCCTGCCTTCACCAGACCAATTCCAGGCCTTCGCGCGCCGCGCCGGCATCGGCGCAAAGACGCATGTGGTGGTCTACGACGATCAGCGACTTGCCTTTGCGGCCCGCGCGTGGTGGTTATTGCGCTATTTCGGGCATGACTCCGTTTCCGTGCTCGACGGCGGTTTCGCGGCCTGGAAAGCTGCAGGGCAGCCTCTCGAATCCGGCTCCACGCCCGGTCCGCAGGCCCAGGGGAATTTCGTCGCACATTCAGGAGAAATGACCACCGTCCACTATGACGCCGTGTTTGAGCACGTTGGCAACCCACCCTGGCGCCTTGTCGATGCCCGCGAGAGCTCGCGCTTTGCCGGCCACCAGGAACCGATCGACCCCCTCGCGGGACATATTCCAGGTGCCGTAAACAAGCCCTGGCAATCTGCCACCAATGAAGACGGGAGCCTCAAGAGTGAGGCGGAACTAAAGCACCTCTGGCGGGACCTGCCCAGCGAGGAACCACTGGTGCATTACTGCGGCTCAGGTGTTACGGCCTGTGTGAATCTTTTCGTGCAACACCGTATCGGTCGCAAGGACGGATTGCTTTACCCGGGAAGCTGGAGTGATTGGTGTGCCCATATTCTCTACCCGTATGCCGAACAAAGTGCACCTGCGGAAACGTCGGTTTCAAAGGATCTGGCCTGACCCCTCTCTTCCCCTGACTTTCTCCCTTTTGACAGAGAGCAGCCCAATAAAAAAGCGCGCAGCCTGATCAACAGGCTGCGCGCTTTCGTGATATTAGACCTTAATAACCCGGGCTTGATCCAGCCGCAGATCAACGAATCAGGCAGGCACCGGTACCGGCGAGGCCGCAATAACCCTCGGGATTTTTCGCCAGGTACTGCTGGTGATAATCCTCGGCGTAGTAGAAGGGGTTGGCCATGGCAATTTCGGTGCTGATCTCTCCCAACCCTTTTTCAGCCAGCGCCTGCTGGAAGGCCTCTTTGCTCTTCTTGGCCTGCTCCAACTGCTCATCATCGAAGCAGAAGATACAAGAACGGTACTGGGTGCCGAGATCATTGCCCTGGCGCATTCCCTGGGTGGGGTCATGGTTCTCCCAGAACGCTTGCAGGAGGTCGCCGTAACTGATCTTGGCGGGATCGTACACGACCAGTACAACCTCGGCGTGGCCGGTACGGCCACTGCAAACCTCGTCATAATTGGGGTTTTCGGTGCAGCCGTCGGAATAACCCGCCGCAGTCGTGTAAACACCGTCCATCTCCCAGAACAGCCGTTCCACACCCCAGAAGCACCCCATTCCGAAAATGGCCGCCTTCATGCCCTCGGGAAACGGCTCCTTCAGCGGATTACCATTGACGAAATGCTGATTGGTGATTTCCATCGGCTCAGGACGCCCCGGCAGTATCTGGTCGGCACAGGGCATTTGAAACTTGTCGTATTGCATCAGTTAACCTCAAGCGCCGGTTTCGCCGGCGATCATCAAACATCCGGTGGCCTTCATCGGACGGTTTACCGTCCATTCCTGGTAGTCCGCGCCCAGTTTCTCTTCTGCGCGCTCGGCGAGGCGGCGAAACGGAGACCTTCCCGGATCCACCAGCACCACACGCCCTACCCCCGCTTTCAGGGCACGACGGGTCAAATTGTAGAGTGGCGACTCCAACTTATCCCAGAAACAGATATCGGTGCCGATCACCGCGTCAAAGCGCGACAGGTCGTCCGCGGTAACCCGCTCGTAGCGGCAGCGCCAGGTGTCCACGGACACGCCGTTGAGCTCCGCATGGTAATGGACAAATGGGAACACACTCGGATCGGCATCGAGTCCGGTCACCCGGGCATCGAATTGCTTGGCACAGAAGATTCCGCCGAGCCCCCAACCACAACCCAGATCCAGCACTCGTGCCCCCGTCTTCAGCGGATGCTTCTTCAGGTAGTCCATGGTCAGGCACGAGCTTTTCCAGAACTTGTTGCCATGCAAGCTGGGCTCGCCCGCCTCGCGCCGCAGGCGGCGCATATCCGGGTGTGCGTTCTGACGAACGGTTAATCCAAAGAGCTTTCGCGTGTGGCTGGCGGTCGGCATGGTAATAGGTACGTCTCCCTGAAGCATCCGGTTCAAACAAGAAAGTCACGCAATTTGACACAAGTGTATCGCCAATCGCTGCTCGCTTCAGCCCGGTAGGCTACCTTTATCGACACAGCAAGGAGTGTCACCTGCAAGGGGTCACAGGGATCGATGTGAGGCAGTAAATGTACAGGCGAAACATCCCTCTAAACATGGGCCGCGCGCTCTCCGTCCTGACACTGGCCGGCGCCGGTGCAGTCCAGGCCGTCCCAATCTACGAGTCTCCAGAAGTAACCCTGTATATGGAAGGGTATTTCAGTGCCCACCAGGTCAATACTCTGGGCGATACCGCCATGCAGGACGGTGCCTCCCGTGTCCGCATCGGCCTGAATATTCCCGCCTACGATATCTGGGATGTCGGCTTCAATCTCGAATGGGGCGTGCGCGCGATTTCCTCGGCTCAGGACCTGATTATCTCCGGTGACCAGCAGAGCGAATTTTCCGAGCGCAACGACTCACTATTTCTTCGCCAGGGCCACGCATTCGCCAAGCACGATTGCTGGGGAGACTTTGCCGCCGGCAAGCAGTGGGGTGTGTACTACGACGTCGCCCAGATTACCGACTGGTACAACGTCGGCGGCGGTCTTGCCAGCGGCGCTTTCGCCCTCGGCACCGACGGAGGCGTTACCGGCACCGGGCGGGCGGACAGCGCCCTCACTTGGCGCCAGCAGTGGGAGATCTACGGCGGAGAATTCCAGCTCGGCCTGCAGTATGCGGCTCACGTGTCCTCCCTCAATATCAGTGTCGATGATGTCGTGGCTCCGGATACCCGACTCGAATGTCCAGCTGAAGACTGTGAATTCGGCATCGGGCACGGAATCTCTTTGAGTTACAACCTGGACTTCGGCGACGGGCTCTTTTTCGGAGCTGCCTATAACCGGGTCAAACTGGATCTTTCTACCGATCGAGGCCTGGTCTTCGATACATCCGGCCCTGACGAAGAAATCATTATTGATGATCGCTTCCCGATCAACGCCAGCAGCAATGCCTGGGCGACCACCATGGGGCTTGCTTATGGTAAAGGGGCTTACCAGAAGGGCTTTTACGGCGCGGTGGTCGGCCAGCGATCACAGAATAATGAACTGGCTCCGGCAGGCTCGGTGGAGGGCATCACCAACTTTTTCGATGCCCGCGGCTCAGAGTCGTTCTTCAGTTACACGTGGGGCATGAAGAACTGTTATTCCGTTTATCTCGGACACAATGTATTGAAATCCGATGATGCAGTATTCGAAGCCGCATTGATCGAGGATGATCAGTTCCGGCTGGCCGTCTACTACGTGGGCTTCCAGTACCTCTGGAATGAGCGAATTCGTGTCTACTGGGAAAATGCCATCGACGACAGCAACGTGGTAGCCCGGCCTATTGTTGACGACTACATTGCCGTCGGCATCCGCGTCGACATTTGATACTCTTCCGAGCTGACTCACAACTCTGGAAGTGTAAGTGGCTCGCATCATTCTGCTCATCGCACTGGGTATCATCGCCCTCGTCGCCTGGCGAAGGTTTGAAGCAACCCCACCCCACCTGCGTCGAAAGCTTCTCCTTCAGTGGTCCCTGATTGCTGTCGCACTGCTGGCAGTGTTACTGGCGATTACCGGCCGCCTGCACTGGGTCGGTGCCGCGGTGGCGCTGGTGCTGCCGGTTCTTGGCACTACTTTGCGCTGGCTCGGACGCCATTTGCCCTGGATCGCCCCGCTGATCGCACAGCGCGCCCAGGCCCGACAGCGGGAAAAGCAGCAGCAGGAAGGTGCACAGGATAGCGGCCCCGATCAACGGCAGGGGCCACCGATGACCAGGGCAGAAGCCCGCCAGGTGCTGGACGTGGGGCCTGATGCGACCCGTGACGAGATTATCGCTGCCCACCGCAAACTCATCCAGAAACTCCATCCGGATCGCGGCGGCAACGACTACCTCGCCGCCCGTATCAATACTGCCAAGGAGTTACTGCTCAAAGACCTCTGATAGGTCAGCAGCGACAGAGCAGATGGACGTAGCGGGCCAGTTCCCGGTAAGGGTCCACCTGGCTGTATTCCAGCTCTTTCCCGACAATGGCCGCCGCCGGCAACTTGTCGCGAATCACCGGGGTCATGTAATCGTGGAAACAGCGGATACCACTGTGGCTCACGATTTCAAAACCCTGCTGGGCAAGCCAGTCCTCGACCCATTCGAGCTTGAGCGGATTCTGGGGCGTCAGGCTACCCGGGTGGCCGCCCCAGTGGCCGGAGTCGATATTCCGATCCAGCTGGCGAAAACTCCCCCGCTGTAGCAATCGAAACTCCAGTGCCCGCCGATTGTAGAACGTCAGCGACAGGTGGCCGCCGGGCTTCAACAATTGGCGCAGTGCGCCCAAAGCGGCGTGCGGATCCGCGAGCCACTCCAGCACCGCATGGCAAAGCACCAGGTCCTGGCCACAGTTGGCTGCGTCCTCGGGCAGCGCCTGTAAGGGGCGATGCAGCAGGGTCACCCTACCCTGCAAGTCGCGCAATCGCACCTGCTCCCGCGCCTGCTCTAACATCTCTGTCGAGATATCGGCAATCGTTATTTCGTGACCCGCCTCGGCAAGGTCCAGTGCGAACTGCCCCTGCCCACCGCCGGCATCGACAATGCGCAATCGCCCTGCTGTTTCTCCAAGAAGCGGCGCCAGATCCCGACTCAGCACCGCCAGCCGTATCTCACCCTTCAAACCGCCATAAATACGGTTGCGAAAACGGTGCGCCAGGTCGTCGAAATTGCGATCCTTCATCGAGAACCGGACTCCTCGCCACCAGCCTGCTCGGCCGCCTGACAGCGGCGCTGGTTCTCGGCGATCTTGTCGGCCAGGGCCGCATCCATATCCACGCCCAGCGTCGCGGCCAGCTTGAGAAGATACATCTGTATATCCGCAAGTTCCGCCGCCATAGCGTCCCGCTCTTCCGTTGTGCACAGCGACTCGATCTCGGTATCGGAACGCCACTGCAGGTGGCGGGTGAGCTCTGCCACCTCTACCGATAACGCCATACACAGGTTCTTCGGCTTGTGCAGGTGACTCCAGCCCCGCCGCTGTGCGATCTCCTCGAAGGCCTCGAGTATTTGCCGGGAATCCATATTACTTTGACCGGGGCGGGAGCAGGGTCTTGCCCTCTGCGGCAAGAATCGACTGCAAAGTGCGGGAGCGGAACTCCCTGAGGTAGAGAACGACAACCACCGTCACGTAGCCGGCAATAAAGAGCAGCGGATGGATAAACCAGCCCATAACCGCCATCGCGAAATAGTAGGAGCGCAGACCGTAGTTATAGCTGTGGCCCGCCTGGTCGATGACCTTGGCCGTACTGATGGCAAAGCGGCGCCGCTCATCAGCATCCATATCGTCTGAGTCCGGTGCCGGTGCGGCACCAATCAGGACATTTGCAAAAGAGTACTGGCGCAGTGACCAGGTAAAGTTGAAGAACGCGAAGATAAAAATAAAGATCAGCACCAGCACTTTCAGTTCAAACTGCTCGACCGATGTTGGTTCCGCAAACGGCAGCGTTCTCAACACCTCAATGGCGGCCTTGTTCGCGGTCAGTGCAGTGACGAGACCGGCGAGGATCAGGATGCTGGTAGAGGCAAAGAAGCCGATGACCCGCTCCAGGTTACCGATGATCGCGGTATCCGGCATGCGCATATCCCGATCCAGCATGCGCAGCATCCATTCAACCCGATACCACTGCAGGGAGGAAGCCAGACACCAGGCGACCTTGGCCCGCTTGCGCGCAAAGACCGTGTAACCGGCCCAGGTAGCTAAAAAACCAGCCAAGCTGGCGAAATCCAACCAGGTCAACCTCTCTCTCCGTGTTCGTCTACATTTATCCTGCCGGGTCGCGACGCAGTTTTCGCCGCGACGGCCACCTTGTCAACACTGTTTTTACGCCGCCTGCCGGCGGTAGAATAGCGCCCCACCAAAGGGCCTGCACCGGGTCACGCTGGCACCGAATAATGCACCCGACCGCGATCGGCGACGCCCGAGAGGCGTCGCCCCGGTAGAACAAGTCACACGGAGCTGTATCTTGAGTAACGAACATCCCGCCTTTGAACTGGTCACCAGTGCTGAAATCGAATCCCTCGGCGTGGAGGTATCCGAGTATCGCCACCGCACCACCGGAGCGCAGCACCTGCACATCGCCGCCGACAACCCGGAAAATGTCTTCCTGGTAGCGCTGCGCACCGTTCCCCAGGACTCCACAGGCGTAGCACACATTCTGGAGCACACTGCCCTGTGTGGCAGTGACAAGTACCCGGTGCGTGACCCCTTCTTTATGATGATACGGCGTTCACTCAACACTTTCATGAACGCCTTCACCAGCTCTGACTGGACTGCCTACCCTTTCGCCAGCCAGAACCGCAAGGACTTCACCAATCTGCTCGACGTCTATCTGGATGCGGTATTTTTCGCCAAGCTGGACCCGCTCGATTTCGCTCAGGAAGGCCACCGCCTCGAATTTGCCGAGACCGAGAATCCGGCCAGCGAACTGGTTTACAAGGGTGTTGTTTACAACGAGATGAAGGGCGCCATGAGCTCCGTGAGCTCACAACTGTGGCAGACCCTGAGCAAGTACCTATTCCCCACCACAACCTACCACCACAATTCAGGTGGCGAGCCGGCGGACATCCCCGAGCTCACTTATCAGCAGCTGCTGAACTTCTACCGCACGCACTACCACCCCAGCAACGCCATCTTTATGACGTACGGGGATATCCCAGCCGCAGAGCACCAGGCAGCATTCGAAGAACAGGCGCTGCACAAGTTCGAGCCTCTCGACAAGACCATTGCCGTGGGCCGGGAAAAGCGCTATCTGTCCCCGGTCGCAGTCGAGGAACACTACCCGCTCAGTGACGAGGAGGGCCTGAAAGAAAAGACCCATATCGTATTGGGTTGGCTGCTCGGTGACGTGACTGATCTCGAGGAAGCACTGACCGCCCACCTGCTGGCCGGTGTGCTGCTGGATAACAGCGCCTCGCCACTGATGAAGCTGCTGGAGACAACGGACCTGGGCACGGCCCCCTCGCCGCTTGTCGGCCTGGACGACTCCCAGCGCGAGCTGGTGTTCGTTTGCGGTATCGAGGGTAGTGAGCGTGATCGTGCAGATGAGTTCGAAAAGCAGGTCATCGCCGTGCTGGAAGATGTGGCAGAAAACGGAATCCCCTACGAACAGGTAGCCGCCAGCCTGCACCAGCTGGAACTGCAACAGCGCGAAATCACCGGCGACGGCTTCCCGTTCGGCCTGCAACTGATCCTAACCGCACTGACCGGAGCCACACACCGTGGCGACGCCATCGGTCTGCTGAACATCGACGCCACTCTGGAAAAACTGCGCGAGCAGATCAAGGATCCGCGTTTTATTGCCGATACCGCCCGCAAGCTGCTACTCGAGAACCAGCACCGTGTGCGCCTCGTGCTCTCGCCCGATGAAGAACTGTCGGACCGCCGTTCCGCTGCAGAAAAAGCGCGCCTTGCAGACATAAAATCCAGGCTCAGCGAAGAAGAAAAGCAGCATATTATTGAGACGGCCAAAGCCCTGCTGGATCGCCAGCAGCGCGAGGACGACCCCTCTATCCTGCCAAAAGTCGGCGTCGAGGATATTCCCCCGCACATGCCAAAGGTGGACGGTGAAACCGTCGAACTCGGCCCGCAGAAACTGACCCGCTACAGCGCCGGCACCAACGGCCTCGTTTATCAGCAACTGGTCTGCGCCCTGCCCGACCTCACCGAAGAGGAAAAGCAGCTACTGCCCTACTACTGCCAGGTGCTGAGTGAGCTCGGCCTCGGCGACCGCGACTATCTGGAAGTCCAGCAGTGGCAGACCCGGGTAGCCGGCGCCCTGCACGGCTTCAGCAGCAGCCGCACCGACATCGACGATCTTCACAAACTCAGCGGCCACTTCGTGTTGTCCGGCAAGGCGCTGGCGCCGAACCAGGCCGCCCTCACGGAACTGATGCAGGCAACCATCGAGGAAGTCCGTTTTGACGAGCTGCCGCGCATTAAGGAATTGCTGCTACAGACCCTGGCGCGCCGGGAACAGGGCGTTGTGGGTAATGGCCACGCCCTCGCCATGGCGGCGGCCAGTGCCGGCTACAATCGCGCAGCTTTTGAAAGTCATGCCACCGGCGGCCTGCTCGGGTTGCGCCAGCTCAAGGCGCTGGCGCGCAGCTTTGACAGCCAGCACGCGCTGGAGAAGCTGGCCCAGAAACTCCAGGCCATTCACGACAAGATTCGCCGTGCCGAACGACGTTTCCTCCTGATTGGCGAAGAAGACAAACTGCCGGAATTCAGCAGCGCCATGATGCCGTTGGTCTCTTCCGCTGAGGGACAGGCCCCCATGTCGACCGCACCGTTTGACCCCCATCGCATCCACCAGCTGTGGCTGACCAACAGCCAGGTAAACTTCTGCGCCAAGGCCTTTGCCACTGTGCCCATGGTTCATGAGGATGCGGCGCCTCTGGCGGTTCTGGGTGGCTTCCTGCGCAACGGCTTCCTGCATCGTACCATTCGCGAACAGGGCGGTGCTTACGGTGGTGGCGCGAGCCACGACAGCAATGTTGGCGTGTTCCGCTTTTATTCCTATCGGGACCCGCGCATGGCAGAGACCCTCAAGGATTTCGACGCTTCACTGGACTGGCTGCAGAACGCCAAACACCAGGAGGCACAGGTAGAGGAGGCAATCCTCGGCGTCGTCGGCGGACTCGACAAGCCTGGCTCACCTGCTGGTGAGGCAAAGAAAGCATTCCACTCCGAGCTGTATGGCCGGACCCACGAAATCCGGGAGGAATTCCGCCGCCGGGTCACCGAGGTCAAACTGGCAGACCTGCAACGCGTTGGCGATACCTACCTGAAGCCCGCACTGGCGAGCACGGCTGTGGTCACCGGCGCCCAGGGCCGCGAAGCGGGACTGGAGCTGGGCCTTGAAGAAGAAAAGCTCTGACAGGAATCGGTGGCGTCAACGATGAGCAAACGAGACAGTATCTACGCAGACCCTCTGGGCGATGTCGCCGGCTTTCGCTTCGATCAATCGGTGGTCGAGGTGTTCCCGGACATGATCCAGCGCTCCGTGCCCGGTTACACCACCATCGTGGCGATGATCGGCACGCTCGCGGAGCGCTATGCCCAGGCAGGCAGCCGCTGTTACGACCTCGGCAGTTCCCTCTGCGCGGCGACACTGGCCATGCGCCACCGCATCCCCGCGGCGGATTGCGAAATTATTGCCGTGGACAACTCCCCGGCCATGACAGAGCGCGCCCGCGCCGTTCTGGCCGCCGATAGCGGCCAGATCCCGGTGCAATTAATCTGTGGCAACTTGCAGGATGTGGCCATCGAGGACGCCTCGGTAGTGGTGCTGAATTTCACCCTGCAATTTATTCCGGTGGAAGAACGCGAGAATATACTGCGAAAAATATACGAGGGACTGCGTCCCGGCGGTGTGCTGATCCTCTCTGAAAAAGTTGCATTCAGCGCTCCAGACCACGAGCAGTTGATGATCGACCTGCACCACTCATTCAAGCGGGCCAACGGCTACAGCGAACTGGAAATTGCCCAGAAGCGCACAGCACTTGAGAACGTCTTGATCCCGGAAACGCTGGATCGCCACCGCGAACGACTGAAAGGCGTGGGCTTTAACAGTGTCGATGTCTGGTTCCAGTGTTTCAACTTCGCCTCCATGATCGCGATCAAGGCGCGGCCCGCGGGCTGAGCGCCCGCCTTGCGGCTCACATAAGAAAAGAACCCGATGATCGACTACACCCGCCTTTACGCCGATATCCAGCACATTCCCGCTTTGCGCCCCTGGCTCGCCACCCTGCCGGAACAGGTAGCCACGGGACTGAGCCCGCACCGCTGGGGCGACCTGCCGGACTGGCGTGCCGCCCTGGAGGCCCTGCCGCATGTCCAGCCCGGTGCCATCGAGCTGGCACGGGAAGTCAGCGCAGGGGCGGCACAGGAGATTAGTCCGGCCCAGCGCCAGCAGCTGGAAGCCGCACTCCGGGCGCTTCACCCCTGGCGCAAGGGCCCTTGGAGTCTCTTTGACCTGCAGATCGATACCGAGTGGCGCTCCGACTGGAAGTGGGATCGCATCGCACCACATCTCGAGCCTCTGGAGGACCGGCTGGTACTCGATGTTGGCTGCGGTAATGGCTACCACTGCTGGCGGCTCTTGGGCGCCGGTGCACGACAGGTGATCGGTATCGATCCCTCGGCGAAGTATGTGGCCCAGTTTTATGCGATGAAGAAATACCTCGGTCACGATCGGCGGGTTGACCTGTTGCCCCTGGGCATCGAGGCCCTGCCCTGCAACCTGCGCGCGTTCGACACCACCCTCTCCATGGGCGTGCTCTACCATCGCCGCTCCCCTATGGACCACCTGCGGGAGCTGCGCGAAACCCTGAGGCCAGGTGGGCAGCTGGTATTGGAAACACTCGTGATTGACGGCGAACTCGGCGACTGCCTGGTGCCGGAGGGGCGATACGCGAAAATGCGTAACGTCTGGTTCCTGCCCAGCTGCGCCACACTGGAGAGCTGGCTGCGCAAGAGTGGCTTCGACCACCCGCGCACGGTGGACCTTGACACTACCGCCCTCGAAGAACAGCGGCGCACTGACTGGATGCGCTACGAGTCCCTGGCGGACTTTCTCGATCCCGACGACTCCACAAAGACGATTGAAGGTCACCCCGCGCCCAAAAGGGCCGTTCTGGTCGCAAACGCGCCATAGTTTGTCCCGGCTCAGGGGTATCCATCCACACAAACTCCGCCAATTGGCCTAGCGGTAGAATATTCTATGGAAAGGGGCAAAAGCCCTTGATTGCGCGCTTCGCATCAGCGAATTTGCCCGCATGAATGACTGCCAAGTTACGAAATCAGCGGAGCACACCTGTCTATGAGCATCAGCGTTTTCGAGCTGTTCAAAATCGGCGTTGGACCTTCCAGCTCCCACACAGTGGGTCCGATGGTGGCAGCCCGCCAGTTTGTACAGGACCTGACAGCGCGCGAGCAGCTGAGCCAGACCACCAGAGTCGAGGTGCACCTCTACGGCTCCCTGGCGCTCACCGGTATCGGCCACGGCACAGACATGGCAGTGCTGATGGGCCTGCTGGGCGAATCGCCAGACACGATCGAAGTCGACACGATTGAGGACAAACAGCAGACGATCGAGCAAGGGCAACGCCTGAACCTCGCCGGCGACCATGAAATTGCTTTTGTGCGCGATCGCGACCTCCTGTTTCACAACGACGAGTTCCTGCCCCAGCATGCCAACGGCATGACCTGCCGTGCCTTTGCCGAAGACACCACGCTCTTTGAACGCAGCTATTTCTCCATTGGCGGCGGCTTCGTACTGTCGGAAGAGGACTTCGCCCACAAAGACCAGATCGCCACCGTTCTACCGTTTGAATTTGCCAGCGGCCAACAACTGATGGACCTCTGCGAGCGCCATGGGTGGTCGATCGCCGAGTTGGCGATGGAGAATGAAAAGGCGTTCCGGAACGAGGAAGAAGTCAAAGCCGAGCTGTGGAATATCTGGAAGGTGATGGAAGCCTCGATCGAGCGCGGCTGTCACCAGCACGGACTGCTTCCGGGCGGGCTCAAAGTGCGCCGCCGCGCTGAGGAAATGTATCGCGAACTCAGTAAGCAATCTGAAGAAGAGCGCAGGCAGGGGCTGTCCATCCTCGACTGGGTGAGCCTCTACGCGCTGGCGGTGAACGAGGAAAACGCAGCCCGGGGCCGTATTGTGACCGCGCCCACGAACGGTGCAGCCGGCGTTATTCCCGCCGTCATTGCCTACTACGTCAACTTCGTTCACGACCCCGCTGAACACGGCGACCTTCGCGAGCAGGTCGTAGAGTTCCTGCTCACGGCCGGCGCGATCGGCATGCTCTTCAAACGCAATGCGTCCATCTCTGCTGCGGAAGTGGGTTGTCAGGGAGAAATCGGTGTCGCCTGCTCCATGGCCGCGGCAGGACTGGCAGCCGTTCAGGGCGGTACTAACCAGCAGATCGAGAACGCAGCCGAGATCGGCATGGAGCATAACCTCGGGCTGACCTGTGATCCTATTGGCGGCCTGGTGCAGGTTCCCTGTATCGAACGCAACACCATGGGCGCCGTGAAGGCGATTAACGGTGCCCGGCTCGCCCTGCGGGGAGACGGAGCGCATATCGTGCCACTGGACAGCGTCATCGAAACCATGCGTCAGACCGGCATCGATATGCAGAGCAAGTACAAGGAAACCTCCCTTGGCGGACTCGCGGTGAACGCGGTCAACTGCTGAAGCACCAGCCCCTACTCAACCCGGCACGCCGTGCCGGGTTATTCCTTGTTGGACATTCCTTGCCGGCTCATTCCATGGCGGGACATTCCATGCCGGCTCATTCCATGGCGGGACATTCCATGCCGGGTATACACATCAAAGCGGCCGGACTTGCCCTCCAGCGAAACTGACGGCTTTTGCCCGGCAAGGAAAGGAGCGACCCGGGGGCGCTTGACCACGGTACGGTAGTAGCACGCCGCATAGGCTGGCTCGAGTAGCGCATCGGCATCCTCGTCACTGCCCACCAGCTGGTGAAACGCCACCATTTCCTTTTTGACCCTGGCGCTTTTTTCCCGCTGCGGAAACATGGGATCCAGATAGACCACCGGTATCGATTCCGCCGGCTGTTTTACCAGCCACTCGGACGCCGGGAGCCCCGAATCGTCGAGTGACAGACGGGCAGCGATTGGCGCAAGCTCTGAGTCTGTTTCCGCAGCGTCCCTTAATCTGCGCAGCCCGTCCCGGAGCAGGGCCCGCACGACTGGATTGCGCTCCAGCATCAAGACTTCACAGCCAAGCGAGGCCAATACGAAGGCATCTCGCCCAAGACCGGCAGTAGCGTCGACAACACGGGGATAAAAGCCGCCGCGAACCCCGACAGCCTTGGCGATCTGCTGCCCCTTGCCCCCTCCGAACTTGCGCCGGTGGGCAACGGCACCGCCAACGAAATCCACCCACACCGGTCCCGGCGCCTTTCGCCCCGTAGCGCAGAGACTCAGGGCATCACCGACCATTAGCAGCTGTGCAAAACTGTCCGTCTCGGCGGGGTCCACCGCCCCCAGATATGGCAGAGAGAGTTCCGCAGCAAGGTTTTGCGCGGACTCCATCCAACTTTCATCAGCGGCGGCGACGGCCAGGGATTGACTCACGACGATCGGGACTCAGGATTGCTTGGGAGCCGCGGATGCTAACCCGGCGAGGCCAGCCACTCCAGTGCTTCCCGCCTTTGATCCAGCGAGAATGGCCTGGCCTCGGCACTGACAAAATGACTGACCAGGGCAGGCATCAACCGCAGCAGGGAGTCATCAGACAGAACTGCCACCTTGTGCACATGACGGTGGTGATCCCGCACGAATCGAAAGTGTGAGAGGAGCGCGCTGAAGTTTTCCCAGCCCGAGAAGTGACGGCCATTGATCAACAGGCCATGAAGCAGTTCCTGCTCGCGGAGAACCGGATCCACCTGCTCGGCGAGGAGAGAGAAGTCCGATGCCTGTAGTGGGCCGTGGGGTTCAACTTCCAGGATATCGTGATCCTGGTGCCAACGATGCTCGATCATGAAATGATAATAGCCGGTGCCGTGCTAGAAGCACGGCACCGGTTGTCACTTTGCTGCCGGAAGGCGGCAGCCCCAAATCAGACTCAATTGCGCTGAGGCTCTTCGTCGGACTTGTCTTCATCTCCGCGGAGCTCATCCATGGCTTCTTTGGCGCCCTCCTCGGTTGCCTCGCCAGCCCGCTTCAGATCATCGCCCATGTCCTCGACTGCGCGCTCGGTGGCTTCACCGGCCTCTTTCAGCGCTTCGCCGGTTTCCTCAGCGGCACGGTCGATTGCCTCGCCGGTTGCCTCCAGGGCCTCTTCAGCTTCCTGGCCCACACTCTTGTCCTGCGGCGTCATATCGCCAGTACCGGGCGGGACTGTGTCCGGTTGATCCGGTTCCCGTGGCGTGGTGGAGTCCGGGGTACCCATACCGTCAGGAGGCGTCTCCATGGAGTCATCCTGCATGGATTCATTGGATGGAGACTCCATCGAGTCATAGGCATCTCTGGCAGTATCGTCACCGCCGCGAGACATGAAATAGCCGATTATCAGCAGCAAAATTATCAGTGGAAGCAGTAGTTTCTTCATAAACCCACCTTGTGACCCCTGGCTGTTGCGTGATCGCGACACTGGAGACCGTCATGTGGCGGCTGCCTGTCAGCCGGTTCCAGACCAATGGCGCTTTAGCAATATCAACACCCGAAATCGAGTGGAAGAAGCTCACGCCAACATTGATAAGAATAACCCGGCATTCCCGTTCTTCAAGGAACAATGTTCCACTGAGAAAGTTTCGATTGCTGTAAGTGTTCTAGTCGTTATTCAGTTGAGTTTTAAGCGAGAGGGTGCAGGCCGGGAAGTTGGGCCTGCACAGACGGGCGGGAAACGGTTCTTTAAGGGCTCAACCCTGCTTGGAAATACGATCCAACTGCGCCAGCATATCGGGCGCATCCGCTTCGGGTATGGCGGCCTCACAGCTATCCAGCTGCAGGCGACCGTAGGTGTCGGGACTGGCGAAAATTATATAGTGCTCTCCCTGCTGAAGCTTGGTCTGACAGGCCTCCAGACCGAGCCGGAAAGCCAGCATCTGGGTTGCCTCTCCTTTCCACACCTGACGTGAAACTGCCGAATAAACATAGCCTCGCACCGCGACCATACCTGGTTCAGACAAGGCATTATCGACATCCCGGTGAATACCGGAGATCTGAACCCTCGCCACCAGGCCGGCCTCCGCATAGCGGCTGGCCAGACTTTCACCGGCAAGCTCGGTGCTTTGGATTTCAGCCCCCTCTTCCGCAATAGCAGGCAACAGCCACAGTGCCAGTGTTACGGCCAGTGCCGAATGAAACCACCAATTTGTCCGTAAAATCATTACCAACTCCCCTCTTCCCTTAAAGCTGATCCTTTGCTCTTTCCTGCCGCCAGTAGCGACCTCACACTGGGGCCTCCAGGCTCTCGCGCGCACAAAAAAGGGCACCGAAGTGCCCTCTTATAACGTACAGCGCATTCGGCCCTGCTCGTTTTGTCTCACATTACTTGAGCGGCAGCAACTCCAGTTCTACACGACGGTTAGCCTGACGGCCAGCGTCGGAGTCGTTGCTCGCCAGAGGGTAACGCTCACCGTAACCCACAGCCTGTACGCGGCCGGAGGCCACGCCGCGGCCGGTGAAGAAATTGGCGACGGAGCTGGCGCGACGTTCACTCAGAGTCTGGTTGTAGACGTCAGAACCGGTGCTGTCAGTGTGACCGCTAACGCGGATGGCAGTCTGATCGAACTCTTTCAGAACGATCACGACGGAATCCAGCGTGTCATAGAAGTCGGTACGAATGTCGGCACGGTCAGTGGCAAAAGTAATGTTGCCCGGCATGATCAGGCGAATATTGTCACCTTCGCGCTGAACCCGTACGCCGGTTCCTTCCAGGCGCTGGCGCAGAGCCATCTCCTGGCGGTCCATGTAGTAGCCAACACCACCGCCGATTGCCGCACCGCCCACAGCACCCGTGATGGCACCTTTCTTGCGGTCTTTATCACTGGCGGTAGCCGCACCGATGATGGCTCCGGCGATGGCGCCGGCACCAGCCCCCTTGGCGGCATTACTGGTCTTGCTCTCACCGGTATACGGATCGAGAGTGGTACAACCAACCAGTGAGCCCAGTGCGAGAATTGCTACCCATTTTTTCATGTAAGGTTCTCCTAACGCTTTTTTGGATGAACGGGTCTCGTTTCGGGGAGATACCGCGCCCCGAGAGATGAGGGAAGTATCCCTGTTCCACCTGACTCAAAGCTGAACCGCCCCCCGATTCAGGGGACGAAGCCTAGGCGGAAAGCGAAGTAACGTCTAGCGTCGAGCCCGCAAAATCTCACTTTCCCAGCACCGGACACGCAAATCGGCTTTTCAGGGCATCCTGAAGGCCTGAAAGCGTTCTTCCACAGCTTCTGTGGATAACTCTGTGCAAGAACCGGAAAAAGGTGGCGCCACGCGGCAGTATTCCTTGCCCCCAGCACTTTGCGCATTTTTTAGACACAGCAAATTTAACCTTTAAAAACAATAGGTTATACGGTTTCTTGGACGTGCCGTACCAACTAAGTGAGGATTGGGACAACTGCTCCCGGGCGGGGGAACGCATGTGGAAAAAATTTTGTCAACTCTTGACTTGAGCAAAAAAATTAGAGTTTTTAGACGAATTTAAGCTTTAAAGCGCTTTAGTTGATAACTATGAATTATTAAGGCACTAGAGTGCATTTTGGCCGCCACAACAGGAACAGTGGTCCCACAGAGACGGCCACTGCAAACCGCGACAATGGATCAATAATGCGGCGGCTTTTCCTCGCCCGGCTTCTGACCGCCCTGCACCTCGAAAGAGAGATCCTGGTACTTCTCGCCGAGTTCCTTCAAGCGACCCACGAGCCAGCGGATGCTGGTGTCCTGCTTGGCGATTACATCGTTTAGCTGGGCCAGTGTGTCCTCCTGGAAGGCGAGCCGGCTTTCCAGCTCTTCCACGCGGCGGTTCAGCTCTTCTACTTCTGAAGACATTCAAAGCATCCCGTAAAGTTGTTCCAACAGGCTCACGGCGCGCCGATCCATAAACAGGCTCTGCCCCAGGCGAGTGGAGACGTATCCGAATCCAAGCTCCCGCTCCGGGTCGGCGAAACCAACGCTACCGCCGGCACCCGGGTGGCCAAAGCCAGCGGGACCACCGAAGCGAAGATCGGCAGCAGTGCCACTGCGGATAAAACCACAACCAAAGCTGACCTCGGCCTGGAGTACCGCATCATGGCCGCTGCTCTGCTCACTGGCGGCCTCCACGATCAGCTCCCGAGGCAGGATATTGGCATCTTCCCGCGCCAGCTCGCCGTAGATTACGGCAAGGTCCAGCGCACTGAAGTGGCCATTGGCCGCCGGGATCACGGCCTCGCGCCATTCACGGCTGTTGGTACCCATTACCAGACTGACGGGATTACTGAAGGCCATGGCGACAGCGCTGGAGCGATCTGCCTTGATGGCACGGCTGATGGCGTTTTCCCTTAACTCCGGCAGTGGCTTTTTCAGGGGCCCGACATCCGCTACCTGTGCAGAGCGATGTCCCACGGCGCCGAAGCCGCCGTGCAACTCCAGCGGTGCAGCGAGGAACTGGCGGTAAAGCTCGGTCACGGGCGTCGAAGTGGCCCGCTCCAGCAAGCCACCCACGCTCCATCCATACAGAAACGGGGCATATCCCTGGCGACTGCCCGGCGCCCACCAGGGCTCACTGGCTGCCACCTGGGCACAGGCAGCGTCCCAGTCGTAGATCAACTCGTCAGCGACCTTCTCCTGGAAGGCCACGACACCGGCACGGTGGCTGAGGAGCTGGCGCAGGGTGATCTGTGCCTTGCCCTTCTCGCCAAACTCCGGCCAATAGTCAGCAACCGGGCGGTCCAGCTCAAGCTTTCCTTCAGCCACTTGTTGCAGGGCTAGAAGGGCGAGAACACCCTTGGAAGATGAGAAAACATTGGCGATGGTATCTTCGGTAAACGCCGTCTGCCCCTGCCGGTCGGAACTGCCAGCCCACAGGGAAACGATGGTCTCCCCATATTGGCGCACAGCCAGCGCCGCACCGGTATCGCCCCGCTCACGGAAATTGTCGGCAAAAGCCCGGTAAATGGACTCAAAGCCGGGCGCACAGTAACCAGAGACTTCCATCGATTCGACCCACCGCAAAAAAGAGGCGCAAGGGTAATTTCTTCACTACGCCAGCGCAAATGGTTAGCATCACGCTCCTATTATAAGGAGACAGTACATGCACGAACCGGCAGCGATTCAGGACCAGATTCCAGAGAACCATTGCTATGGCTGTGGCCCGGAGAATGACCGCGGCCTCCAGATCAAAAGCTATTGGACAGGGGAAGACGAGACAGTGTGCACATTCACGCCCTCGCCACACCACTGCGCCGGGCCGACCCAATACCTCAATGGCGGCATCATCGCCACAGTGATGGACTGCCACACCATCTGTACGGCCATTGCGGACGGTTACCGCCAGGCTGGTCGCGCCACCGGCACGGGTGACAAGATCTGGTATGCGACCGGCAAACTGGACGTGCAATACCGGGCACCGGCGTTGATCGATGAACCTGTGGAGCTGACCGCTAAGATCCTCGAGCGCAGCGAGCGCAAGACTCACCTGCAATGTGAACTAAAAAGCGGGGGCCGGGTCTGTGCGACCGCGGATGTTATCGCCGTTCGCGTGCCCGACAACTGGTAGCACCCTCCGGCAGACCTGCGGGGCGGCCAGGGGGTGAAAAGCCGCTGGCCTACCCTCCCCGGCTCCATTCATCCTCATCGAGCTCCTCCACCTCGGCCAGCTTGTAACCGCAGAACTTGCAGTACTCTGCATCCATATCGTGGCCCGCCCGGCTGCAGTTATCACAGCGGCTGAGGCTGCGCTCCCGGCCCAGTTCCGAAGCCAGCTCCGCGGTAACGATACCCGTGGGAACGGCGATGATGGAGTAACCGATCAGCATCGTCAGGGATGCGATAGCCTGACCAAGTGGGCTATGTGGGCTGATGTCACCGTAGCCGACAGTGGTTACGGTGACGATTGCCCAGTAAATACTCTTGGGGATACTGGTAAACCCATTGCCCGGCCCCTCCACCACGAACATCAGCGCACCGAAGAGCGTAGCGATCACGAGCATGCCGGAATAGAAGACCAGGATCTTGCGTCGCGACTGCCATAGAGCCCGCATCAGCAGGTTGGCATCGCGCAGGTAGCGCACCAGCTTCAGCACCCGGAAGATGCGCAAGACGCGCAGCAGGCGAATCACCAGTAGGTAGCCTGCCCCCGCGAATACCAGGGCCAGGTAGCTGGGCAGGATCGCCAGCAAATCGACAATGCCATAGAAGCTGAAGATGTAGCGCCGGCGATCCACCGCGCAATAGATTCGGAGGGCGTACTCGATTGTGAACAGGGCCGTGAAAACCCACTCGAGGATGAACAGCTCTTGCCCGTAGTGAACCTCAATACTCTCCACGGAGACCAGCAGTACCAGGGCCACACTGATCAGGATCGCCCAGATCAGGAACACATCGAAGTTCTTTCCTGCGGGAGTATCCGTCCCGAATATCACTTCATTGAGCCATTTACGCTTGCCGGTCAGTGCCATAGTCCCTCCTGGAAAAGTGCACTATAGCGCCCTACTCGACCGGCCGCCAGAATCGTGGCCGGAGGGTCAGGCTACCTGGCGACGCGGGTCGACAGCCTCCGAACCAGGCCGTAACATCCGCGGCAAACTCACTCAGAGCCAGAAACTCAAGAAAGCCAAGAGAACTGAAGGTTTACCATGAGCAAGGACAAATCCAACCGCCTCGTCTATTCCACTGATCGCGGTCGAATCAAAGAAGAAGCGAAGCCGGAGCGCCGCCACGAGGGTGACGGTATTGTCCGAATCCAGCGGGAAACCAAGGGGCGCAAAGGCAAGGGAGTTACATGCGTGCGGGGCCTTCCCGGCACCGACACAGAGCTCAAGCTGCTACTGGCTGAGTTGAAAAAGCGCTGCGGCTGCGGCGGCGCTCTCAAGGACGGTGTTATCGAAATCCAGGGCGACAAACGCAGTGAAATTCAGGCCCTGCTGGAAGGCAAGGGCTTTAAGGTCAAGCTGGCCGGCGGCTGAAGTAAACCAGGAATCGTCCTGCCGGATCAGTTACGCCGACACGGCGACCAGTCGCAATGGTCTCACTTTATTGCTGCGCTCTACGGCAAGACAAGGCGACAAAATGCCAGCCAGCTGCACGCGGTAGTATTCAAGAGTTACCGCAGACGCTGCTTTGAGCTGAGCCTGTAGCTGACGCAGCAGCGCCTCCTGCCCCGCGCGATCCTCGGGAAACGCCGCATAGCCCACGTGACCTACGCGCTTCTCCAGCCGCGCAGTCAGGTCTCCGGCACTCATATAACGCCCGCGGCGAATTTCTGTCTGCAACGCCTGCCACTCGCCCCGGACGAGGTCCGCCAGCCGTTCGATGACGACCCGCATCTCACGCTTGCTGTCCAGCCTCTCCAGGACCAGGTCGAGAATTTTTGTCTGCATTTCCATGCTGGCGAGCCGCGGAGCCAATGATCCCAGTTCCCGCACCATTTCAAGCCGCTGACTGACCGCCTCCGCCTCTCGAGTACTCATCTGTTGACGGGCCCGCTCGATACGCAATGCAAATAACGCGTGAATACCGCGAACCTGCTGTTCGAGATCATTGCGCCGGGCGCGGTTATCACTAACGCTCTCATCGGCTGCTGAGACCGTCGCTCCACAGAGCTGGTAGTCCCCGGCCTCGACCGGAACCTGAGCCTTGAGCAGCAGCCTGCCCAGCTGCATCAGGGCACCACGGTTCTCCAGCTCGCTGAGCCTGCCCTGATACTCCCTGAGTTCCACCAACTTGCCTCGCAGCCAGTCGATACAGCCCTGCAGATCCATTCCGGCAAGCTCGTCACTCTGTGGAATTTCCAGTGGCATGATGCGAGCCGGCACCACACGGTTGAAGTATTCCTGCAACACCACCAGCGACTCCTCAGCCTCCCTGCTTGCCGCAAGTAACTGCAGGTGCCCCACTGATGCGCTGCCCACATCGCCGAGGCCACTGACTTCGCGGGAAATCTCCGACAGATCCGGGAAGAGTTTTTCCGACGAGAAATTGCCCCGCAGCATTGGCGCAATTGCCGAAGACTCCACTTCACCAATCCGGTCGATATCTGCCGGCGCCGCCGGGTCCCAGGGATCGGAAGTGTGGGTCATCGCCAGTTCAAGGTTGCCACGGGTTTCGTCGTCGAGATGCTCCCGGAGCCAGACCACAGCCGTCGGGAAATCCTCCAGTCGCTGATCGACGATGGCCGCCTCGCGGTTGGCCTCTGCGGCGATCAAGGCCGAGTGGACTACCTGCTGCCACTTGTCTGAAAAGGGCGCAAATCCCTCACTACCGAGCATGGCTGCGCACCAGCGATCAGCCCGACGCTGCAGCAGACGCGCCGCCTGATTTCCGAGGCGCTGGTGCAGCGCGAGGAGGCGATCAATCAGCGGCGCCAGCGGCCGGGCACCGTACCCCAGAACCCGATTCATGCCCTGCAGAGCAGAACCGCTTTCACTTACCGGGAAAACCCGTCCATCCTCGAAGGCGACCTGCATGGCCTGCAACCGCCCTGCACTGCCCAACACCATCCAGGTAATCAGAGCCCAGCCGCGCCCGGCATAGAATCCCAGTGCCCGTGACAGAAGACCGAGAAGCTCAGCGCCCGAATAGGCCCTGACGGCCGAGAAGCCCAGGGTCAGGACCAACCGTTGCCGCCACGCACCTGACAGACCTGCTCCCGCAATCACTTCTGCCCCGCGGGTTACCCGGACCTGCTCTACCATTGGCAGGCCGCCGCGCTCGGACAATGCCTCTAGCAACAGAAAAAGTTGCGGAGCATCTTTCCGGTGCAGCGGACGTTGTTCGGCCGGACTCGTCTCGTCTAATCGCGGTTCGGCAAGAATGAAAGGCACAACGGTAAACAGCGCGACAACAGCCACCATCGCCAGGCTGGCCAGCGCACCGGTCACCGTGGAGAGACTGAAGTCACCAGCGATAAGGGATTCGGGGATCTGCCACAGCGCCCCGACACCAGCCAGCGAAAGCGCGACGGCAGCAAAGACAAAGATTCCCGGCACGATCGCGGCTCCGACCGCCCCGGGCAACAATGTCACCCAGTCAGTCGCAGGTTGGCGCAATCGATCATCACTGGAGAAGAGAGCGCCCAGTTCCTCCAGCGCACGGCGCTCACCTTCACTTCTGCCGCCGGAATTGTTCGCGGGCACTGCCGGACTAATGGGCTGTGCGCTGCTGGCAGCTTCAGTTACCGGGCTCCTCTCCCCTTTGTGCCGGTTTCGCCGCTGGCTCGCTGCCTGTATGCGGGCGACCAGTGCCCGGTTATCAAACTTGCCCGCGGGACACACGGCGATCTTGAGTCCGAGCTTGTGCAGCCTGGTTTGGTAGTCCACCACATTAGCGCGAGTCAGCCTGTCCTTGATGACCCACCCTTTCAGCATCAATCGCTGGGCCTGGGGCGCCGGTATCTTGAACAGACGCGATGCGGCCTGGATGACCTCCTCCGCTGGTATGCCGCGAAGGGTTTTTCCTGTGGAAACGATCTGGAACAGTTCCTGGCCAGACATCAGTCACTCCGGAGTCCCGCCGCCTACTGAACAAGTGCAGAAGCGGGAATAAAAACAAGATTCGGGTAAAGAGCCCGCAGACTAAAAGATCTGACTGATCGGGAGTGGGGACTGGTTCTCAACTGACACGGCACCCGATGCTATCGCAGAGATTTTGAGATGTGTGTCACGGCGAGAGAGCTGCTCCCGAATACCCGTGTCACCAAATGAAATAGCGTTTGCCGCAACGCTTACTCCGGAGCAAACACCCGCAGGATCTGTGCAGCGAGACCATCGAGGGACAGACCTTTGCCCTCCGGCCTGAACCAGTTGTGGGTATGCGCGATTGCACCCTGGATGAGACGCCGGCTCAGCGCCGGGTCATCCAGCGGACCGCCAAGCGCGGAAAATACCTCGCGCCAGATCTGCTCATAGCTGTCCCGCAGCCGAAGCACGCCCGCCTGACTCTCGGCAGAGAGACTTCGCCACTCCAGCACCAGAATGGAGAATCCCGGCACGGCGCGCCCGTGTATGGCCTCCAGCTCGCAGCGAATGCAGGCGTGCAGCTGTTCCCGTGGCGCTCCGGCGGTGGCGACCGCTTCCGCCATCCGCGCCCGCGCGAAGTGAATGACCTCTTCCATCACGCAGCGGAGGATCTCCTCCTTGCTGGAAAAGTGATGAAAGATACTGCCCGAAAGAATGCCCACTTCAGCACCAATGTCACGCACCGTCGTGCGGGCAAATCCCTTCTGTTCGAACAGGTGAGCGGCACAATTGAGCAGCCGCCCACGGGTTGATTGCGGGTCGGACAACAGTCCCTCAGCCACCAGGGTCGCGATCAGCGTGCTGTCGGAGTCCAGTCTGCCTCCCCCGACGCTGCTACCCGACCCTCTGTGTTTTGTCGCAACTTTTTCTGCCACTGCCCCTGCTCCCGCTTTCTGGCGCCAAAACCTACGCAATCATCACTGAGGACACGATGGATGATTGCGAACCAAGCAAGTGCTTGGTAGTTTCGTTAATTGTCCGCCCCCAAGGGCGGCCATGCAAGCCCCGCAGTCGATAAGAAGGAGAAGAGGCATGCCCTACCAGAGCCAGCTGCACCCAGAGAGTTTCAGCGGTCAGACTATTATCGTGACCGGCGGCGGCAGCGGTATCGGCCGCTGCATCGCCCACGAGGTGGCAAGCCTTGGAGGACATCCCGTGCTCATCGGCCGCACGGAAGAAAAGCTCGCCGCCGTGACAGACGAGATACAGTCCGATGGGGGCAATTGCAGCCATTACAGCCTGGATATCCGCGACGAGGATGCGGTGGTAGCAACCGTGGCACAGGTAGTAAAGGCGCGCGGTCCCATTCGCGGTCTGGTCAACAATGCGGGAGGACAATTCCCCGGCCTGCTCTCTCAGATCAAGCGCAAGGGCTTTGAAGCCGTCGTGCGCAGTAACCTGGTCGGCGGGTTTCTGATGTCCCGGGAAGTATTCAACCAGAGCATGGCGGAGCACGGCGGCAGCATCGTCAACATCACCGCCGACAACGTCGGTGGAATGCCGATGATGGGCCATTCCGGTGCCGCTCGCGCCGGAATGGAAAACCTCACCCAGACGGCAGCGGTGGAATGGGCATCCAGCAGTGTTCGGGTAAATGCGGTGGCTCCGGGCTATATCCTGTCCAGCGGTTTCGACACCTACGACCCGGAATTCCTGCGCCAGTTACTGCCGGGCTTCCGGGAAACCATCCCACTGGACCGGCTGGGCGAAGAGGCCGAAGTCAGTGCCGCTGTGTGTTTTCTGCTGTCCGATGCCGCCCGCTATATTACCGGTCAGACTTTGCACATCGATGGCGGCGGCAGTCTCAAACATCATTCACCACTGTGGCGTCCCTCGTCCGCCAAAAACCGCAAGGCGTTCAACGGCTTTCACCGCAGCAACCGACCGAAAGTCGTCGAGGAGCTCGAGGCCGAGGGGAAACTCTGATGCAGCCTTTCGACTCTTCGATCGATACCAGCGCGGAAGAGTTCCTCCGCAATCGCGAGGCCATGCTTGCGGCCATCGAGAAATTCCGCGATGCGGAAAAAAAACCCCAGGTTGCAGCGGAAGCGCGTGCACAGCGGTATCGCGAGCGCGGCTGGCTGTTACCGCGAGAAAGGCTCAACCGGCTGCTCGACCCCGGAACACCGTTTGTCGAACTCTGCCCCCTGGCGGGCTATAAGCTCTATGACGATGCGGACGGCAGTGGTGCCGGCGGCGGTGCCATTTGCGGTATCGGCTTTGTCAGTGGCAGGCGCTGCGTGATTCGGGTGGATAACTATGCGGTAAAGGGCGGCACCATCTCCCCCGCCGGCATGGACAAGGCCCTGCGCATGCAGCAGGTCGCGCTGGAAAACCGCCTGCCCGTGGTCACCCTGGCCCAGAGTGGCGGTGCCAACCTGATTTACGCAACGGAAACCTTTGCCCCCGGCGGGCGGGGCTTTGCCAATCAGGCGCGGATGTCCGCAGCGGGTATACCACAGGTGACTGTAGTACACGGTGGGGCCACAGCTGGCGGCGCATACCAGCCAGGGCTGTCCGATTACGTGGTGATGATCCGCGGGCAGACGGGTATGTACCTGGCCGGTCCGCCACTGCTTAAGGCCGCCACTGGTGAAGTGGCTGACGAGGAGAGCCTGGGAGGCGCCGAGATGCATTGCCGTGAGGCGGGCAGCGGGGATTATCTCGCCGAAGACGATGCCGATGGCATTCGCCTGGCTCGGGAAATCGTGGCCACCCTACCAAAATCGCCTCAGCTGGAGGAGTCCTGCGAGTGGCAGCCGCCCATCTACCCTGACCATGAACTACTGGGGGTTGTCCCGGCTGACAGCCGCAAACCCTATGACGTCCGGGAGCTGCTCGCGCGCATTGCCGACGGCTCTGCCCTGCTCGATTTCAAACCCGAATTCGACCAGCAGACCGTCTGCGCGCACATCCGTATCGAGGGCAGGGTCATCGGCGTGCTCGGCAACAACGGTCCAATCACACCGGGCGGCGCCAACAAGGCTGCGCAGTTCATCCAGCTTTGCGACCAGGGCAGAACCCCGCTGTTATTTCTTCACAACACCACCGGCTTTATGGTGGGAACAGCAGTAGAGCGGCAGGGCATCATCAAGCACGGATCGAAAATGATTCAGGCCGTAGCCAATGCCCGTGTGCCCAAAATCAGTATCGTGGTGGGCGGCTCCTATGGTGCGGGCAATTATGCGATGTGCGGCCGCGGCTTCGACCCCCGATTTATTTTCGCCTGGCCCAACGCCCGCACAGCAGTGATGGGAGCCTCCCAGGCTGGCAAAGTCATGCGCATCGTCAGTGAGCAAAAGATGCAGCGTAGCGGCGCGGTCGACGAAGCGGCGCTGGATAAGCTGGAGGCAGATACGGCCGCCTTTCTCGATGCCGGCTCCGATGCCATTTCCTGCAGCGCCCGCCTCTGGGACGACGGCATCATCGATCCCAGGGATACACGGCGCCTGCTGGGCTTTTTGCTGGAAGTCTGTCATGAGGCAGACGCAGCACAACTCGCGACCAATACTTTTGGTGTCGCTCGCTTTTAACCCGGGGCGTCTGTAAAACGCCCCGCTACCCGAACCCAAGGCCTCAGGGAGCAACCATGATCCTGACCGACGAACACCGCGAACTCCAGCGCACTGTAAGAAATTTTGTCCAGCAGGAGATCAATCCCTGCGTTGATGAATGGGAACGGGCGGGCGCATTTCCGGTACATGATCTCTTCCTTGAACTGGGCAAGCTTGGCCTGCTGGGAATCAGCAAGCCGGAAGCCTGGGGTGGCCTTGGCCTCGACTTCAGTTACGAGGCGGTATTTCTCGAGGAGCTGGGTGCGGCACACTGCGGCGGGGTACCCCTATCCATTGCTGTGCAGACTTCGATGGCAACACCGGCGCTGGCAAACTTTGCCAGCGATGAGCTGAAGGCGGAATTTCTCGCACCCGCGATTCGGGGTGAGACAGTAGCCTCGATCGCCGTCTCAGAGCCCGGCGCCGGTTCAGATGTCGCCGCGATCAAGACCCACGCCCGCAGTGACGGTGATGACTACATTGTCAACGGCGAGAAAATGTGGATTACGAATGCCCCCGCAGCAGATTTTTTCTGCACCCTGGTCAATACCGGTGAGGGCAAACCCCACCAGAATAAATCCCTGCTGGTCATCCCCGCCGACAGCCCCGGGATTACCGTTGGCAAGCGGCTGCATAAAATGGGCATGCGTTCGTCAGAGACCGCACCGGTGGCGTTCGAGGACGTCCGGGTGCCGAAGCGCAACCGCATCGGTGACGAGGGTGCCGGCTTCCTGTTGCAGATGCTGCAGTTCCAGGAGGAGCGCCTGGCCGGGGCAGCGCTCACTATCCGCGGCCTCGAGAACTGCATCAGCCATACCATCGATCACGTGCGTGAGCGCAAGGTTTTCGGTGCTCCCCTACTGGACAACCAGGCCATCCACTTCGCTCTCGCCGAGATGCAAACCGAGGTGGAGTGCTTCCGCTCTTTAACCTGGCGTGCCGTCGAAGCATTCGTTGCGGGCGAGGATGTCACCACGCTGGCCTCGATGGCGAAACTGAAGGCCGGCCGCCTGTGCCGCAGCATCCCCGACCAGTGCCTGCAGTTCTGGGGCGGAATGGGCTATGTGGAAGAAACCCTGATCAACAGAGCCTACCGTGACTGTCGACTGACGCCAATTGGCGGCGGCGCTGACGAAGTCATGCTCGGCATCATCTGCAAGCTGATGGGCATTCTCCCGAGCCGTAAGCGCCAGAAGAGCTCCCCTCCCAAAGCCACCGAGCAAAGTTCAGTCGGTGATGCCGATTGAGAGGTCGGACAGGAAGAAGAACCGTGAAGGTTACTGTTACAGAGCACAGGAGAAGCCGGCATGACAGCGCTCATTACTGAACAACAGGGCTGCGTGATCAGGGTCACCCTGAATCGACCGGAGCAGCGCAACGCGCTCAACCGTGCATCCATTGAGGAACTGGAAACCGTGTTGACCGCGGCGGAAAACGATCCGCAGGTACGCGCCCTGCTGATTCGTGGTGCCGGTGGTAACTTCTGTGCCGGCGGCGACCTGAGCGACATGCTCGAGGCACAGCAGGCTTACAGCGACGGCAATCCAAACGCTTTTGCAGAATTGAGCCGTCGCTTCGGCCGACTGCTGCAGGCAATGGAGCGCAGCCGATTGGTCATCGTATGTGCGATTGAGGGTGTGGCCATGGGCGGCGGTGTGGGCCTGGTCTGTGCCAGCGATATCTCGATTGCGGCGCCGGGCGCTCACTTTTCTTTACCGGAGACCCGGCTCGGACTGCTGCCCGCACAGATTGCCCCCTTCCTTAACAGCCGTATCGGGCCGGGCCAGACACGGCGACTGGCTCTCGGCGGTGAAAAACTGGATGCGGCCGAAGCACTCCATATCGGGCTGGTGCATCAATTGGCCGTTAGCGCGGAAGAGCTGGACCGTGGCATCGATGCGCTCCTTGCCAATATCCGCCGTAGCGCACCCTCCGCCCTTGCCGCTACCAAGGCATTGATACGCGATAGCATCGGGATTGCCCCGGCCGAGCAGGACGCTGTCCTGGATGCCGCGGCAGGGAAATTTTCAGCAGCCGTGCTGGGGGACGAGGGGCGCGAGGGCGCCCTCGCCTTCCTGGAAAAGCGTCAACCTGAGTGGGCCGAGCAATGAAGGCTGAAGCACAGGAGAACCGCCCTGGCCATGAGCGCCCGACGCTGCTGGTTGCCAACCGTGGAGAAATAGCCGCTCGGATTATTCGCACTGCCCGGGCGCAGGGCTACCGCACCATCGCCATCTACAGCGATGCAGACGCGGACAGCCCACACGTGCAGTTGGCCGATAGCGCCATTGCCATCGGCGGCCGGACGCCAGCAGAATCCTACCTGGATATCGAGCGTGTACTGGCGGCCGCCGATCAGGGCGGGGCCAGAGCGGTACATCCCGGCTATGGCTTTCTGTCGGAAAATGCCGAATTTGCCTGTGCCTGTGTCGAGCGCGGACTGGTTTTTGTTGGCCCCGCACCGGACACCATCGAACTGATGGGCAACAAGCGTCGGGCCAAATCGCTGGCGGAGTCCGCCGGCGTGCCGGGTATTCCCGGCTACAGTGGTGAGCAGACCGATGACGCCCTGCTAAAGGCGGCCCTGGAGATTGGCTTCCCGATCATGATCAAAGCCACGGACGGTGGCGGCGGACGGGGGATGCGCCTCGTTCGGGATCGAGAGAGCTTTGCCGACCAGCTGCGCTCCGCACGCTCGGAAGCCAGTGCCGCTTTCGGCAGTGACGAAGTCATCCTCGAGAAAGCCATTTTCTCCGCTCGCCATATCGAAGTGCAGGTTTTCGCAGATACCAAAGGCACTGTCGTGCACCTGGGCGAACGGGACTGCTCCCTGCAGCGGCGCCATCAGAAAATCATCGAAGAAAGCCCCTCGCCGGCGGTAGACCCGGCACTGCGGGCCCGTCTTGGCGATGCCGCAAAGGCCGTCGCCAGTGCCTGCCATTATGTTGGCGCCGGCACGGTGGAATTTCTCCTCGACGATGATGGCAACTTCTATTTTCTGGAAATGAACACGCGATTGCAGGTCGAACACCCGGTGACTGAAATGGTCAGCGGTTTCGACCTGGTCGCCTGGCAACTCCTGGTTTCCCGCGGCGATCCGCTGCCTGCCGATCAGGTTGAAATTGACCGGCGGCTGGCCCAGGGCGGACACGCGATTGAGGCGCGGCTATATGCGGAGGACCCGGCCAATGGTTTTCTCCCACAGAGCGGCAGGATACTGCACTGGCAGGCACCAACCGGTGACGGTATCCGGGTGGATTCAGGCATCTGCACCGGACAGCTGATTACACCTTTCTATGACCCGATGCTGGGCAAACTGATCGCCTGGGGTGAGGACCGTGAACAGGCGCGCCTGCGGTTACTCGGGGCATTACAGGCACCGAGCTTCGTCGGTCCTGCCCATAACTTTTCTTTTCTGTGCGGGCTCGCCTCCAGCCCCGATTTTACCGATGGCCTGATCACCACGGATTATCTCGACCGTGCGGGTACCTCACCTGAATCGTCCGCCCCGTCGCCCGGGCTGGTTACTGTTGCCGCGACGCTACTGCATGAGCACAGTATCCGTGAGCGGGATCGACGCTCTGGCAGGGCCAACTGGCGCACTGCCAGCGATGACACCCCCCTGCTCTATCGGCTGGAAACCGCCGGCGAAGTCCGCGACTGCCTGCTCTGGCCACAGCCTCAGGGCCACTATCGGGTTGAATGCGAGGCTGAAACCAGCACGGTCACCATTCTGCACCGCGACGCCGACACTACCTTATCGAGGGTTGAACTCACCATCGGGAGCAGGCGATCCAGTTATTCCTATCTAGCGGACGGGGATTTGCTGCATCTGCTCGACCAGGGTACTCAATGGCGCTTTTCCAACAGTACCCAGGCACCAGCCAGCAACCGGGCGCCAGCAACCTCGGGCCAGATTTTGGCACCGATGGATGGCTGCATCATCGAAGTACACACCCGTGCCGGCGCCAGAGTCGCACGGGGCGAGACACTCGCGGTGATGGAGGCGATGAAGATGGAGCACCCGCTGAAAGCCGCGTGTGACGGCGAGGTGATCAAGCTCGCTGCAGGGGCCGGGGATCAGGTCCGCGGTGGCCAGCTATTGGTCGAAATCGAAGCAGCAATCGAAACAGACTCGCTCATGCACCCGGAATCCACTGAATGAGAGTTCACTGTGTTTGATATCGACAGCACCCGGCTCGCCAATCCATTCTTTACCGATGAGCACCAGCAGTGGCGGCAACAGTTACGCCGTTTTGTTTCCCGTGAAATTCTGCCGCATGTTAATGACTGGGATGAGGCCTGTGCCCTGCCGGGTGACCTGTGGGGCCGGGCTGCGGATGTGGGACTGTTGCAGCTGGGCTACCCCGAAGAATACGGCGGAGTCCCCGCAGATATCTTTCATGTGATCGTCGCGGCAGAGGAACTGGCCCGCTGTGGCGCTGGAGGGGTTTATGCCAGCCTGATGGTCCACGGTATCGCCCTGCCGCCGCTGGTGCATTACGCATCGGAGGCGTTGAAAGAAGCCGTGATTCCTCCGGTTTTGCGCGGCAAGCGACATATCGCACTGGCTGTCACGGAACCCGGTGGCGGCTCGGACGTGGCCAACCTGAAGTGCCGGGCTCGACGTAGCGGGGACGAATTTATTGTCACAGGAGAGAAAACTTTCATCACCGGCGGTATGCGCGCGGACTGGTTCACCACTGCCGTGCGCACCGGGGACGACGGCTTCGGGGGCATTAGCCTGCTGTTGATCCCTGCCAATGCACCAGGCGTGCACCGTCAGCAGCTGGACCGGAAACAGGGTTGGTGGTGCTCGGATACTGCCACCATTTTCTTTGATGAAGTCCGGGTGCCCGCAAGCAACCTGATCGGCGAGGAGAACCAGGGCTTTCTCCCCATCGTGCACAACTTCAATCAGGAGCGCCTTGGCATCGCGGCATCCTGTATCGAGTTCAGCCGCGTGTGCCTGCAGGAAGCCATCGAATGGGCGCAGGAGCGGGAGACATTCGGCAAGCGGCTTGCCAGCCATCAGGTCATCCGGCACAAGTTCGCGCAGATGCTGCAACGCATCAACACCACCCAGGCTTACCTGGACCTGTGCGCCTGGCAAGAACAGCAGGGCCAACTCAAGGTCACCGATGTCGCCCTGCTCAAGGTACAGGCCACGGAAACTCTTGAGTACTGCGCCCGCGAAGCCATGCAGGTAATCGGTGGCGCCAGCTATATGCGGGGCAGCCGCACCGAGCGCATTTATCGGGAGGTCAGGGTCAACGCCATCGGTGGCGGCTCCGAGGAAATCCTGCGGGATCTCGCCTCGCGCCAGATGGGTATCTGACTAGAGCCGGTTTCCGCTAGCGGTTGCCATCCCACACATCGTGTTCGACCCCGGGAATATTATGCTTGCGCGCATCGAACACCGGTTCCCGCACACCCTGGGCGCGCTGCGCTTCGTAATCCGCCAGCACCCGGAAGGCTACGCCGGAAAGAAGCAGAATTGCCAGCAGGTTGGCGGTGGCCATAAAGCCCATGGACATATCCGCCATATTCCACAACAGGGCGAAGTTATCCGAGCTGCCGCTGTACGCCACCCAGGCACCGAACAGGATGAAGAGAATGTAGAGGGCCCGGTAACAGAAAATCGAAGTGCGGGTATGCCAGAGATAGAAGATATTCGTCTCTGCGTAGTAATAGTTTGCAATGATCGAAGTGAAGGCAAAGAAAATCAGTGCGAACGCAACAAAGCTCCCTCCCCAGGATCCCACTTCACTGGCGAGCGCATCCTGGGTCAGTGTCACACCTTCCATGTTGCCCACCATGTGCATGTCGGCCAGTAGGATGATCGACGCGGTAGCGGTACAGATCAGGATCGTATCGAGAAAAACCGAAGCCATCTGCACGTAACCCTGAATCGCCGGATGTTTGACATCCGCAGCCGCGCCAACGTTCGGTGAGGACCCCATACCGGCCTCGTTGGAGAAGAGCCCGCGCTTGATACCATTGGCAATCACCGCGCCCAGCGCACCGGCACCGGCCTCCTCCAGGCCAAACGCACCACCGATGATATCGCCCAGCACTCGCAGCAGTTCACCGAAATTCATCACGATTACGGCGATGGCAATTGCGAGATAGGCGAGCGCCATAAAAGGCACCACGATACTGGCAAAGCGACCAATGCTGTGAATACCGCCGAATACGATGACGCCTGCCAGCAGCGCGATACAGAGCCCCACCAGTAATGGGTTGACGCCCCAGGCGCCGTTGACCGCCGCGGCCATCGCGTTGGCCTGTACCGCATTGAAGAAGAAGCCAAAACTCAGGATCAGGAAAATGGAGAACAGTACCGAGAGCCACTTCCAGCGTTTGCCCAGCCCCTTCTCGATGTAATAGGCCGGGCCACCCCGGAATGTGCCGTGCTCTTCGCCCCGCTCCTTGTAGGTCTGGGCCAGGGTGTTCTCGATAAAGCTGGTCGCCATTCCAAGCAGCCCGACCATCCACATCCAGAACACTGCGCCGGGGCCGCCCGCGGTGATGGCCACCGCGACGCCGGCGATATTGCCGGTCCCCACCCGCGCCGCAGCGCTGGTGGCAAAAGCTTCGAAGGAGGAAACAGAATCGCTGTGCTCGTGGTGGAAGCTGTGGCGCATCACCGACAGCATGTGGCCGAAGTGCCGGAACTGAATAAAGCGGCTGTGCCAGGTGAAGTAGATGCCGGTCGGCAAAAGCCCGACAATCAGAATTCCCAGCCACCATAAACCGCCGATACCGCCCCAGGTAATCGCATTACCCCAGCCAATGAAGCCGGCGAGGCCATCCAGGAAGGCTTGCATGAGAAGCTCCAGAGCAAACAGCGCCACCGGCCCGGAATTCGCCGGAAACCGCTGGCGCACAAAGCCACTAATCTAACAAGCGTAGACGAGTTATGGAGCTTGCAGGGCCGGCCTAGGGGGTCAGAGGAAAATCTCACGTGCCCGCTGCGGAGATACCACCTTGCGGCCCGCCTGCTGGGCAACCTGCACCAACGCTTCGATCAGCTGGCCGTTGCCAGAGGTACGCTCACCACCGGGGAGATAAAAGGTATCCTCCACGCCGGTGCGCAAATGTCCGCCCAACTCGGCCGTGCGACGATGCACCGGCCAGATCTCTTCCCTGCCGATCAGGGTGGTCTGCCACAGGGCGCCGGGCTTCATGTAGCGGGGCAACAATGCCAGCAGTTCGCCATCTGCGGGCATACCCGAGGCCACACCCATCACCAAGTTGTAATTGGGCCTGTCCACCATCCCCACATCGGCAAACATGCCCACCGAGCGGACGATGCCCACATCAAAACATTCAAACTCGGGACGGGTACCCGTCTCCTGGCAGACCGCCAGCAGTTCCTCGACTTTATCCACCGGGTTTTCGAACAACATCGGCGGCCAGGCCCAGGTGCCATTGGAACGGGCCTTGAGGTAATTCAGGCTACCGGCATTGCATGCGGCGATCTCGGGACGCCCGGCACGAATACATGCCAGGGCTCCCGACTGATCGCGTCCGATGGTGCCGGTCGTGAAATTGAGAATAACCCCAGGGCAGGCGCTGCGGATTGCCTCGGCGATTGCCGTTGCCACTTCTGGATCCCAGCTGGGCAGATGGCCCATGCCTGGCTCCTGCGCGCGGAAGTGCACGTGCATCACGGCTGCGCCCGCGTCATAGGCCTCCCGCGCTGACTTCGCCATTTCCTCGGGCGTCACGGGCACCGGGTGCTGGCTCGGATTGGTGAGCACCCCGGTCAGGGCACAGGTAATCACTACCTCATCGGACATGCGCATCTCCTCTCGACAGGCAGTCATCACCGCCTACGTTTCCTTGCCTTCAACCGAGACAGCATTGAAAGGCGCCCGCACAACCAAGCAAGCGCTTGGTGCGATTGCAGTGAAAGTACCATACTGGGCAGCGGTACAGAAGCTCGGGCCGCTCAACCGGTTTAAGCCTCGTCGCCCGCTTGTATCGGTCTTTCGCCATCGGCAAAATGCCCGGCACACTCACGGAGGGAGAATTCTTCGATGCGCGATTCCACAGTCACCGAGGCTCCGTATGGCAGCTGGAAATCACCGATCAGTGCCGACCACCTGGTGGCCGGCAGTGTGCGCCTGGGCGAAGCCTCAGTAGCAGATGGCAGTCTCTACTGGCTGGAGTCGCGACCCGCCGAAAAGGGTCGCTCCGTGCTGGTGGAAAGCTCTGCGAGCGGTGAGCGACGGGATGTCACCCCTGCCCCCCTGAGTGTACGCGCGAAAGCCCACGAATACGGCGGCGCCAGCTACCTGGTGAGCGATGGCGTCGTGTACTTCGTGTTGGCCGATGACCAGCGCATCTACCGCATGGGCCTCCACGAACAGACACCGGAACCACTGACGCCCGAAGGGCCTTTCCGCCATGCGGACCTGCATCTGGACCGCCGCCGCAACCGCATGCTCTGCGTGCAGGAGGACTACTCCCCTTGTGCCGACGGCGGCGAAGCCCGGGCACGGATCATTGCCATCGAATTGACCAGCAGTGAACCAGCGACACCCAAGGTGCTGGCTGAAGGGGCGGACTTCTACTCGAATCCGGCCCTGAGCCCGGACGGCAACCGGCTGACCTTCCTGCGCTGGTACCACCCGGATATGCCCTGGGATGCGACACAGCTCTGCCTTGCGGAACTGGACGCCTCCGGCTCACCGGTGGCGGTGGAAGTTGTCGCTGGCGGTGAGGGGGAATCCATTTTCCAGCCCCAGTGGTCCCCTGCCGGTGAACTGTTCTTTGTCTCGGACCGCAGCAACTGGTGGAACCTCTACCGGCTCGGGGAAGAAAAACCGCTCTGGCAGCGCAAGGCGGAATTCGCCACCCCGCAGTGGGTCTTCGGAATGTCCACCTACGGCTTTATTACTTCCGACCAGATCCTCTGCACCTTCACCGAGGATGGCCGCTGGAAGCTGGGCATGATCGACCTCAACAGTGGCAGCCATGAAGTGATCGACCAGCCCTACTGTGACATCGAGAGCGTACGCTGCGAAAGCCACAAGGCAGTGATGATTGCCGCGGCCGGCGAGCGCTTTCCGGCGGTGGTCTCCTTCGACGACCACAGCGGAAAATTCCAGCAGGTCGCCAGCAGTAACAGCGCTGACTTGCCGCAGGACATTTTCTCCATGGCGCAGGCCATCGAGTTTCCCGCCGGGGACCGAACTGTACACGCGTTTTACTACCCGCCACACAACCCCGGCTTCAAGGCTCCCCAAGGGGATAAACCGCCCCTGATCGTTCTCAGCCACGGCGGCCCCACCGGCGCCACCTCCGCCGGCCTGAATCTCAAGATTCAGTACTGGACCAGTCGCGGCTTTGCCATTCTCGACGTGAACTATTCCGGCAGCACCGGCTACGGCCGCGCCTACCGGGATCGGCTGCGGGACAACTGGGGCGTCATGGACGTGGAAGATGTCTGCGCCGGCGCCGAATACCTGGTTTCCAGGGGGCTTGCCGATCCGGAGCGCCTGCTGATCAAAGGCGGCAGTGCCGGCGGCTATACCGTTCTCGCAGCGCTCACTTTCCACAAGACCTTCAGGGCGGGTGCCAGCCATTATGGTATTGGCGACCTGAGCACCCTGGCGCGGGACACCCACAAGTTCGAATCTCGCTACCTCGACAGACTGGTGGGCCCCTGGCCGGAAGCGGAGGAGATCTACCGGGACCGCTCCCCGATCCACCATGTGGAGGAACTGGACTGCCCGGTAATCTTCTTCCAGGGCATGGAAGACAAGGTGGTCCCACCAAACCAGGCAGAGGCCATGGTCAAGGCATTGCGCCAGCAGGGCATCCCGGTGGCATACGTTACCTTTCCTGACGAGGGGCACGGTTTCCGAGGCGCGGACAGCATCAAGATGGCCCTTGAAGGCGAGCTGGAATTCTACAGCCGCATATTCCGCTTTCCGCTGGCCGAGCCGGGCCCCGGCATTACCATCGACAACCTGGACGAGTAGATCATGGGCAGAGGCATGGGCAGATGGAGACCACCGCGTCCCCGCGGCTCCCGTTACATCACACCCGAGGGCGCACGGCGTATGCGCGAGGAAGTCAAACATCTCTGGGAGGTGGAGCGTCCGCGGGTGACCAATGCCGTCAGCGAGGCGGCGAAGCTCGGCGACCGGTCGGAGAACGCAGACTATATCTACGGCAAGAAGCGCCTGCGCGAGATTGACAGCCGCGTGCGCTTTCTCACCAAGCGGCTTGAAGAAATCACCGTGGTCGACCGCGCGCCCGACGAGCGTGAAAAAGTCTTTTTTGGGGCCTGGGTCAGCCTGGAGGATGATGAGGGCAATACCGTGACCTACCGCATTGTCGGTCCCGATGAATTCGACGTGAAGCAGGGGCTGATCTCCATGGACTCACCGGTAGCCCGGCGCCTTCTCGGCCGACGGCTCGACGATGAAGTGGACCTGAAAACCGGGGAGGAATGGATCACCTATTACGTGGTGGAAATCCGTTACGAGGACTGACACCCATCTACCCGGGGCAGCCGATTGACCTTTTCTGCCGCCCCCAAAATCAGTCGGACTAAGCAACACAACGACAGCAGGGCAAGCTAGAGTCCCTCTACAGGCAAAAGGTGGGGCGCCGAGCCAATGACTGCACCGCGGAGGGCTGACCGCATCAACCTGCCGGGGAACCCCAGCCGACGACGCTTCCTACGCAATCTGGGCGTCGGCCTCTTCACCACGGGATTCAATGCCGTTTTCCCAGTCTCTTCCTGGGCCCTGTCCTCGCCCCGCAATCTCCACGACGGCATCGGAGACTACGCCGCAAAGACCTACTTCGATCTTGCCTTTCGCTATACCCCGGTCGAGATAAACGGACGCAGCGGGAGAGCAACCGCAATCAACGGCACTGTTCCCGGCCCCCTGATTCGCTGGCGTGAAGGGGATACAGTCACCATGGATGTGACCAACCACCTGGAGGATACCAAACACGCGTCCATCCACTGGCACGGCATACTCGTGCCCTTCCGCATGGATGGCGTCCCTGGAGTCAACTTCAACGGGATACAACCTGGCGAGACCTACCGTTATCAGTTCGAAGTAAAGCAGGCTGGCACCTACTGGTACCACAGCCATTCACGCTTCCAGGAGCAGACCGGTTCTTACGGTCCACTCATCATTGATCCGAAAGATGGCGAGCCATTCCACTACGATCGCGACCATGTGGTGGTGCTTTCAGACTGGGCCTTTACCGAACCGGAAACCCTGTTCCGTAATATCAACCTGAACCCCGAGTACTACATCTATTACAAGCGCACCGTCTTCAATTACCTGGAAGACATTCGCCGGATGGGCTTCGATGATGCTAATGCGGAACTGCTGCCGTTTCGGCGCATGAACATGAGCCCGCGGGATCTTTCCAACGTTACCGGCTACGTCTACACCTACCTCATGAATGGCCACTCGCCGGATATGAACTGGAGCGGAAAATTCCTACCCGGGGAAACGGTCCGCCTGCGTTTTATCAACGCCTCGGCCATGAGCAACTTCGATGTGCGCATTCCGGGCCTCGACATGCAGGTTGTGATGGTGGACGGTAAAGCCGTCAAGCCGGTTTCCTGCCATGAGTTTCGCATCGGTGTGGCAGAAACCTACGATGTGCTGGTCAGGCCCAGGGATGGCAGAGCCTACACGCTGTTCGCCGAGTCACTCGATCGAAGCGGTTATGCCCGCGGAACTCTGGCACCCGAAGCGGGAATGAGTGCAGAAGTCCCACCCCTGCGCCCGGTGCCAGACCGCAAGCTGGAAGACATTGGCATGGGCATGATGAAAGGCAAATACTTCGGCGGCATGAGCGACGCCATGAAGGAAAAGCTCTACCACAAGCGAATGCAGATGCAGGACAACAGCATCCCCGGACCCAACGGCCCGATGCCGTTTCTACCGGATCGAGACAACCCCAATGTGGCGATGGTGGTAATGGATCCGCAGCACAGGCTCTCCGAACCAGGCGTGGGTCTTGGCCAAGACGGCTGGAAAGTGCTGACCTACAGCGACCTTGTCTCTGCAGAGTCCCAGCCATACACACCCGTCGTCGACCGGGAGATGACCATCAATGTCACTGCCAATATGGGACGCTTTATTTTCTCACTCGATGGAAAAAAGTTCACCGAGCAACCGGGGCCCTATCTCTTCAAGCACAACGAGCGACTGAGGCTGTTCCTGGTCAATCACACCATGATGGAGCATCCCATGCACCTGCACGGCATGTGGATGCAGCTGGAAAATGGCGCGCCTCATGAGGAGATTCCCTACAAACATACAATCCTGATTAAGCCCGGGGAGGCACTGTCCGTGCTGATCACGCCGATTGAGAAAGGCGACTGGGCCTTCCACTGCCACCTGCTCTACCATATGGAAGCCGGGATGTTCCAGGTGATCCGGGTAGCCTGATTGCGCTTATGAAAATGCTTACCGCTACCCTCCCTACTGTTTTTCTACTGCCGTGGCTTGTTGTGGCCCAGGAGGCTGCTCCGTCCACAGTGCCCATTCAAGCTACTGAAGATGGCACTGAGCCAAAGCCCGAAGATTACAGAAGCCCTCCCCTGCCCCCGGAGCCCGGCCAACAAATCAGGAAAATCGCTGAAGATTCACCAGGCAAGCCACAGGAAAATTTCGGTGTTGTACCGATTCACGATAACCAGAAATTCTTTCAGGTACTGGGTAAGCGCCTCGAGTACCAAAAGGATGGCGAACTTGAAAAACAGGTCTGGGAAATCGATGCCTGGTATGGGGGCGACCACAACAAGCTATATCTCGAGTCGGAGGGGGAGCGCGAAGCCGGGGGAAAGACCGAGGCCGCCCGGCTCGAAGTCTTCTGGAATCACGCGGTTCGGCCATTCTGGGACATGCAGTTGGGAGTGCGGCACGACTTCAATCCCCGCGAGAGCCGCTCCTTTTTTGCCGGAGGTTTTCAGGGAATAGCACCCTATGGGTTCGAAACAGACCTCACCGCCTATATCAGCGAAGACGGCGATGTCTCGTGGCGGCTGGAAATCGAGCGGGGCTTTCACTTCACACAGCGGCTGGAACTGGAACCACGGCTGGAAACAGATTTCTCCTTTTCGGATGTGCCGGAATACAACATCGGTGAGGGCTTCACCGGAATTGAAGTGGGACTGAGGCTCCGTTACATGATCACCCCGAAATTCGCGCCTTATCTCGGCATTTCCTGGCAGCGCAAGATTGCTGAAACCGCAGACCGCATAGAAGCGGATGGCGGAAAGACCGAGTTCACTTTTGCCCTGGCCGGAATCCGCTTCTGGTTCTGATCCCGTTCACCCATCAACTTGTGCAATTACCGGGGTTCCCGGAAGAAAACTGCCCCAGGGTAACAACTGCTCACTCAACCTTCTCTTTGCTGAAATGGCCTTGAGAGACGCCCGAAGTAAGCACCGGGGCGCAATGAAGAGCTATGATGAAAGATAAAGGAGAAACTTTGTCAGTGGTGCAAAAGGCCACTGACGCCTCGAGCTTCTTTTGATCAAACCTAGAGCAAAATAACGACAGGTTGGATACTTTTGCAGGCACCACTGATCAGAGCCTCTGCACCTTTACAGAACGGTTCCCAGCGCGCCGCTTCGGCAGATCTGGCCGGGCCACTTGGCACTGTGACTGACCTGGAGACAATCACCGCCTTTGCCATTGCCCTGGGGCTCGGCTTGCTGATCGGCCTCCAGCGCGAGCGCAGTACCGACAGACTGGGTGGAATCCGGACCTTTCCCCTGATCGCAATTTTCGGTGCACTGACAGCAGAGCTGGCCCGGGTCTTTGAGGCCCCTTGGCTGCTGCTGGTGGGCTTGTTGTGCATGACCGTGCTTATCCTTCTCGGAAACCTGGAGCGCTTGCGCGGGGACAAGGAAAGCAGCGGCATCACCACCGAGATCACTGCGCTACTGATGTTCCTGCTCGGGGTATTTCTCGTTATCGGCGATAAGATGCTCGCCGTCGCCCTCGGCGGGACAATCGTCATCCTGCTGCACCTCAAACCGAGCATGCACCAATTTGCCAAGAAACTCCCGGAAAAGGATCTCCGGGCGATTATGCAGTTCGCGTTAATTTCCCTCATTATCCTCCCGGTTCTGCCCAATCAGACCTTCGGGCCCTACGATGTACTGAATCCGTTCAAGATCTGGTTGCTCGTCGTACTGATCGTCGGTATTGGTCTCGGGGGCTATGCAGCTTACAAGCTAGTGGGGGCGCGAGCAGGCACGATATTGAGTGGCGTTATCGGCGGGCTTATATCGTCGACCGCCACAACCGTCAGTTATGCACGGCGAGCCCGCGAGAACCCGGGCATCTCAGATCTCGCAGCGCTGGTGATCCTGATTGCCTCCACGACGATATTTGTGCGCATGTTCGTGGAGATCGCGGTAGTCGCCCCGAGCATCGTCGTGAAGTTTATCCCACCGCTGGCGGCACTCCTGGTAGTCAGCCTGCTGGTCTGCGCACTCGCCTATCACTTTATCGGTGAGCAAGAATATCAGATGCCAGAGCACGGCAACCCCGCAGAACTGACACCGGCGCTGATTTTTGGTGGCTTGTATGCGCTGGTCCTGGTGGCGATCGCTGCCGCGAAGGAATACTTTGGCAATCAGGGCATTTATGTGGTCGCACTGATTTCCGGGTTCACCGATGTGGATGCGATCACCCTCTCCACCGCCAATCTCGCCAATCAGGGGACGCTGACAACAGACACAGCGTGGCGCGCAATGATTATCGCCACGCTGGCCAATATGATCTTCAAAGCTGGCGCTGCGGGCATGCTGGGTGGAGGCAGACTGTTATCCCGCGTACTGATGATGTTTGCCCCAACGTTTATCGCCGGAGTGGCGGTCGTTTTTTTCTGGCCCGCGGGTTAACGCACATCCTGTAACGCATCGCGGTATTTCTGTGGCAATCTGCCCTCATGAAAACAGATGTTGTCGGCATCCTCGGGAATTTCGATGATTTTCGTATATTCTGTTCGACTCTCGGGGACATGGGTCGGCGCCACCTCGTACTCCGTACCGGTATCGCTGCGGGTGGCTGTGTATCCGGAGCGATCATATCCAGCCCGGGACTGCGCGTATTCAATACGTACTCCGTGCACCTTATTCCCAGAGCTTTTTTCGAAGAATCCCACGCTCCAGTCACTGACGTCACCGGCGATGTAAACCCGCTTGACCTTGGGATACATTGCCGTGCCGCCGCCGCGGGTTTTCTGCTCCAGGTCGTAGGTGATGTACATCTCCTCTGCCCCACCCTTGTAACGAGACTCGGTCGCCTTGTATTCACGCCGCTCAGTTGTCATCGCTCTCACCCCAGCTCTCGTCGTAGTCTGCATCGGTACCGATATCTTCAGCACGTCGATTGATCTTTCTGGCGGTAACGCCGAACTCTTCCTGAGCGGTGTCGCGAATCTCTTCGATATCGTCACCGAACTTCTCTTTCCAGGCGCTACTGTGTGACAGGGTTACCAGATAACCGGCTCTGCGGTGCAGTTCAGTCAGCGCCGCGCGGGTGTCCGCATTCTCTACATCCTCCCGGATTTTCAGCGCCAATTCATGTACATCTGTTTTGTTATCCACCGACTGGTAGATATTGCGGTCATCCGCCATAGGCCCTCCCGCTCGCTTTGCCATTAGCCGCTATGCACTAGTCGGCACAAGCCCGTCACCTCGGGGCTGCGACCGATACCCAAGCGTAATGCGCCATGCCCCCTGTCGGTATGGTCGCAGCTATATTGGTTTCACCATGAAAGAGAATAATCACCCAGCATTTCGCGCCGAGGGCCTGACCAAGGTGTACGGCAGTGGCGATACACAGGTCTTTGCCCTGCGCGGCGTAAACCTCGAAGTACCGCGGGGCGAGATGGTGGTCCTGCTGGGCCCCTCCGGCAGCGGCAAGTCCACGCTGCTCAATATTCTGGGTGGGCTGGATTCACCAACCGAGGGCCACGTCTATTTCGACCACCAGGAGCTGACCGCCTTCGACGATCGGCACCTGACCCAGTTCCGGCGCGAACACGTGGGGTTCGTGTTCCAGTTCTACAACCTGATCCCGAGCCTGACAGCGGGGGAGAATGTGGCCCTGGTGACCGAGATCGCCAGCAACCCGATGGAACCGGAACAAGCCCTGAAACTGGTGGGCCTCGAGCAACGCATCCACCACTTCCCTGCCCAGCTGTCCGGAGGCGAACAGCAGCGTGTCGCCATCGCCCGCGCCATTGCCAAACAACCCAATGTGTTGTTTTGCGACGAGCCCACCGGCGCCCTCGACAGCAAGACCGGCATCGTGGTGTTGGAGGCGATCGCGCGGGTGAACCGGGAACTGAATACCACCACCATGGTGATTACACACAATGCGGGGATCGCGGATATGGCGGACCGGGTACTGTATATGGCGGATGGCCAGATCCAGGAGAGTCGCACCAACGAGACGCCCTGCGAACCGTCGGCCCTGAGCTGGTAGCGTATCCGATGACTCGCCGAAACGTTCACTCCAGCCAGTGTCCGCTCCACGTCACCGTTCCAGGACCGGAGCGGCATCCGTTGCAGCAGGAGCCCTCTGGCCATGTGGATTGACTGGTTGCGCCCACTGGACCGCAAACTGGTGCGGGATCTGTGGTCTATCAAAGGCCAGGCACTGGCGATTGCCGTGGTGATCGGCTGTGGCATCGGCATGTATGTGATGTCCAAGGGCATGCTGATCTCCCTGGCGGAGACCCGCAGTGCCTATTACGAGCGCTATCGCTTCGCCGACGTGGTTGCACCGGTCAAACGCGCACCCAATGCCCTGCTCGACGAGATCGCCGCACTCCCGGGTGTACGGCGGGCGGAAACCCGCATCCGTGCCGGGGTGATCCTCGATGTGGCCGGTGCGTCCGCGCCCATCACCGGAGAAATCCAGTCCCTGCCCCCGTTCCCGCAACCGCATATCAACGATATCGTCCTCCATCGCGGCCGCTACTTCGATCCCCAGCACGAAGAGGAAGTGCTGGTACTGGATGCCTTTGCCGAGGCGCACCAGCTGGAGCCCGGTGACCACCTGTATGCCATTCTCAACGGCACCAAGAAACGCCTGACCGTGACCGGAATCGTCCTGTCGCCGGAATATGTCTATGCGATTTCGCCCGGGGAAATTGTCCCGGACAAGAAACGGTTTGGCGTACTGTGGATGAACCGGGATGCCCTCGCGCATGCGTTCGACCTGGACGGCGCCTTCAACGAGGCAGTGATCCTGACCTCCACAGGCACCGACGAAGACGCCCTGATCCAGCGACTCGACAACCTGTTAAAGCGTTATGGCGCCACGGGCGCCTACGGGCGGGATCAGCAGATATCGGACCAGTTCCTCACCAATGAAATCAACCAGCTGGAAACCATCGGCCGCATCCTGCCACCAATTTTCCTGCTGGTGGCTGCGTTTCTGCTCAATGTGGTGGTGGGACGGCTGATCGATACGGAGCGCGAGCAGATCGGGCTGCTCAAGGCCTTTGGCTACAGCAATGGGGCCGTCGCCAAACACTATATGAAGATGATCGGTCTGATTACGCTGCTGGGTGTGGTGATCGGGATCCTTCTCGGATTGTGGTTGGGCCGCGGCCTCGCCCATATGTATCAGGACTTCTTCAAGTTCCCTTTCCTTTTGTTTCGCCCGCCACCAGACGTGTACCTGGTTTCTGTGGGCTTCAGCCTACTGGTTGCCGGTGTGGGTACCGTCTCATCGGTCCGTCGCGTAGTGCAACTGGAACCCGCCATCGCCATGGTGCCGCCGCCTCCACCGGATTACAGCCGCGCGGCCCGTTGGCTGGAGAGACTGGCACCCTGGGTCGACCAGCCCAGTCGGATGATCCTCAGGCACATTTACCGCTGGCCAAAGCGCGCCGCAATGACAGTGCTCGGCATTGGTATGTCCATGGGGTTGCTGATCGGTGCAAGCTTTTCCATGGACGCGATGATGTTTATGGTGGATATCAGTTTCAACGTCATCGACCGCCAGGACGTGACAGTGAATTTTGTCGAACCGCGCAACAAGCGCGCCATTCAGGATGTACTGCATGCACCGGGTGTGATGACGGCCGAGCCCTTTCGCGCCATCCCCGTAGTGCTCCGCAACGGACCCAATGTGCGCCGTGAGGCAATCCTCGGGCTTGAAGCGGAGCCTGAATTGAGCCGGATCGTCGATACGACTTTACACCCTGTAGCATTACCGGAGCAGGGGCTCGTGTTGTCCGACAAGCTTGCGGAATTGCTCGACATCGGCACCGGGGACCTGCTGCGGGTGGAAGTACGAACCGGCCGCCGGCCCGAAGTGGACCTGATGGTGAGCTGTATCGTCAAAACCTATATGGGCACCACCGCCTATATGCACCTGGACGCGATGAACCGCTTGCTGATGGAAGACAGTGCCATTTCGGGTGCCTATCTGCTGGTCGACCCCGACGAGACCGATGCCCTGTATGAATCATTGAAGAACACACCGGTGGTCGCGGGCGTCAGCCTGCAGGAACAGGCACAGAATGCCTTCTATGAAACCCTGCAGGACAGCCTCGGCACCTTTGTTTTTTTCAACACACTCTTTGCCGGCCTGATCGCGGTAGGCGTGGTTTACAACAATGCACGTATCTCCCTGTCAGAGCGCGGGCGTGAACTGGCAAGCCTGCGTGTACTGGGCCTTACCCGCGGCGAGGTTTCCTATATTCTGCTGGGAGAACTGGCGCTGCTCACTGTGCTGGCACTGCCACTGGGTGCTCTGCTCGGTTACCTGCTGGCCGCCCTGCTGGTACAGTCTTTCGATACCGAGCTGTTCCGGATCCCGCTGGTGATCGGTGATTCCACCTACGGCTACGCCGCTCTTGTCGTTGTTCTGGCGGCCATCGGTTCTGGCATGCTGGTGCGCCGCCGAATCGATCACCTCGACCTGATTGCGGTCCTCAAAACCCGGGAGTGACATGGGCAAAAAGCTGTTGCGAAGGATAGTGACCGGCGCCCTTCTCGGGGCGCTGGTGGCATTCTTTGTCTATGCCTACCTGCCGAAGCCTGTCCCGGTCGATCTGGCTGCAGTTTCCCGTGGCCCCCTGGAGGTGTTTGTGCGCGACGAGGGCTATACCCGCGTGCATGATGTCTACGTGGTTTCGGCACCGGTCACCGGTTATTTACTGCGTATCGGTCGCGAGGTGGGCGATGTCGTCGAGGCCGACAAGACACTGATCGCAGAACTACTTCCCACCAGTCCGGGCTTTCTGGACAAGCGCGGGCGTACCCAGGCCCTCGCCGCGATCCAGAGTGCCGAGGCTGCGCTGAATCTGGCGCGGGCAGAACGGCGTGATGCCGAGGCCCGCCTCGCCTTTGCCCGCTCCGACGCCCGCCGCATTCGCGCCCTGGCAAAAAAGAATTACGTATCACAATCCGAGCTGGAACGCGCTGAACTCGCACTGGACAGTGCCATCGCCGCTGTTGATACCGCCAAGGCCGCGGAGCGCGCCCGCGCCGGAGATGTCGACAGCGCCCGCGCGCTACTGATCTCTCCGGAGCCTGGCAGTGCTGCCAACCCTGAAGATATCGTGACCGTCACTGCACCCGTTAGTGGCCGGGTGCTGCGATTGCAGCAGGAAAGCGAGCGGGTGGTGATCGCCGGCACTCCACTGGTAGAGATCGGGAACGCCGCCGAACTGGAAGTGGTGGTCGATTTGCTCTCCCGGGATGCGGTGCAGGTAGAACCCGGCGCCCCAGTGGAATTCACCAGCTGGGGCGGCGAGAAACCTCTCACCGGACGGGTGCGGCTGGTCGAACCCTTCGGGTTTACCAAGATCTCTGCGCTCGGTATCGAGGAACAGCGGGTCAACGTGATTATCGACTTCACCGAGCCGCGAGAGCGATGGTCACGGCTGGGCCACGGTTACCGGGTAGATGCCGCAATCCGGGTGTGGCGCGGGGAAGACGTACTGCAGCTGCCTACCGGGGCACTGTTCCGACACCAGGGAGAGTGGGCAGTTTTCCGAGTCGAGGGAGACCGTGCTGAACGAGTCATCGTCAAAATCGGCAAGAACAATGGCCTGCAAGCGCAGGTACTCGAGGGCGTGGGCGATGGTGAGACACTCGTTCTGCATCCCAGTGAACGCATCTCTGACGGCGTACTGATCGAGGAGCGCCAACAATAGCGTTTCAGCGGCCGGACGACTCCCCAATACCAATAACTACTGTGTAAGCCCCTGTAATCCACCCCTCTTGCACTTCCTCCCTTCTGATGTCAACGTTGGCGAGGACACCTCCATTACGGGCTCCGGTCGTTATTTCAGAAATCCTAGATCTGGCCGGCAAGCTGAAGTTCTGTGTTTGCGAAAGCCCTCATTCAACAGAGGACATAAGAATGTTCAAGCGACACCTCGTTTACGCAGTCGCACTGGTGTTTTTCCCCTTTTCTGTTCTCGCACAAACTCCTGAATGGGGTCATCCCGAGGATATTCCCAGGGCTGAACCCGTGACGGTTGGACTGGCCGGGGAACAACCCGCGGACATCGTGCGCTATCTGATGGCAGAGGGCGCGCTGTCCGCCAAAGTATCCCCCCGCGGAGATCAGGTGGCATTCATCCGGCGCATTACCGGTGAGCCGCAACTCTGGGTAACCGACCTAAAAAATCGTTGGCCTCAGCAACTCACCTTTGGCAGTGGGATCAGCTTTTTTGAATGGCAGCCTAACGGTGAGGCGCTGTTGATCGGTCGGGATGCCGACGGCAACGAGCGTGAGGGCTATTACCTGTTGTCTGCAGACGGCACGGAAGAAACGCAGCTCCTGGCCGCCTCAGACGCGTATCGCGTATTCGGCATGTTCTCCCGGGA